>DFQD01000062.1 GCA_002377605.1 Gammaproteobacteria bacterium UBA3498 | reverse complement strand
TTCGTGATGACCCTATTCGCAGTAATAGGTGGTTTATTTCTTTAACATCTCAGTTAATCCTTGGGAAAAACTATTTTAATCTTAGCTCCATTTAAATCACTCTTGTCGACAGCTATTTCGCCGCCGTAACTGCTAACGATATCGGTGACAACTGCAAGACCAATCCCTTGCCCCTGAGCCAAAGTATCAGCCCTGGCACCTCTCTGCAAAATGAATTCCCGCTTATCTTCAGGCACACCAGGACCGTCATCTTCAACAATGATATTTAAGTCCTTATTTTTCACACCTGTCTGAATTAAGCTAACTCTTATTTTGTTTTCACCATATTTGAATGCATTGTCGAGCACACTACCTAATACTTCCATCAAGTCCCGCTCATCTCCATTAAAGACTGCTGATTTATCTATTTGTGTTTCCAGTTCAATTTCTTTTTCACCATAGACCTTTACCAAAGCTTCTATCACTTTCTCAATTGCAGAAGCAGCATTAACGAGCTTTAACAATGAGTTGCCGTCATTGGAACGAACCGCTCGCTGCAATTGATAACTTACGATTTGATTCATTCGATCCAATTGATCATTCACAGAAGCAAGTTGTTCTTCCGATTCACTTATGTGTTTTTCTTTTAGCTTGGGCAAAACTCCAGCAATAACAGCCAGAGGCGTTTTTAAACTGTGAGCCAGATCTCCTAATGTAGTTCGGTATCTGCTTTGCTGCTTCCGCTCTGATTCAATTAATAGATTCAAATTATCAGTTACTCCGCGTAATTCTTTAGGGTAGTCGCCTTCCAATTTGTCTTTGTTGCCAGATTCTATTTCCTTTAGATCATTTTCCATGAGTTGAAGTGGCGACAGCCCCCATTTCATTCCATAGAATTGGATAAGAAGCAATACGATTGCCACTCCGCCTAACCAAGATCTGAGGTTAGTTCTGAAATTAGTAATTTCCGAATAATAAGGCGCCGCACTCTCTATAACAGAAAAGTTATATTCATTATTGTCTTCCCACTGAATCCCGTAATGTAAGATGAAATAGACTTCCGCATCTTCTATTACTACTCGTTCAAACCTGTTTTCACCCACATTTATGGGCTGTTGCAGAATTTCCGGTCCTGGTAAGTCAAATGTGCGCGCGGAATCACTGCGCCAAAGTTCTCCGATGGCCGCATTGCTTATAAATCCGTAAAGACCGGAATCAAGTTGAGCAAATCGAGGCTCCTGCAGATCTTCCAGAAAAAAGAACTCACCGTTATCTTCATCCGCGCCTGCCAATAAAAGATAGATATGTCCCTGCAGCCTGTCCTGAGCTCCTGCCTCAATGCTATTGCTAAATGCACGATCGAGAACAACTCCAGTTAGAGAAAGAAAGACCCCCAACAGAATGCTGAACACGATAAGCAATCGTGTTTGCAAGGAATAATCGGCGGTGGTAGATTTGGTCGTCATTGCTAACTTAGCAACAACATAGCGATGTTGCTAATGTGGAATTGCTAAAGACTAAAACGATAACCTTGTCCTCGGACAGTTTCAATTGGTTTCAAAGTTTGATCCGGGTCCAATTTTTGTCGCAACCTACGCACAAATACTTCGAGCACATTGCTGTCTCGATCATAATCCTGCGCATAAAGATGCTCCGTAAACTCTGACTTCGAAATTACCTGACCAGGATGCATCATGAAATATTCCAACATCTTATATTCATAAGCCGTTAGATCGACTCTTTCTTCGTTAACAGTTAATCGTTTCGTGGTTATATCCAGGCAGAGTGGCCCAAACTCCAATTTCGGCTTAGAGAAACCTGCTGCTCGTCGCAATAAAGCATTTAAACGAGCGATGATCTCTTCCATCTGAAATGGCTTGACGACGTAGTCATCGGCACCAGCATCAAGCCCAGTTACTTTGTCTTGCCAATCACCGCGGGCAGTCAAAATTAACACAGGAAATTGTTTGCCCGCAGACCGAATTTCTTGAATGAGGGATATTCCGTCAATTTCCGGCAGACCAAGGTCTATGATCGCAGCATCATAACTGTATTCGGTAGCGTAATAGAGACCTGACTTACCGTCTTCAGCTGCATTAACAAGATAGCCTTCCTTAGAGAGGCATTGCTCTATTTGTTGACGCAATAGACTTTCATCTTCAACGACCAGTAAACGCAAAATCAGCTTACCTCCAAATGCCTTACTGTGTTGTTAACTAATTCCCATTTACAATCCGACCGGATGTCGCATGCACGAACACCGTAAACACCTTGCCTTGATTTTCCATGCGAATTTGATAACGCTTGTTATTTCCTTCGCCCACTAAACTAATACGCAAGATATTACCTGCAAATCTCTGCCTGGCTAGATTTACTGCCTGTCTTTCTGAAATTATGCCGTCGGTTTGAGGGTTGTTTCTCAGATCTTGAATTGGAGAAGCCTGGTCTAACTGATTCTGTGCTATTTGCAATGGAACTATCTGCGCATGACTGTATGCAGACATACTAATCAGAAATAATCCAGAAGAAATTGTTAGCCCAAGTTGTTTCAAAACCATCCTCATTGCCCAGACAGAACAGCAAAGCATTATGCCCAGAAAGATTTACAGCACCGATTGCACGCTAACCTGAATTCGAATTTGATCACCTGGATCGGAATCAGTGCGAGTGGAGTATTCTGCCCCGTTATACAGGTAAGTGACTTGATACCCGATCAATCTTTCTTCTTCATGCCGCTGATAAACAGTATCGCAACGTTGGGTTGTTTCATACCCGACATAATCCGACCGACGTCTTTTATTTATCATATCACGTCCAATAGAGCGGCCCAATATGGCACCTAGGACGGCACCAACCCTCTGATTGGACTTGTTATGTCCAACAGCGTTACCGATCGCACCCCCGATTATGGTGCTGACTAATACCGGAGTATTGGACTGATGGTGACGAGAATAGCGATCTACCTCTATTTCTTCTTCCCAGCACTGCTCCTCTGGCGTTAATACCTTTACGACCTGATATATAGGCTTAGAAGCGATTACATCAGCATACTCAAAGCTGACCTCAGCAGACGCTTTAGTTCCTATAATTAAGAAAATGCCCGCTATGGCGACAACTAGTCTTTGTTGCATTTCGGCACCTCATTATTAATTAAAAGTAATAATCATAGCTTCACCCCGGATATCCCTCTAAGGAATTTTTTCCGGTAAGTAGAGCTCTGTTAGGGTGACAATTTAGCAAGAGAAAGCTGAATCGAAGCTTAAGCAAAGAGCAATCTTATTATAAATTATTAGGAATTTAGGGAGGACTAATGTAGATAAAAGAAGGGCCCGGACATAGAATTATTGCCTGGCCTTTCCTAACTGGTACATAGAAATAACAGTCTAATAATGAGGAGGCCTTTCAATTTCAGTATCAGCGTTTCCATAGGAGCTCTGTTCCAAATCAATTAGCTGATTTTGCAGAAGCTTAATTGCATCTCCTAACCGCTTTATTTCTTTCTGTTGTTTCACTATTGCCTCATTTAAACTCTGTAATAAATCTTCTTGAAAACTATATTTAGTTTCCAATTCAACCAATTTTTTTTCCATTTTCTTCTCCAGCGTTTGTGCTCCATTCATAAAACAATGTGTTTCTATTACAGCCTAATTCTGAGTCAAATGTTTCATTTCCGATGTTACT
>DFQD01000075.1:5327-13420 GCA_002377605.1 Gammaproteobacteria bacterium UBA3498 | reverse complement strand
GAGAAAAGCACAGGAACGAATGTGATCGGCGATAACGTTTAGTGAAGGGTTATCTAATTCCGTTTGGCCGGTGACCGACGCAATGTCTTTTAGTAACGACTGAAAAAGATCGATTTCATAATTACTATGGACCTGTTGCATTACCGCAGCTAGTCGCTCCAATCCCGCGCCGGTATCAACTGAAGGTTTTGGTAAGGGAATCATGGAACCGTCTGCTTTACGCTCGAACTGCATAAAAACCAGATTCCAGATTTCGACATAGCGATCACCGTCTTCATTAGGACTACCCGGAGGGCCGCCTTCAACATCAGGACCATGGTCATAGAAAATTTCAGAGCAAGGACCACAGGGGCCGGTATCCCCCATCGCCCAAAAATTGTCTTTTTCTCCCATTCGCGTAAAACGACTTGGGTCGATATTCATTTCATCGAGCCATAGAGCAGCGGCGTCATCGTCGTCTTCAAACACAGTGACCCAGAGTTTTTCTGCCGGCAATCCTAAGTCGACTGTCAGAAATTCCCAAGCAAATTGAATAGCCTCGCGCTTAAAATAGTCGCCAAATGAAAAATTGCCCAGCATCTCGAAAAAGGTATGGTGACGAGCGGTATAGCCAACATTCTCCAAATCATTGTGTTTCCCACCCGCGCGTACGCAACGCTGAGAAGTAGTGGCACGATTGTAGGAACGCTTTTCATCTCCGAGGAAAGTATCTTTAAATTGCACCATACCTGCGTTGGTAAAGAGCAAAGTCGGATCATTTCCAGGCACGAGCGGACTGCTTGAAACCACTTCGTGGTCCCGTGCTGCAAAGAAGTCTAAAAACCTCTGACGTATTTCCGCGCTTTTCATCTTAGTCCTGAGAATTAACGAGGCTGGGAAATTAACCAACCAATTAAAAAAAGCAGGCGATTATAGCGCTTACTGCGCTGAATTTGCAGGGTTTTTAGCTTTCGCCTTCCTTTTCCTCATCGGCTGATAGCAGGGAGTTTCCGGATGGATTGAAGGCAAAAGATTCGAAAGTTTTATCGATGGGTACCCGAAGCCGCCCATCACTGGAAAGAATAATTGCAATAGGCCGGGTATGTGGAAAGTGGCTAAGTATAATAGTCACGATAATTAAGAATGGCACACATAAAAACATCCCAGGAATATCCCAAATGTATCCCCATAAAGCCAGGTTCAACAAAATTACGATAGGGCTCAAATTGAACGATGAGCCCATCAAGCGAGGCTCGAGAATATTGCCGATACATACCTGGATTACTCCAATGCCACTCAACACGATTACAAAGAGGGTATAGCCATCGGACTGGGCCAAAGTAATTAAGGCTGGGAAAATTGTGGCTACGATGGACCCTACAGTAGGAATAAAATTTAGCAGGAAAATAGTAATCCCCCAGACTCCGGCGAAATCCACATCCATGATTCGTAAAAAGATGTAGCTCAATATTCCAGTCATGGAACTAATAAATACTTTAATAGAAATGTATTTCTGAATGTCGTCCCTGATGCGTTCGATGATTGTATTAACGTCTTCCTCCTTATCCGGATCTGCAATCAATGCAGAAATCTTTTTGCTGAAATGCCCCTGCTCTAAAAATAAGAAACCAAGATAAATCAGAATTAGGCCACCGCTTGCCAGAATACTGGTTAGAGAAGCTGCAACAGAAGCCGCATAGCTAGGTATATCAATCCATCCTGATAACAACTGACCAAAACTTTGACCTTCAAATTCGTTTATATCGAAGAAAGAGAACGCTTGTAATCGTGAGGTGAGGTTTTCCTGATAAATCGGTGCAACCTCTAAAACATCATCGACGTTGGAACTTAAGAAATTAACCAATAACCAAATTAACCCAATGAAAGTTAGAAAAGAGGCAACAGTACAAATCGGCTTAGGTAAACTAATTGATCCTAATCTAATTCGCGAAAACGAATTACCTAGCGTGATGATAAGATACCAAAGCGCAATAGCTATGACTAAGGGCAGTAATAAATCCTTGCCTATATATAGAAGATAGAAAATAAGTACGACGAATATTGTTGTTGCCGTGTAGTTACCAATTCTCGACACTTCTGCAATCCTTCAGCAATTGCCTTTTGCTTTCACTTGGCGAAAATGCCTGTTGATACCGCGCAATACAACAGTGAGAGCCAGGGCGAAATATTTGCACCTTTATACAGATGGGCACGTGATCAAAGAAGAATATCATATTTCTTATACCCTTCCTTCTTTAGTCTACGACTCAGGAAAATCTTAATCGCAGGACTCAAGATTCCATAGTGCCCTGCTACCCTTGAACTCCTAAAAACTTAGTTACTATCAGCATTACAAAACATACCCATCGATTAGGATCAAAAGCTACAAACCAAACAATGCCTCAAGCGATTCAGCCCAGCATAATTTTTTAAAAGTTAAAAATTATATTGATTCGAATGCTTCGGCGACGATACCGGGTGTAAGAATCTGAGGGAGTATTACTGGCTCTTTGCTGTTGTCACCAGGGTATAGAACATACAGAGGAACTGATGGACGATTAAATCGTTCAAGGACTGCTGTTATTTCAGGGTCCTCGTTAGTCCAATCGCCTTTCATGTAAGTAATATCGTTGTCTGCCATGGCCTGCTGCACACGTTCAGTTCCGAGAGTGGTTTGCTCATTAGCCAGACATGTAATGCACCATGCTGCAGTCATATTTACAAATACCGGACGTCCACTTGCCTGCAACTCATTGAGTCTAACGGTGCTGAATACTTCGTAGTTCTGAGTCGGATTACCTTCTTCATCTAATTGCACAATATCTGCTGTCGCAACCCTTTGCATGAGGGGAGACTGAGTTAAATAAATCGCAATAGCAAAAGCACCTATTCCAACAGCATAATTCGCACTGCGAAAAATTGGCCCCATTGAGAAGCGGCGTTGATACAACCATGCGGCGAAAGCAAATAAAACACAGGTTGCCAATACTAATGACATGCCCATGACACCAACCTGGTTACCTAATACCCATAGGAAGAACAGCGCGGAAGCGTAGAGTGGAAATGCCATGAATTGCTTGAAGGTTTCCATCCACGGACCAGGTTTAGGTAAATAACGGAACAATGCTGGCAGGAATGAGAGCACCAGTATTGGTAGGGCCATACCAAACCCAAGAGATACAAACACCAGCATTGCTATTGCCCAAGGCTGAGAAAGAGCAAAACCGATCGCGGGTCCCATGAAAGGTGCCGTGCAAGGAGTTGCAACTGTGGTGGCTAACACGCCGGTAAAAAATGAACCCTTGTATCCGCCTTTTGTGGTAAGTCCACTTCCCGCATTCATTAGGCTGGCGCCAATCTCAAATACTCCCGACAAGCTTAAAGCCATAAGGAAGAATAGATAGACGATAAAAGCCAGGAACCATGGCTGTTGAAATTGAAAAGCCCAACCAATGGCTTCGCCGCCGGCGCGTAATGCGATAAGAACACTTGCAAGAACAACAAAAGCAACAATGACTCCAGCGGTATAAGTAATGCCATCCATGCGCTGCTTTAACTGAGTTTCACCTATGTTATTGGCAAAACTAAGCGCCTTAATTGACAGCACCGGGAAAACACAAGGCATCAAGTTGAGAATCATGCCGCCCAAAAAGGCAAATAACATATAAAGAAGGATGCCGCCGCCACCTTGGCCATTGCTGCTATCGCTATTTGCCGCAGCTAGCGGTGTTATAGTTGTGAGGTTTGCATCTGCTGCCGGGTTTACAAAATCATAAGCTGTACGTGTACCGTCCACGTTTTCTAAAACTAATACACCATATATATCACTAAGATCTGTCAGCATGCGCCGCGGTTGCTGATGTGTTATTTGCAGTAAGTTCTGCTGGATGGTGACATCACGTAAGGGCCCGGGCTTGATGACGCGACGCTGCTCAGGAAAGAACCATGCATCTGTATAGCTTTCAAACAATGGTTCGGGCGAATCAAAACCGAGACTTACTCGCTCACCTGCAACTGCGATAATAGATTTAATGTCGTGATCAGCGACCGGTAATTTTTCGCGGGTGGCGGTAAACATTTCTGCCGCAACCGCATCGTACTCAGCAACTTCTGCTACAGGCAAGGTGAGGCTCAATCTTTGCTCACCAGGAATACAAATCTGCTCACAAACATTCCAATACGCCAGCACGCTAAGCTCTACTGCATCGCCTCCATAGTTTTCAGGAATAGTTACCGAAACTGGTAGCAGTATTTCTTCTTCGTAACCGAAATTCACCAGATCAGTTTCGTAGAACGGCAACCAATGAGGTGCAGGAAATTGCAACTCCCCTATTTGAGTTCCCTCCGGTGCTTCCCATTCGCTTAAGGTAGTAGGTTCACCACTATCTCCACCCATCTTCCAATAGGTATGCCATTGTTCTGCAGGATTGAGACGCAACCCTAACCAGGCGGTCTTGCCAGGAACGATGTTTGTTGTTTCTGAAATAAACTCA
Organism: Gammaproteobacteria bacterium UBA3498; assembly: GCA_002377605.1. Taxonomy (GTDB): domain Bacteria; phylum Pseudomonadota; class Gammaproteobacteria; order Pseudomonadales; family Pseudohongiellaceae; genus UBA9145. Next base: position 8,948 of record DFQD01000075.1, on the reverse strand, counting down.
ACTTCGATACTGTGGTCCCAGGCAATGTTAGTTATGCGTGGTGCAATATCATATGCCCGCCATGAACCGTCATCATCGATAAATTTTAAAGTTCCAACTAATTGATTTAAGTCTGCAGGGTAACGGCGATGTTGTTCAGTAGATATTTGAATTCGGTCACCATCGATCATCACTTTGCGGTAAGGCGCATACTTCATTATGCGTCTTTCAGTTGGAAAGAAGTAAGCTTCGTCGACGTTTTCAAACTCCCCATTAAAGGCTTGGGCCATGACATTTATTTTGTCGTCATGCACATTAAACTGCGTTAAAAGACTATGTTGGTCTAATGGAGCAGGGGTTAGTTCTCTGCTTTCCGCAAAACCCGCTACCCATCTTTCATCAATTTCTAGCGCATCGCCAACAGGCAACGAAAGAGAAAATACCGCATCTCCAGGTATGCAGATTTCTTCACAGACTTGCCAATCAATTTTGGTGGTTAAATCAAAAGTGGATTGATCGTAATCAGTAGGAACATAAATAGGTAACGGTAAAAACACTTCACGCTCGTAGGTAAAGGTTACCAGTTCACTACCTAGGAATGGAGTCCATTCGGGAATAGGCCAGACTATATCGCCAACTACAGTTCCTTCTGGAATATCCCATTCGCTGCTGAAGGTTTCGACACCGCTATCACCGCCAAATTTCCAATAGGTGTGCCAGTGTTCAATTGGGTCCAGTCGGATGCCAAGCCAGAAAGTTTCTCCAGGAACGACATTCGTCGTTTCCGAAACCAACTCGACTTCTATCTGATCAGTACTATGAACTTGCCCGTAGCTACTCACAGCTGAAAGAATAAAGCTCATAAATATCAGTATGTTAAGGCCAACTTTCGACATGCTGGATTCCTGTTGAACTAGGGCAAATTTTACCCGCTACCATAGACTCAGATTGTGCCAAAAGGTAACAAATTATGCACATTGCTGTCATGCCAATTCATAGACAGTTTCGGCATTTCCGCGGTTTCTCTGAAGGGAATTTAAGTAAAAGATGCCGAGGCGATTCTAGTATTTAAAAACCTGATTCTAGGAAGTTGCATGTAACGATTTTACTGACTTAATTCGAGCCTTTAGGCGCTCGCAAATATTTTTTCTACCATTAACTGCAAATTAATTACTCCGCGAAATTCGTTGACTGACATCCGGTAAGCAATTTCTATTTCGCTCACTGATTTCGCTGGCCAGTCTTCGTCGGAAACATTAAATGCAATCGCATCAACAGTTCGCTGGGAATCCTGCAGTGGACTTAAAACCATTTTTAAATGGCGCTCACCGATTCTCCTTTGTTGAACTAGGTTAAATCGACCATCAAAAAGTGGTTCTGGGAATTCCTGGCCCCAAGGCCCTGCGCCATCTATAGCTGCCGCGGTTTCTAAAGTAAACCACTCAGGCTTTACAGCTCCATCACTGAGAATCTTTGCCTGTAATTGATCATCAGAAAGCAAAGCAGCTGCCTCTGCAGCAAAAGCTTTCTGAAATTCTTCAAAGTTATTTAAGTCAAGACTAAGGCCCGCCGCCATTGAATGACCACCAAATTTAGAAATTAATCCTGGATTCTTAGTAGCAACGGCATCTAGCGCATCACGAATGTGAAAGCCTGCTACTGAACGAGCTGAACCTTTTAATTCGGCTGATTTTCCCAATTTTTCATCAGCTCGAGCAAAAGCGATAACCGGACGATGATACTTGTCTTTAATTCGGGATGCCACAATACCAACCACACCTTGATGCCAGCGTTCATCATATAAACAGATGGCAGCAGGTAGTGATGCCTCTTCTAGAGATATTTCGTTCAGCACAGCAAATGCCTGATCCCGCATCGCAGCTTCAATCTGTTTTCGATCCTGATTCAATTCATCCAGTTGCAGCGCCAGTGGATGAGCCTGGCTTACAGATTCTGCTAGCAGACACTCAATACCTGTGGACATATCTTCCAATCGCCCGGCTGCATTGAGTCTCGGACCAAGACTAAAACCAAGGTCGCTAGCACTAAGACGACCTGGTTGTCTATCGGCTACTTGTAACAAAGCAGATATGCCTGGGCGAGTCCGACCGATTCGTATTCGCTTCAATCCCTCATCAATCAGGATGCGGTTATTTCGATCTAAGGCAACCACATCTGCCACAGTGCCAAGAGCAACTAGATCTAGTTGCGATGCAAGATTAGGCTCTTCGATATTTCTTTCTTTAAACCAATTTATTTCTCGTAGAGCTGATCGTAATGCCAACATCACATAGAAGATAACTCCAACGCCGGCTATACATTTACTAGAAAAAGTACAATCAACTTGATTAGGGTTAACAATTGCCTGTGCTTTCGGTAATTGGTCTGGCGAAATATGATGGTCGGTAATTATAACTTCTATGCCTAATTCATTTGCAGTTCTTACCCCTTCGATACTGGAAATTCCGTTATCGACTGTTATAAGCAAGTCAGGCTTTTTGTGTTTAGCGAGCTCAACTATTTCGGGAGTTAATCCGTAACCGAACTGAAAACGATTCGGCACAATGTAATCGACATGGCTAACACCCATCTGGCGTAAAGCATTCATCGCCAGCACGCAGCTAGTAGCCCCATCCGCGTCGAAGTCTGAAACGATTACAATACGCTTTTTATTTTGCAGACAATTGACCAACAAGCTGACCGCCTTATTCATACCCTTAAAACCATCTGGCGGTAAGAGGTTAGATAAACCCAGTTCAAGTTCATCTGAGGATTGAATGGAACGTTTTCTATAGACTTGTTGCAGCAGAGGATGGACGGAATCAACGAAATTGAGATCTGGATTACTTGCTCTGCGCTGAATCAGCATGGAATTTGGCAATCAGACCTTTGCGTTAATAAAATTTGTTACTTCGCTCAGGTCGTTGGCGACGATGGTGTAGCATTCTTCCCGCTCAAACAAGTCCGCTAAATGTTGCGGAAGAGCTGGATTATCGAGTCCAGCGGCAGCAATGGCTTCGGCAAATTTCGCTGGGTGCGCTGTGGCTAAAGTAATCATCGGAGTTTCAGTGTCGTTTTTAAGTTCACGGCATATTCGTGCAGACTTTAACCCTACCGCTGTATGGGGATCTAATAGCTTGCCATGACTGCTGAATACTTCGGCAATAACAGAACAGGTAACCTCATCGTCAACACTGGCGCTATCAAAACAATCCTTAGCAGATTGCCACTGTTTCTTAGACACACTCAAGATTTCTTTACCAAAACGAAACATAAATGCAGCAAGTGCAGTACTATCGCGATCAAACAGATCGAATAAATAACGCTCGAAATTCGAAGAAACCAGAATATCCATACTTGGAGAAAATGTTTTAGTAAGCTTTGCTATTGAATATTCGTTGCTACTAAGAAACCGATGAAGAATATCATTCTTGTTAGTAGCAACAATTAGCCTGTCTACTGGAAGCCCCATACATTTTGCAAGATATCCCGCATAAATGTCTCCGAAATTCCCGGTAGGCACAGAAAAAGAAACTTTCCGTTGTGGACCGCCTAATTTTAACGCCGCATAAAAATAGTAAACGATCTGCATAAGTATGCGTGCCCAGTTAATAGAGTTAACTGCCACTAATTGCCGATCAT
>DFQD01000075.1:4794-4946 GCA_002377605.1 Gammaproteobacteria bacterium UBA3498 | reverse complement strand
CCCTCTACCGCCAGGTTAAAAACATTATCACCCGACACCGTGGTCATCTGTTTGCGTTGCACATCAGACACCCTCTGATAAGGGTGTAAGATAAATATGTCAACATAATCGGAGTGGCGACAGCCCTCTAAAGCTGCTGAACCTGTATCGCC
>DFQD01000075.1:0-4427 GCA_002377605.1 Gammaproteobacteria bacterium UBA3498 | reverse complement strand
TCCAACATTCTGCCCAATACTTGCAGGGCAAAATCTTTAAACGCAAGGGTTGGGCCGTGATATAGCTCAAGCACATACTCGTTCTGGCCTAGCTGGGAAACGGGCGCTACATCTGGATGACCGAACTCTTGATAACTGGCATAGATGATGCGTTTCAGTTCTTGTTCAGGAATCGCGCCATCAACGAAAGGGGAAACAATCTCGAACGCCAAGTCCGAATAGCTTAAACCCTTCCACTGCTCCATTTGGTCGGTGGAAACCGAAGGCAGGCTTTGTGGTACATAGAGCCCACCGTCTGGAGCCAGCCCAGTCAATAAGACTTCTTCAAACGTTTGAGGATTGCAACCACCGCGGGTACTTATATATTTCATGGCTTGTTCTTAGCGCTAAGTCGCCTCACCGTGAAATGGTTCTACCCGAATGCGAGTTATCTTACCGGTTATATCATCCAATGCTTCAATCGCAGCTATAGCCTGGTTTAGCTGTTTCTCTTGCGCTGTATGGGTAAGAATTATTATTGGGACGGTTTCACTAATTGCCTCTTTCTGAATAACTGCTTCAATACTTATGTGATGATCTTGAAGAATTGAAGATATCTTCGCCATCACCCCTACCCGATCCACAGCTGGAATTCTTAGATAGTATTCAGCCTCAATATCTTCAATGTCTAAGACTGGAGTTTCTTCATCCATCTCCCAATAGCCCAAAGCAGGATATAGCGGAGCCTGAGCGCCGCTGTTTAAATGACGAGAAAGATCTATTAGATCTGCCACAACTGCTGATGCAGTGGCTTCGGCTCCAGCACCTGCACCGTTATAAAGAGTTGCACCGACTTTGTTGCCGTGGACTAAGATTGCATTACCAACTCCACCGACATTCGCTAGTAAACGAGATTTAGTAAGCAATGTGGGATGTACTCGCATCTCAATACCTTTGCCGGAGCGGCGAGCAATACCTAAGTGCTTTATGCAATAACCCAATTCTTCAGCGTAACTAATGTCCTCTGCTGTAATTTGGCTTATTCCCTCGGTGTAAGTTCTATCAAATTGAAGGGGAATGCCAAAAGCTATGGAACCCATGATAGTTAGCTTGTGAGCAGCATCTATACCTTCAATATCGAAAGTCGGATCGGCCTCGGCATAACCTAGTTTTTGAGCTTCTGCTAACACATCTTCGAACTGGCGTTGCTTTGACGCCATCTCTGTCATAATGAAGTTGCCAGTGCCATTAATGATTCCTGCCAACCAGTTGATACTGTTTGCAGCTAGCCCTTCCCGAAGAGCTTTAATAATGGGTATGCCGCCGGCAACACTGCTTTCATACGCAAGCACGACTTTATTCTGTTGAGCGATCTCAAAAAGCTCATTGCCATGCTCAGCGATTAACGCCTTGTTTGCAGTTACTACATGTTTCCCTTTGGAAAGGGCCCGTTTTATGACATCTAACGCAGGATCGTAACCACCGATGGTCTCAATAAGGATATCGATGTCAACATCGTTAACTACATCGAATACATCGCTGCTTACTGTCTCAACTCTATGCAGGTCTTTGCCATCGAGAGTTCTGGTAGCAATACGAGTAACTTTAATATCACTGCCAAGCCGTCTTCTAATCTCGTCTGCATTATCTGTGAGCAAAGCGAGGGTACCTCCGCCGACTGTTCCCAATCCACAAATACCAATGTTCAAAGTTTTATTGACTACTTCGCTCAACCAACCCTTCCTTTAAATGACTGATTTAAAAATCAGCCTTGCTAAACAAACAGCAAATTATACTGGAATTGGACTATAAGCCCAGTGATCCCAATACCTCACTCCAACTTAAGTAGGTTCCATAAGAGTACAGCAAAAAAAAACCCGCTATTTGCGGGCTTTTTTAATCTTGCTTAGGGCTAGTCAATATTTAACATAGCTACTAATCTCTCCACGTCCATGTAACCTGGTATCACTCTACCATCGGGAAAAATCAAAGCTGGGGTTCCTGAGATGCCAATCTGATTGCCTAGCGCATAATGAGTCATAACCGGTGTTTCGCACTCTCGCTCAGGTAGGTTTTGACCATTCTTTGCCTGAGTCAAAGATTTTTGACGATCGTCGGAGCACCACACAGAAATCATCTTGTCATAAGATCCCGCTACCTCACCACCACGGGGATAGGCCAAGTAACGAATCTGAATTCCTCTAGCCAACAAATCTTCCATGTCACGATGCAGCGCCCGACAATAAGTGCAATCCACATCAGTAAAAACGGTTATAGTTGCCTGCACTTCAACGTCAGGACTAAAGATAATCATTTGATCTTCCGGAATATTGGCAACACGCTCCATGGTTCGAATTTGGCGTGTACCGGAAGACAAATTCATTAACCCAGTGCCAGTAGTTTGATACATATCACCAGCAAATAGAAAATCCCCGGAAACATCACTGTAGAGTAACTCGCCGGTGTCTAATTCCACTTCAAAAATATTCTCAAGCTGAGTGTCCTTTATTCCTAAAATTTGCAACTGCCCTTGAGACGCAGTCACGATGGCTGCCTCAAGTTTTTCGTGCAAAGTCTGTGGGCCCGCAAAGCCCTGCGCCTGAGCGGCGAGGGATATCGGAGCCAGTAAAATTAAGAGGAATAATCGAGTGGCGAGTGTTTTCATCTTCAGTCTCCAAGGATACTGATTTGTGAGTCTATTGCGTTTTACCATCGAAAAGAAGACCGGATAACGATCAAAGCAATTCACTTTTGTTATAAATTGTGACGATTGAGCCCAGCTTTAGAGGGATTTTTCCAAACTATAATGGAGATTTCAGCCGTAAGAAGCAAAAAGGAAGAAAGCAGCATAATGCTGCTTCCTAGAGAGTTGAAAGGACGAATCAGCTTACGCTTCTGATTTTTTGTCCAACTTTTCTGCAATCCTAGCAGCCCGACCAGTAAGTTCACGCAGATAATAAAGCTTGGCCTGACGAACATCACCCCGTCGCTTTAACTGAACACTGTCTACTAAAGGGCTGTGATACTGGAAAGTTCGCTCAACACCAACACCGTGGGAAATTTTGCGCACGGTAAAAGAAGAGTTCAGACCTCGGTTTCTTTTCCCGATAACAACACCTTCGAATGCCTGTAGCCGTTCACGCTCACCTTCTTTAATCTTTACTTGCACAACCACAGTGTCACCCGGGCCGAAGTCTGGCAGCTCTTTAGTCATCTGCTCCTCTTCAATCTTCTGGATGATTTTATTCTTGCTCATCTTTTCTGCTCCTAAATTCACTGCACTCTTTAAATCAATAGTGCGCCTGATATTCGTTTATAAACTGTTCGAGTAATTCTAACTGTTCCCGATCCAATTTATTTTTCTCAATTAAATCGGGTCGCTTTATCCAAGTCGCTCCCAAGCTCTCCTTGACACGCCAGGTTTCAATTGCTGCATGGTCCCCACTTAAGAGAACTTGTGGTACTTCGCGTCCATTATATTCCTGAGGCCTTGTGTACTCAGGACAATGCAGCAATCCATTGGTAAAACTATCTTGTTGAACCGAATCCTCATCACCTAACACACCCGGCTGAAAACGGATCATGGCATCAATTAGTGCCATCGCAGCTAGCTCTCCACCGCTTAGTACGAAATCACCAATAGAAACTTCTTCATCGATTTCACTTTCAATAACTCTGTTATCGATTCCCTGATAACGTCCACAGACTAGAACCATGCTCTGTCTTGTAGCTAAGTCAACAATATCATCATGCTGAATTGGTCTACCTTGAGGAGACAAATAGACTACTCTGCTACTTCCTTCACCTCCCTTTAGTCCGTGCTTCGCTGCTTGAATTGCAGCGATCAATGGTTCCGTCTTCATCAGCATGCCCGGTCCACCACCAAATGGTTTATCGTCTACTGAGCGATGCTTATCTTTTGCATATTCTCTCGGATTATAGTAATTCAGTACTACTAACCCTTGTTTTACTGCTCTACCACTAATACCCCAATCCGTTAGCGCAGAAAACATTTCTGGAAATAGGGTGACTACACTGAGCTTCATTGCGTTCACCTCTGGATAAGGGAATAGTTCTACCTATTCCAAATAATCTGCTTCCCAACTAACCAAAATCTTCCCTGCTTTAATATCTATTTTCTTAATTACTTCTTCCTTTATATAGGGAATCAGTCTTTTCCTTTCATCAATACTGTCAACGGTGGGCTGGATTACCAATACATCGTTGGCTCCAGTCTCAAGAAGTTGCTCTAGTTTCCCATAGAGCTGCCCCTCTTCATTTAATACTTCCATCCCTTCCAGTTCATGCCAGTAGAAACTCCCAGCTTCTAAACTTGGCAGGTCTTCAGCATTTACTGATAGTTCGATCCCGGTTAACTTCTTTGCTTCTTCAGGGTCGTCGTATCCGTGGAAATGCACTATCAGACCATTTGCCTGATGCTTGTGCTG
>DFQD01000223.1 GCA_002377605.1 Gammaproteobacteria bacterium UBA3498 | reverse complement strand
ACGAGCCGCCCGATATTGATGTGGATTTCGAAAATGCGCGGCGGGAAGAAGTTATTCAATACATCTATAACAAATACGGTCGTGGTCGTGCCGCTATCGCTGCAACTGTTATTACCTATCGGTCCCGCAGTGCTATTCGTGATGTGGGCAAGGCCTTGGGTCTCAGCGAAGAACTGTTAGACCATTTAACGAAATCGATTTACTGGTGGGGGACTTCGTTGAAAGAGCAACTAAGTGATTCGGATATCGACTATAGTGATAGGAAAATTCAACAATTAGTTTTCCTCGCCGAATCGTTAATTGGCTTTCCTCGTCATCTGTCACAACACGTAGGTGGTTTTGTTATCAGTCAGGGTTTGCTTTCTCATTTGGTTCCCATCGAGAACGCTACTATGGAAGATCGCACCGTTATTCAATGGGGAAAAGATGATCTAGCATCTCTTGGATTATTAAAGATCGACGTCCTAGCTTTAGGTATGTTAACTGCTGTACAGAAATGTCTGGACACGATTAGCGACTATAGTCGGGAGCCATTAGTTATCCAAAATATTCCATCGGAAGACCCCAAGGTTTATGACATGATAGGTGAGGCTGACACGGTGGGTGTGTTTCAGATTGAATCTCGTGCACAGATGAGCATGTTACCGCGTTTGCGACCACGCAGTTATTACGACCTGGTAATTCAGATTGCTATTGTGAGACCTGGTCCTATTCAAGGTGACATGGTGCATCCCTATCTGAATCGACGTAATGGTAAAGAGCCGGTGTCTTATCCCAGCGAGGCGGTTAGAGGTGCATTAGATCGAACCCTGGGGGTACCTATTTTCCAGGAACAAGTTATGCAACTGGCCATGGTAGCTGCAGGTTTTTCTGGCGGGGAAGCCGATCAACTGCGCAGAGCTATGGCAGCCTGGAAACGTAAAGGAGGCCTGGAACCCTATCGCGACAAACTGATCAGAGGCATGCTGGAACGAGGTTATGAAGAAGACTTTGCTGAGAAATTATTTAAGCAAATAAAAGGCTTTGGTGATTACGGTTTTCCCGAATCCCACTCCGCGAGCTTTGCTTTGATTGCTTATGTGTCTTCCTGGCTTAAGTGCTACCACCCTGCCGCTTTCTGTTGTTCTTTACTTAATAGCCAGCCCATGGGGTTTTATTCTCCGGCACAACTTATCAATGACGCACGTCGTCATGATGTGTCTATCTTACCGGTAGATGTCAATGAGAGTTTTTACGAATGCACACTCGAGTTCGATAGCGATTTTGAAAGATTGAATTCTCCTTGTGACCAGACCATGGAGCCGGCACTGCGCATTGGATTCACTTTAGTTAAAGGGCTGTCTGACATTGGTGCGCAAGCCATTACCGAAGCGCGGCAGGCTGGAAAGTTTACGACTATTCAGGAATTAGTTTTTCGCAGTGGCATTAATAAGAAAGATCTTGAATCTTTAGCCGCTGCTGATGCTTTAAGGGATTTAAGTGGCGATCGGCATCGTGCTTTTTGGCATGCATCCGGTGTAGATAAAGCTATAGGAGAAGGTCGCAGTTATTCTTATAGCTTTTTTGCTGATCAGAATTTCGCCGACGCCGACTTCGGTGTCGATGTGTTATTGCCAGTGGCTAATGAAGGTCAGAACATTGTCGGTGATTATGGCTCCACTGGTTTTACCCTTGGCCGACACCCTCTCGCTCTATTTCGCGAACATTTAGATATGTATCAGGTTTTTACAGCCAGTCAGTTATCCAATATCGATAACGAAGCGCAGGCTAAAGTAACTGGTCTGGTTACCTGTCGACAGCGACCAATGACAGCAGCAGGTGTCACATTTTTAACTTTGGAAGACGAGAGTGGATTTATTAACGTCGTGGTTTGGCCAAAACTTGGAGAACATTTTCGACCTATTGTACGCCAGGCAATGCTAATCGGAGTGGTCGGTCATATACAGAAAAACGGGGGAGTGATTCACTTGATTGCCCGAGAGTTAGTGGACCTTAGTCATTGGCTAGGGTCGATGGAATTGTCATCGAGAAATTTTACCTAATCTCTACAGTTTGAGAACTCATCTCTGAATTTTCCAAACGTGGTCAAATTGTAGGCACAGAAGCCGAATTCTACTGATAATTTACGCGAAATAGCCATGTAGAAACCAGTTATTTCCATTCCTGCGTTCATGGTAGATCCAGAGACGACTGCCGTTTTTTTCTAGCGCCACATAATAATCCCGACGCACATCGGTGCCAGACCACCAGTAGGATTCGATACGCTCAGGACCGCTAATAATAGTAATAGGTTTACGGTGATAGAGTTCACCGTTTTCAAGAACCAGTTGTTCCGGTTCTTGCAACAATAGAAAAGGACGGGGAGCTAGAGGAACTCGTGCATGATAGCCTCCTACTTTGTTTTCCGTCTCGTCATAAGCCAATTGCTTAGTAGCATATTCTGGGCAATGTTCGGCAACAGTGTAGATGCTGTTAATGAAGAGCCCTCCTAGTCTGGCTTTTAGCTGTTCCATGAATTGATTCAGATTGCTGTTATTATATTGACGTCCTGCCGGTTTATCTTCCGCTAATAACGATTCGTTATAACTCATAAAAGTATCGAATTTTTTAACTTTCATTTTTACTGCAATTACCGGCGCCGGAACGATGAGATTGCTGAACTGAGTTTCTAATAACATTAATAAATGCCTTCTGCAGCGGCTGGCCTGTCGTAAGCTAATATTGATGTCGGTGCAATTTCGCTTTTCATGTTTTAGGTAAAACACCAAATGGGTGGTACTTAAATCTCGCTGTTGCAAGAACTCTTGGAGCTGACCTAATATTTCTTCAGCCACAGGCAACAGTCTATCTAGGCTTTCTACTTCATAAGGTAGGTCGTAACTAATGGAAAAAGTAAGTGGAGGGACATAATTATGAGTTAGCTCCGGAGATTTACCTAAGGCTTTCTCAAGTAAACCCATAAACTCACTACCGAATCTTTTGTACAGACCATCAGTAGGAAGGCGCCATATGTCCCTTAAATAACGTACGCCCAGATTGCGCAGGCGTCGATTTTGTTCTTTATTTAAATGTAAAACTTCAGTACTTAGTTGTCCTAATGCAGAACAAAGATTTTCTTTTCGATAGATCAAACCATTATGCCCTGATCGGGCTAATAACAAGCTGCCAGTAACGGTGGGGCAAGCGGCGTAAAGAAAATAATCCGCTAATGACAATTGTTTAAGTGCTTCACTAAGGGGCTCATTAACTTTGTCATGAATTGTATCGATGCAACCGAAGTATTTCAGGCTGCTGCGAATTTCGCAGATCAATGCCTGGGGATGAAAACTCACGGTGGAGCTAACACTCTCTAACACTGCAGCTAGCTCATTGAGATATTTCTGTTGTTGCGATGCGCTGAGTTTAATTAACTGTGGAAAGTAAACGGCATACCAGAGACTGTCCGGCTTCTTTATCTGTCCTTTTTCATTTCTTTTTTTGCCAGTGGGGATAGTTTGTTCTGATAGAGGCAGTTTAATGACTTCAGCCTTGGCGCCGAACGGGAGTGGAAGAGGGAGTTGTGCTGTGCTTTCTGGGTCTTTCAAGCTTGGCCCCCGGATTATATGCAGGCATGATGTTGATAGAGCTGAAGCTGAATAGTATGGGGTTGGAAATTCCCTCGCGCCTTAACGACCGTGATTTCAGCCTCCTTAAAACTATTTATATTTGATGCGGAACTCCTTATTTGTATACTTATACGAGATGGTGAGTACTTACTTTCACGACGCTTGAAGAGAATGCCTAAGGTATCTCCATTTTCCGCCGTCAGCTGCAAGCGTCGTAGTACCTTGCTGGGGAGCCAGGTCTGCCAGGCTAGCACCAGGCCGCAATTCTTGGTTTGCAAAGCCTTTTCCATACTCCACAGGGCATCCTTACAGGAGGTATCAAGATTCACTACTAATATCTGATCGGTATCGATACCTGCCTGAATTAACGCCGGGGCGTAGAGCAGATGGGGCGGGGAGATCCATAGAATCCATTGACCTTGCTCGATTACTGAACGCATCAAGGGAATCAGTAATTGTAATTCTCCCATACCCCATTGGGGGCTGATGATTTCAAGCAGACCATTTTGCGGCCAACCTCTTCCCGGCAGGGTGTCATCTAATTTTGGGTAACCGGTGCTACGACCATGCACGCCCTGGCCGGCCATGTCACAGCCGAGCCAGAGATCAGCATTGCGACGGAGTAATTCTTCGATGCCGGGTACGTCTGAAAGGTTATCTTGGTCAGCACCATCGATATGGCTATAAGCCCTACCAAGCAAGGAGTCTGGGGCCTTCTTCGAACTTTCCGAATAAGTTTTCATGGTTATTTATTGGCCTATTTAATAATTTGATAAAGGTCAGATACTGTATATATATACAGTATTATAGAAAGCTTATTTGGGAAATCAAGAATAAATCTCTATGTCATCTAGGGAAGATCAACAGAATAATGAGGCCTCAAGTCAAGATCACATTAAGTACACATTAAGAAAATTTACTAGCCTGTTGTTTTTTTTGGGAAAATTAAGTCTAAAGCTTTAAAAAAGCGGGCCGTTAATGCTGTTGTAATTGGAAACTGCGACGGAGAAGGACATGAATAAAAAGCCAGACATGGTCATGGTCGTCATCACCCTGTTTGTGGTGAGCGTATTTGCCAGCAGCGTCGCTCAAAGCGCCTTAATGTAAGCAAGCGAAGAAATAAGGAACCTTTTATTGGTTTGGTTCCTAGAAAAAAGATAAAGGAAAGCTTTGCCACGGATAGGTAGTGAAGTAGCTCAGTATTCCGCCCTATGCAGTATCGGGGCGGTATACTTTTTCAGCGGTGATCACCGCATCCAATCTTACATCCCAACTTGCGGTCGGAAAAGAATCCGTCAGCTGGCATTCGTGCGCTAGGCCAACTAGTAACGGGCGGGAGCGACGATTAAAAATTTTAAAGCTGAATGTACGGTCATAGAATCCTTTTCCCATACCCAGGCGAAAGCAGTTTTCATCGAAACCAACCAGAGGCACAAATACCACATCAAAATTGGTAAGGGATATTTCTTCATTAGGAAGCGGCGGCTCGCCTATTCCCCAATCGTTTTCCGTTAACTCGGTGTCATGGTCATAGGGTGCGAACGACATCTGGCCGGCGCTATCTTTCAATAAAGTCGGTAAATAACAGCTCTTTCCTTCCGCCAGAGCTTTGTCTAATAGCGGCTTAGGATCTATCTCCCCATCCATACTCTGATAGAACACGATATGAGAGGCATTCATAAAGAACTCTTGCTCTGCCACCAGATCATGCAGATCCTGAGCAGCCACAGATTGTTCGACAGGATTCAGATCTAGGCGGGCTTGCCGAAGCGAGTCCCGTAATGCTTTACGTTCTTCTTTGTCCATAGAATGAGTTAAAGCAGAGAGGTCAGGCGAATTGAATCAAGTCCCCCGGAACACCGCTATCAAACTTGCCCTGAACCCAAAGGTTCAGGTGGTGGCTCCCGCGATGCATAAGGCTTTCCGACTTGCGGACATGCACACCAACATCTGACGAGTTGCCTCCGGTTACTACGATATCGGCTCAAGAACACTTTTGATTGGCGAATGTTCTAGGGAGCTCTGCGATTAGTATATATCGCGCTCTGGCCGTATGAAAGCTGAACTAAATCAATAGCTTCACTTCTTGCAACGGGAACAGTGACACATTGCTGTGTCACAAAAAGATAAACGTAAGAGAAATTGAAAGAGACTAGATTTCTAATTGGCGAGAGTTGGCTAGTGCCTGGTCGATTTTATCTGCGAGTCCTTTAACCTGTTGCGAAGTTACATGACGAGTTTCGTTGATTAAGCGATTCTTTCTCAACATGTCGTGAGTTATATTCAGCGCTGCCATTACGGCAATTTTTTCTGCACCATGAATGTTGCCTCGTCCTTTAATCTTACGCATGTTTTCATCCAGATATCGTGCTGACTTCAACAAGGCTTCTTGATCAGAGGGAGGGCAATTAACCTGATATTCTTTGTCCAGAATTTTTACTTGTACGGTTGAAGGTTGATCACTCATTGCTGGATCCGGAATAATTTCTATTTTAAGAGTTATGCATGGCTTTAAGTCGAACCAGGATCGATTGCAACTTGGATTTAGCTTCTTGATTGCGCTCTATAAGCTGTTTGCGTTCAGATAGCCAATTACTTTCATTTGCTTTAAGTAATTGATTTTCGCGCTTCATTTCGGCGCAGAGTTCGATTAAATCATCGACTTTCGTATTCAAGGAATCGAAACTTCCTTCGCTTATTTCTACCATTTTTAGTCTTGTATTTCTTTTATCTAAATTTCAATAGCCGCAATGGACTATTAGAATAAGTTTAGGAGTTACATTAAAAGTTTCGTAACTATAGAGCCGCGTTTAAAATCGGTCAATAATGGATGGAGAAAAAATGGGACTTGGTTCCCTAATCAGTCCCCTATATGCTTATCCACTTAAAATTTACTCTCATAAAAGCAAAGACTTACAACGTACTTGGGGGTAATTGAGACAAGCAAAGATTTTTAAAAAAGAAGGGCATTATGGGTATCAGCAATCGCGAATTCAGTAATCGCAGAAAAGAATTAATGGCGCAAATGGAACCAAACAGCATTGCACTGCTGGCTTCTGCACGGCCTCGCGTGCGCAACAATGATGCTGAGTATCAATATCGACAGAACAGTGATTTTTACTACTTAACTGGCTTTACTGAGCCTCATTCACTACTCGCGTTAATCCCGGGAAGAGAGCAGGGTGAAGTTGTTCTTTTTTGTCAGGAAAAAAACGAAGAAAAGGAGTTGTGGCATGGCTACTTACTTGGACCGGATGCCGCCATAGAAGAACTAGATGTTGACGATGCTTATCCAATCGATGATATCGATGACATTATCCCTGGACTTATAGAGGGTCGTGACCGTGTTTATTATTCGATGGGTAAAGATGACAATTTCGATAATCGAGTCATGGACTGGGTCAAAACAATCCGTAATCAGGCAAAGATTGAATCCCATCCACCCAGTGAGTTTCAAGTGCTTGATCATCTACTCCATGAATTAAGGCTGCATAAGAGCCCCGCTGAAATTATTTTAATGGAAAAGGCGGCAAAGATATCTGCTGAGGGACATAAAGCTGCCATGGCTTTTTGTAAACCTGGAATCTATGAATACGAATTAGAGGCTGAACTTCACTATGCCTTTACTCGAAACGGTAGCCGTTCGCCAGCTTATGTGTCCATCGTGGGAGCGGGAGATAATGCCTGTATTCTTCATTATGACTCAAATGATTCGGAGGTTAAAAAGGGAGACCTGGTACTTATAGATGCAGGTTGTGAGTATGAATATTATGCTTCGGATATTACTCGAACCTT
>DFQD01000228.1 GCA_002377605.1 Gammaproteobacteria bacterium UBA3498 | reverse complement strand
TTGATTCCACAATCTGAATTCAACGTTAGCGATGTGCCAGAAAATGGCCTCAGCTTCGTCGAAAACGCCTTGATCAAAGCACGTCATGCATGCATAGAAACTGGACTTCCCAGTATTGCAGATGATTCCGGGATTGAAGTAGATGCTTTAAATGGGGGGCCTGGAATTTATTCCGCTCGTTACGCAGGCGCCATCGGACCGTCTGCGGATGCTGAAAACAATGCGAAATTAGTCGCGGAACTGGAGCAGGTACCTGATCTTGAACGCACGGCGCGTTTTCAATGTGTCATTGTATTTTTGCGCCATGCAAACGATGCAATGCCACTAATTTGCCGGGGCACCTGGGAAGGAAGGATTCTTTTCGAAGAAAGCGGAAATAATGGATTCGGTTATGATCCTTTGTTTTATGTTCCAACCCACGATTGCACATCTGCGGAGCTCGATCCGGAAATTAAAAACTCTCTAAGTCATCGCGGCCAAGCGCTACGCCAACTCTTACAATGTTGGAAAGACCTCCCTTAAGTCTCTACATTCATGTTCCCTGGTGCGTGCGGAAATGCCCCTATTGCGATTTCAATTCACACGAATCAACAACTGACTTACCTGAACAAGAATACATCGATCTCTTACTTGACGACTTCCTTCGAGACAGAGCGCGACTTGACGGTGATAATAAATTGGTTTCAATTTTTATTGGTGGTGGCACGCCAAGTTTATTCAGCGGGGATTCTTATCGATATTTACTCAGCCGAATTGAAGAACAGATTCCATTTTCTGAAAACATAGAAATTACCTTAGAAGCGAATCCTGGGACAGCGGAGGCTGAACGATTTGCTGCTTATCATGATGCAGGAATTAACCGTTTGTCACTCGGAATACAGAGTTTTGATGATCAATGTCTGAGCCGATTGGGAAGAATTCATAACAGTGAAGAAGCACTTTCTGCGATTGTAATTGCCAAGCAAGTTGGATTTGAAAATTTTAACCTTGATTTAATGCATGGGTTGCCAGGGCAATCATCAAGGCAAGCTGTAAAGGATCTGAAGATCGGGATCAACAGCGAACCTACACACATCAGTTGGTACCAACTTACGATTGAACCGAATACAGTGTTTTATAATCGCCCTCCAGCATTACCAGTAGAAAATATTCTTGAAGAGATACAGACAAATGGCCATGAGCTATTAAAAGGTAAGGATTTTCGTCAGTATGAAGTTTCCGCTTATGCAATGAGTAATCAAGAATCGATCCATAATCTAAATTATTGGAGTTTCGGTGATTACCTAGGCATAGGCGCCGGAGCCCATGGCAAGCTTACACTGGCAACAGAAAATAGAATTATAAGAACGCGGAAAGTTAAACAACCTAAGCACTATTTCTCTGCGGTGAATGGACGGGATGCAGAAATCAAGGAAATTCCTATGCAGGAAAGATCGGTGGAGTTCTTAATGAATGCACTGCGCTTGAGGGAAGGTTTTAATCAAGCGCAATTTGAAAAACGAACTGGCCTGCCTTTCGAGAAAATTGCCAAGGCAGTAGAATCACAAATAGAAAAAGGTCTAATGCAAATAGTAGAAATTGACGATGAGATATCCATATCTACAACTTCGAACGGTTACCGTTTTCTAAATGACGTTCTCGAGGAATTTCTATAATGACAGCTTTATACAAAAAACATTGTGAAGCATGTCAGCTTGGCGCGCCTACAGTAACAGAAGAACAATCGAATGAATTGCTGCTGCGTGTTCCAGCCTGGAAAAAAGATTTTCATGATGGAGTTGAAAAACTCATTAGAGAGTTTTATTTCGTCGAGTTCGAAGACGCTTTTAAATTTACCTACCAAATTGCGAACCTTGCAGAACGGGAGAACCACCACCCCGCAATCCTGACGGAATGGGGTAAAGTCACAGTTTTCTGGTGGACACATAAAATTAACGGTCTTCATATCAATGACTTTATCATGGCAGCAAAAACTGACATGATTGCCAAGCCATCAACTTCCTCTTAATTAAAATCGAAAATTTCAACCCTTCTATGTCTATAGTTTTGCCAGGCCTATTACGGCAGATCGATAAAGTAGTTAGTTTGCCCAGCGTAAGTTCAGCAAACAAAGAACTGGATATGAGTAACAAGCCAGTAATTGATTATCTAGGTAACACCTTCGAAGATATGGGATTTAGGTGCGAAGTCATTTCTTGCGATCCTGAAAATACAAAATTCAATCTCATCGCCACTCTTGGCGCAGGCCCGGGTGGATTAGTTTTGGCCGGACATACTGACACTGTTCCGTTTGATGAGGGACTCTGGTCGGTAGATCCATTTAAGCTTACAGAAAAAGAAGACAAGATTTTTGGCCTTGGCATCACCGATATGAAAAGCTTCTTCCCAATCGTATTGGAAGCTATCAAAGAGGTAATTAATCATGAGTTCAAAGAGCCTCTCATCGTTCTTGCAACTGCCGATGAAGAATCTTCCATGCTAGGTGCAAAAACACTAGCAGAATTGGGTAGACCCAATGCGAGGTCCGCAGTCATCGGCGAACCAACTGGAATGCAACCAGTTAAAGCACATAAGGGCATTATGATGGATAGCATTCGCCTCGTGGGCCAAAGCGGGCATTCTTCCGATCCCACACTGGGTAAGAATGCGCTGGATGCTATGCACGAAGTTATTGCTGAACTACTTACTTTTCGTCAGCAACTCAAAGAAAAATATACTTCAGATTTATTTGCCATTCCTTATCCAACACTTAACTTAGGGGCAATACACGGTGGCGATAATCCCAATCGAATTTGTGGTCACTGCAGCCTCGAATTCGATGTGCGCTTAACCCCGGGAATGAACATTGACACTGTGCGTGCAGAAATTCAGGAGAGAGTAAAGCGGGTTACTGAGCCGCTTGGAATACGTTTCGAAATGGGCGAAATATTTTCCGGTGTTCCAGCATTCTTTGCTGAAGAAAACAGCGCAATACTTAAAGCAGCAGAAGAACTCACTGGCCATAGTGGAATAACTGTTCAGTTTGGAACCGAAGGGCCGTTTCTACAAGAACTAGGAATGGATACTATTGTGATGGGACCGGGAAATATCGATCAGGCGCATCAACCGAATGAATACATGTCGATTGATATGATCAATTCCAGTATCGATGTGTTAACAAAACTTATTTCTAAACACTGCCTTTAGTTAAATCTTTCTAAAACACAGATGCTGTAATCGTAAGGATTGGTTTCACTCTTTTTAAACTCTTCTCGTGAAACTTCACTCCATTCAGCTTCATTAAACTCAGGAAGAAAAGTATCACCTTTCACATCAGCGTGAACTCGAGTTAAATGAAAGTTTTGTGCATGTGGCAATGCTTCTTTATATAAGCTTGCTCCACCTATAACAAATGCTTCATCGGAACCATCTATTATTGAAATACTTTCTACGAGTTCCAGAGCCGCCTCAAGTGAACCAACAACTTTAGCCCCTTCGGCTTTGTAGTCTGCATTACTCGTAATAACAATGTTGGTTCTACCGGGTAATGCTCTACCAATAGATTCCCAGGTTTTGCGCCCCATGATGATCGTGCTTCCCATAGTTGTGTGCTTAAAGTACTTCAAATCCTCGGGCAGATGCCAGGGCAAACTATTGTTGCGGCCAATAGTTCGATTTTTTGCCATAGCACATATCAAAGCGAGTTTCATTTTCTTCTATCTATCCGATCTAAACAGAAAAAGGATAGGCGATGGGATCATGATGCCGATATCCCTTAACAGAAAAATCATCCATCGTTACCCAAGTTTCCAAATCTTCGAGTGACTTTATTTCAGGATTTATATCAAGCTTTGGCAGAGCGAATGGTTCACGCCTTAGTTGCACGTCGCGCATTAATTCCACCTGATCTTCATAAATGTGGGCGTTCACAATTTTGTGATAGGCGTTGCCTGGTTTGTGCCCAGTGATTTGCGCCATCACCGCCAGGAACCAAAACACCTGGATCTGATTAAAGTTGAGCCCCAATGGAACATCGCAGGAGCGCTGGTAACTAGTTAAGAAAAGCGTATCTCCAAGTAGCGAGAATGTATGAGTGTGCATACACGGTCGCAAACAACCTAAATCAAACTCTCCCGGATTATAAAAAGTGAGAATCTCACCTCGGTCGTCTATACCTTTAGCCAAGTTATCAACTATTTTTCGCAATTGATCCAAGTTGGATCCGTCGGGTTTTTGCCAGCATCTTCCCTGCACCCCATAAACACGACCCATGTCGTCTTTACCTTTGCGTACAGGATTATTTAGCCAGGTTTCATTGTCGTTAGCATTGGCGTCCCAGGTTTTTGCACCTAGCGCACGGAAATCGGCAGCGTTGTCGTAACCGCGGAGATAGCCTAGAAACTCAGCTATGGCCGCTTTCCAGAAACTCTTCCGGGTAGTAACTAATGGAAATTTATTGTTGGCAACATCGTAAATTAGATCGGCATCCACTACTGTAAGGCACTTCTTTCCTGTTCGCTTGTTTTCGATCCAGGTGCCCTCGTCGATAATGCGCTGACATAGAGCTAAATATTGCTTCATGAAGTTTTGGATCCGTGATCTAAATTAGCTTGGGGCGGCTTTTTTCCATTAGAGTACGCGAGATATAACAATACAATCCCGACAATAATCATTGGTATACATAGGAATTGTCCCATTGTCATCCAGTCGAAGGCAACAAAGCCAATGTGTGGATCTGGCTCTCTAAAAAATTCCACAAAGAAACGAAAGCAACCATAACTTAGTGAAAAAACTCCAGACACTGCCATACGCGGTTTCGGTGAAGACGAAAACCACCATACAATAATAAATAGTGCAATGCCTTCCAGTGCAACTTGATAAAGTTGCGATGGGTGTCGGGCCAGGTTGTCAACGTGAGGGAACACCATGCCCCACAACACATCTGTTGGCCGACCCCATAACTCACCACCGATAAAATTTCCAAGGCGTCCAGCGCCTAATCCGAATGGAACGAAAGGAGCAATGAAATCGATGGTTTCCCAAAATCCTTTTCCAATGGTTTTCGAATAGAAATAAAAGGCGATTAAAACCCCGAGAAATCCACCATGAAAAGACATGCCTCCTTCCCAAACCCGAAACAACCAAATTGGATCACCCAGAAAACGATCGAAGCTATAAAAGAAGACGGAACCAATGCGACCACCTAATACCGCACCCAACGCACCGTAAAAAACTAAATCCGAAATTTGCTCAGCATTCCACTGATCTGGAATCTTTTTGCCGCGGTAACTCGCCAGCGCCCAAGCGCCGCCGAAAGCGATGATATACATCACTCCATACCAGTGGATGCTTATTGGCCCTATGGCAAGAGCTACTGGATCGAATTGAGGAAAGGTTAGCACTGCTTCCGAATATCCGCGGTCTGGCAATTCTTTTCTAAGATTTACTACCAGAAGAAGTATATCAAGAATGCGTCACTAAGCGGTGATTAAAGGTGGGATTTAAACTACCTATCTCTTAATATATCGCCGCGCATCAGACTAATAGAGTTGAATTGTGTGTCTAATCATTTTCGCCCACAAGGCTGAGCCCCGTTTTCCGCTGTTAGTGGCAGCTAACCGGGACGAGTTTTTTTCCCGGCCTACTCTGCAGGCGGCGTTCTGGCAATCTGAAGTAAATAAACAAACAATATTGGCTGGCAAAGACCTCCTTGCCGGTGGAACTTGGTTGGGCTTGTCCAAAGCTGGACGATTCAGTGCTGTAACCAATATTCGGGATCCATCTCAGGCTGAACCAGCGGCACGATCCCGCGGTGAGCTACCGATTAATTTTCTAAGGGGTACCAAATCGGTAGAAGATTATGCCAATAGCCTAAGTGAAAACTTTAATCATTATGCAGGATTTAATTTATTATTGGGTGATAGCGAAGACATGTTTTATGTAAACAACCTGGAAAACCTAGTGACTAAACTTGAGCCAGGAGTTTATGGATTATCTAATAGCCTGCTAAATTCGGATTGGCCAAAAGTAAATCGTGGTAGAGAGGGCTTGAAGTCTCTACTAAACAACGGTGATTCATTAACAACGGACCAGCTTATTAAAATGATGAATCACCGGGAGATTTCTTCGGACGAAAATCTGCCAAGTACTGGTGTTCCGTTGGAAATTGAACGAGCTCTTTCCTCGACTTTTATCATGCATACCGATCGTGGCTATGGAACTCTGTGTTCGACGGCAATTATTGGGCGAGAAGACGGTGAATTTCGATTCAGCGAACAGAACTACGATAATAGTGGTGAAGCTACGAGCCGTAACTATTACCAGTTTCTCAAATACTCTTAAAAACTTTACCTTGTTCTGCGGCTCTATCAGTCGAATTCACCAGGTAATTCTTGGAGATTGCACTCATGAGGGTCGTTCCCGCCCTGTTTTAGAGAGCCATCTCTCATTACTTACAGATAAATCGCAGAGCTAATAAGTATTGGGAATAATTGCCCGGTGTCTTACAATGCGACTCGCTTTCGTAGCATGTGAAGATAGTTACAGCAGCAAATGAAAGTTATCATCAACTCATAGCAGAACTGACAGATGAAACTCGGGACATGCGCCAAGCGATCAGCTTTCTCTTGAAAGAGCTGAAAGCGTATGATTAATAGTACCAACGGTTTTATGCCTGCAAAAATATAAAGCCATTTTGGTTCACAATAGAGACGAAAAAACACACCAATGGAGCTCGAGCGAGTACGGCAAAGAGATGTTTGTCTAGACTGGGAACTAGAAGACTTCCTTTTTACCAACCTGCCCATAGCCCTAGATAAAAACTGAGTATTGCTCCCATGCTTGAAGCTGATGCTGCCTTGCGCCGCCTGAAAGAAGGCAACGAATTATTTCGTAGCGGTTCTTCTCACATTAAGGTGAACGATGCAGATCGTCTGGAATTAGTCGAAAAACATAACCCCTTCGCCATCGTATTGGGATGTTCAGATTCCCGCGTACCTTGCGAGCTAATCTTTGCGCAAGGGTTAGGAGATCTATTTGTTATTCGAGTTGCGGGCAATATAGCCACCCCTTCTCAAATTGGTAGCATCGAATTCGCTACGGAAAAATTCGAGACAAAACTCATCGTAGTTTTGGGTCATACTTTTTGTGGGGCTATTAAAGCCACAATTAAGGAATTGGAATCTCCAAATGAAGATTCTTCACCGAACCTGCAAGCGATCGTAAATAGCATCAAACACGGAATTGAAGCAAAGTTTACAAATAGTGATTCTTTTGACGACAAGGTTGCAAAAGCAGTGCGTGCTAACATCCAATCTAGTATCGGCAAGCTAACAAACAAATCTGAAATTCTAAAACGCAAAGTTGCAGAAGAAGGCCTTAAGATTGTGGGCGCCGAGTATTGTCTTGAAACTGGTGTCGTCGAATTCTTGTAGCAAATACTCAATTCTCAATTCTCCGTCAATGATAAACTCCAGGCTTGCGACTGCGGCAGCAGAAACAAAGGGATCTTAAAACTTAATTATGACTAACTATTCAACTCTCGGTGGGCGTTTTGAATGCGCTTAATTAGTTCGAGAAGAACGCAATAGCCTG
>DFQD01000049.1 GCA_002377605.1 Gammaproteobacteria bacterium UBA3498 | reverse complement strand
CCTTGAATGCTTACCATCGTGGAGTAAGGTACAAGCACAATATCATCTTGGCTCATACCCATAATGTCGCCACGTGGTTCCAGCATGCCGACAATTTTGAACCATTCACCGCCAAGCTCAACGTATTCATTAATTGGATTTTCTGGCAAGCTTAAATTTTCTCTAACGTCTTCTCCGATAACCGCGATCCGGCGTCTGGTTATATTGTCCGATTGCGCAAGAAAACGACCAGCCTGCGTATAAGACTGTGCAACGTCCTGGTAGGCATAGGTTGTTCCCATGATCTGACTGAAAGCAGTTTGGGAGCCGTATTTAATCTGTGATGAGCGATTGGCATAGAGAATGGGAGTAATAGATGCGATGCCTTCTGCTCGCTGTTCAATAACTTCTAAATCTTCCGGAGTTAAACGGGCTCGAATACCCTTCATCTGATCTTCGAAGGGCGTGTAGGACTGAATAGTTAAACTGTTTGTACCCAGGGATGCGAAAGTATCGCCAATAAATGCGCTCATTCCCTGCGTAACAGACACTACTGCAATCACTGAAGCAACACCGATAATAATACCGAGAGTAGTTAAAAAGCTCCTGAGTCTGTGAGCAAAAATAGACATAAGAGCGGAGCGAGAGCTTTCGAAGAGCGCAAAGAGCATCAGCTGGTTAACTCCGCAGTGCCTTTTTCTACAGCTCTGTCATTAAAGATCTTGCCGTCTTTCATCTCTATGATGCGATGGCAATGATGAGCGATTTCGTCTTCATGAGTTACGACAATTAGTGTGTGACCTTCAGCATGTAATTCATCAAAGAGCTGCATGATTTCAATCGTGGTGCGAGAGTCCAAGTTACCGGTGGGTTCATCTGCCAATAATATTGAAGGATGAGTAACCAGAGCCCTGGCAATCGCAACTCTTTGTCGCTGGCCGCCGGACAATTGGTTGGGCAAATGATCCATTCTGTCAGCCAGGCCAACCCTTTCTAATGCTTCGATAGCCATTTTCTTACGCTGTCTAATACCAATATTGCGATAGATTAAGGGTTGCATGACATTCCCTAGAGCGTTGGCGCGAGGCAATAGATTGAAGCTTTGAAAGATGAATCCGATCTCTTTATTTCGAATTTCAGACAATTCGTTTTGGTCCAGTTTTTCTACGTTTGTACCATTGAGATGGTATTGCCCTTTAGTAGGTTTATCTAAGCAACCTAGAATATTAAGCATGGTCGACTTACCGGAACCTGAAGAACCGATAAAGGCGAGATAGTCGTTTTTATAGACTTCAATATCGATGCCGTCCAGGGCTTTAACTACCTGAAATCCCATCTCGTAGTATTTGGTAATACCTTGCAGCTGAATTAGAGCCATGTGACCCTCTTAGAAATCAATTCAGCCCTTAGTCTTCTTCGACAAGGGTAGTATTAAGGCGGTCGCCGTCGAGGAGGTGTCGCAATTCTTGGTTTGGACCGATAACGATTTCAATGTCATTATCCACAATACTGGTTAATTCTTGATACTCATCGTCAGACAATCCAACATCTACCTTAGTCTTGCGTGCAATACCGTCATCATTGACAAATACAAAGTACTCGCTACGAAGTTCGGCTCGATCTTCCTCAAAAATTACTGCCTCGATCGGCACCGCAGCGACACTCTGATCTTGCCTGGTAAAAATCTCAGCACGACATGACATGCCCGGTCTAAGTACTACGTCACCTGGATCGGTTATATCAATCTTTACCACAAAGCTAAGCCCAGTTCGCCCTTGAGCAATTTTTGCGGTGTTGGCAATAAATCTTACGACGCCCTGCATAGGTTGGTCAGGGTAGGCGATAGCTACAATTTCTGCCCGTTGGCCTACTTCGACATTGGCGATGTCTGCTTCATCTACTAAGACTTCAGTGTAGATACTTGCGGGGTTGGCAATTGTCATTAGCGATGAACCAGGAATGTTCGTCGAGCTAGCAATTGCCGTTTCACCAACTTTGATATCTAGGCTGGTAATCACGCCATCAATGGGAGAAATGATTTGGGTCTTACTTAACTGATCAAGTACCTGATCGAGTTGTGCTTCCGACTGAGCCAAGCGTTCTTGAGCAGATAGATAATCTATGCGTGCTAATTCCAACTGGTTGAGTAATGATTCGTACTCTTCCTCTCCAATCAATTCTTGTTGGTACAAACTCTTACTACGTTCGTACTGCCTTTCTAAATTTGTAATTCGTACTTCCTGGCGTTCGATATCAATAGTATTAATTCTCACTGCGGCTTCAGATTGTTCTAGCCCTGCAATGAAATTTTTATCGTCTACGCGCAAAACTAGATCACCAGTGTCAACTTGATCACCTTCTTCCACGAAAAGCTCGGAAACTTTGCCGATCACTTCTGAGCTCAGCATTACTTCTTCTTCATGAGCGAGAAATCCAGATGCAAGAATTGAAGGGCTTATGATTCTTTGAGAAACAACAGAAATGTCTACTTCTTTGGCATTGGTGCCAAAAACGATGCGATTAATAAAGGGCAGGGCGATGACTGCGCCTACTATAAAGAAGACAACCAAAAGCTTCTTGATGTTCATGACTGCTTGTCCAATTCCTTAGAAGTACAACTCAATATCCACCGAAATACCCAAGGGTGGGAGTTTTCGGGGGCCCACCCTATCATATTTCGGCTTAAGTGAGGGCAAAATAAGCCCAAACCCCTGTTAATAGTAGATAAGGTGCAAGCACTATGCCGCAAGCTTTAATCCAACTCGATTCTAACCACTGTTTATAGGCCATAACTGTGAGAGTTATGCCCCAAATCATAGTTAAGTCGAGTTGCGAAAAAAGCATATCGAGGGAGGTGATATTAACCTGCATCCCCAAATTTCGAAGCGTCAGCGGATTGAGGTCATAGGCGCTTAGTTGACCGTTTGGAGAGAGAGCTATAGTTACCGCCATGCCAACGCTTGATAGTAGATAAGGGAGTGCGGTCCAGGCCACTAGTGAAAACCAATTGGTGAATTTGAAGCGGTCACCAATCAATGCGGACGTTAAGCTCAAATAGCCCGCCTGGATAACCCATAATATGAAAATGGTAACTGTGCCTCCAAGAATGCCAAAAATAGTAAATGTAGTCTGTGACATCGAAGTCATTCCATCCCTTGCTGCTTCCATTTGATCTTCAGGTATATTTGCAAGTGCTAGCGTGTCGTCAACAAACCAATCGAAGTCGACTATAGTGTAGTACCAGAACATGACCAGCATCATGCTGATCAATATCACCGCAATGGGAAACAACTTAGTAGGTCGCTGTTCTAATTCAGAGAAGGCTTCGGAAGGAGAAGTAATAATGTTAATGGCAGTGTTTAGCACACCGGCAGACTCATTCTTATTACTTCGCAGAGTCCCAATGTCTGTCATGGCACGCTCCGGTACTTAGACAATGTTTAAATAGTTTGCCGCCGCTTGCAATTTTTTAAGAGTGCCAATAGCCGCAATTTGTTGAGACTACTATCTTTGGAAGTACAGCAGGTAGATTTAAGTATCGCATTTTGTTGCCTTTTGTTCTAATCATTCGTCGGGTTAGAGGCAGCGTTTGCTGAGGATGGTCGTTAGGGGATGGATGCCATTAATGAGCGCTGTCGTGTTCGCTGGGCATGATATGAGCTTCAATTTGTAAATCTTGAATTTTTCTACCAACCAGTTCGATTATCCCTTTATTACGAACTTCACCGGTAGAAGTAAATTCAAAATGGTAGCGTCTACGCAATTGAATTGAGCCTTCTTCAGAACGAACGGGCCATAGCCCTTTTAGAACCATGGTTTGATCTAATAGTTGTAAATTCCGAGATTTGCAATAGTAAGCAATGTGGGAAATTGCATACAACTTGATCTTGTCGCTTTGCCACCAAAAAGCGACAAAGGCTGCTACGACAGTGGACCAAAATAAAAACGAGAGTGAAAGCATGGCTCTCTAATTAATGAAAGAGGAGATTGTTTACTGCATTATGCAATAGATGCTAAGTGGTTGCTTTAGCTCTTTTCTCGTAGCGCTTAATTTGACCTTCGATGATTTCAAGCGCTGTTTTGTCACAAGGAGGTAATTCCACGCTGGATTGCTTGATCGGTGTAACTCGATCAGACCACTTAACCAATCCTGCCCCCCAGGTAAGTCCGGCGCCAAAAGAAGCCATTAGCACATGCCCGCCTGGTTTAATCTTTTTCTCTTCAAGCGCTTCAGTGAGTGCAACGGGGATAGTTCCTGCTGAGGTGTTGCCGTATTTATGAACATTGACGAAAACACGGTTCTCATCCAGTCCTACTTTTTTTGCTAATGCATCTAGGATACGTTTGTTAGCCTGGTGCGGAACGACCAGATCAATATCCGCAATAGAAAGACCT
>DFQD01000183.1:492-4235 GCA_002377605.1 Gammaproteobacteria bacterium UBA3498 | reverse complement strand
ATAAATAATTGGTTAATGCCATCTGACCCACACACGCTAGTGCGTGGCGTAACCAAGTCAGTACGCCCAACTTACACATAGTCATTATTAAACCAATGTAGCCCATAGCCATCGCTAATCTCCCAATGTCATAGGTTGGACGAGCTGTGGCGATCCATTGCGGAGCGAAGCCGCTGTTGACAAAGGTTACCGCTTCCCAGGTGTTAACCAACAAACCAATACCGAAACCAAATGCCGTCATTTTTAAGTAGAAAGGGATACTGCGAGATGCATCGAATATCTTCCATTTCATAAACGCCATCCCAAGCAACATCATTGCTCCTGCATCCCAAATCACATTAAACAGGAAACCACCTGTTTGTAGAAAGAAGTTAACAGGAGCTGCTTGAATTAAATTACCTACATAACCGCCTTGGCGTATTGCCAGTTCATCAGCGATTTGATTTGGAGACATATATTGTGCCACTAGAAAAGCATCATAAATGTCCAATGCATTTTGCTGCTCTTCCGTCAGAACAGCTCCTTCGGGCAGTGATACCACTTCTTGATATGCGCCGTGCAAATAACTAACACTATAGTGCAAACCGGTATGAAGTAATCCAAGCAGCAAAAATATTAGCGCTGCATATTTTACAAGGCGTTTCGCTGGGAAATCTCGGAAAAAATAAAGAATCAATCCTGTGATACCGTAGGCATAAAGAATGTCACCAATCCATACTAGTATGTAAGCGTTGAATAATCCGAAGCAAACCAGTAACCAGGTTCGTCGGTAATACAGAGCTTTGGTTACACTTTCATCTACACCTGGCTTCGCAATAAAAATTAACAGCCCTGCACCGAACAACATGGAAAAGATTGTTCTAAATGCACCTTCAAACCAGATATCAACAATTAAAGCTACGGCAAGATTAATGCCTCTGTCCGCGCCATCGAAAATGGGGTTGAAGTAAGCAGCACTAGGCTGAGCGAACGCTACAATATTAAGCAAAAGAATTCCGAGTAATGCTACGCCACGCAGAGTATCAATTGAGCGGATTCTCTGTTTGCCGGAAACAGGACCTGTAATTCCGGTTTCTTCTCTAGTTTCGTAATACGTTCTATCTACCATAACTGCAAAATTCCGCCATTAAGGAGATTACCAATTGGATGCGATACTACTACGATATATTAGTAAGAGCGATTGTTGGGTGTTCTAGACTGCGGGAACTGCTAAGTTTATGCTTGACTGAAAACCAATAACGATAATGCTAGATTCTCAATGAAAAAAATCATTTTCGCGGTTGTAATAATTTTGGTCAGCGCTTGCTCTATTGAGGAGCCCGAGCAATCCGCTTCCATTAATACAAATTGGGATACTTATCTCGGGGATCCTGGCCGGTCTCATTATTCACAGTTAACTCAGATAACACGTGAAAACGTAGACCAACTTGAACTGGCTTGGAAATACGACTCCGGCGAATTGCGCGAAGGAAATTCGTCGATGTACACCAGTCCGTTAATTATCGATGGCATTCTCTATGGGTTATCTCCTCGACTTCATGCATTCGCATTAAATGCTGCCACAGGTGAAGAAATCTGGCGCTATGAACTCGGCGGAAACGGCGCTGCTCAAAGAGGCTTAATGTGGTGGCAGGAAGGAGAAGACAAACGTTTAATCTATCCTGCTGGTGGTGAGCTCATTATGTTGAACGCCAGCACTGGCGAACCGATAGCGAGCTTCGGCGAAAACGGTCGTATAGATTTGCGACCCGAAAACATAGCGGCTCCGTTTTTTACCAGCGTTCCTGGAATTGTTTTCGAAGATCGATTGATACTCGGTTTTTCAACGGCGGAGTCCGCTAATTCTCATTCCGGAATGATTCGAGCGTTCAATGTTCACACAGGCGAAGAGCTGTGGCGATTTAATAGCTTACCGGTTGAAGGCGGCCTCGGTTCCGAAACCTGGGAAGAAGGATCATTAGACTCAGCAGGTGGAGCTAATAATTGGACCGGCATGACCTTAGATGAAGAACGGGCTATGTTGTTTGTACCAACTGGTTCTGCTACTCCAGATTTTTATGGGGCAACTCGTACCGGCGATAATTTGTTTGCAAATAGTTTGATTGCACTTGATGCACGAACTGGCGCATATCATTGGCATTATCAAACTATTAGACATGATCTTTGGGACAGAGATCTTCCTTCACCACCCACTCTCGTGCAGTTAGAGAGAGATGGAGTACTAATCGACGGCGTTGCGGTGACAACTAAATCGGGACACTTGTTTCTTTTTAATAGAGACACAGGCGAATCACTTTATGAAATTTACGAAGTGGATGGATTGCCTAGTGAACTGCCAGGTGAAGTTGTTGCACCTACCCAACCTGTTTCATCAGTTGCCTTTACCCGCCAAGAATTCGAAATGACTGCACGAAACCAGCAAGCAATTGATTTCGTCACTGAACTTATTGAGCCACTGGATCAACGATTGTTCGCACCCCCTACAACCGATGGTGTTCTCTTCTATCCAGCCTATGATGGTGGTGCCGAATGGGGTGGATCTGCTTATGACCCCAATGGCAATAAACTAATCTTAAACGCGCAGGAGATTGGCGGCATTCTTAGGGTCTATGAAAGACCAAGCGGCTATGCACAAGCCCTCTATGCTGAAAATTGTGGTATTTGTCATGGTGAAAATCGAGAAGGAACAGATAGAGGACCTTCCTTGATTGACATTGATGATCGACTCACTTCATTTGAAACCAATCAAATTGTCAGAGAAGGTCGAGGCAATATGCCGGGTTTCGAAAGCATGGAAGGATATGAACGTAGCGCAATGGTTGGCTTCATTCGTAATCCGGACGCGGAAGACGAGAATCTAGACAGCGGAGAAATAGATTATGCTTTTGCCGGTTATATTCGAGTAAGGGATCACGAAGGTCTTCCTGGAAACTCTCCTCCTTGGGGCACGCTGAACTCAATCGATCTGGCGACGGGAGAGATTGATTGGCAAGTTAATTTCGGAAACTATCCCAGCCATCCTAATCTTAATTTTGGCGCTGAGAGTTATGGTGGCCCCGTAGTAACAGCGTCAGGTCTCATTTTTATAGGTGCAACTCCTGATCGAAAGTTTCGAGTTTACGATACTCGAGATGGCTCCATGCTATGGGAATACGAGTTGTCAGCTGCAGGATTTGCTACACCTTCTATGTATAGTGTTGATGGTGATCAATACGTTGTAATTGCCGCTGGAGGTGGTCGCATGGGACCCCCCTCCGGTTCCGAGTATTTTGCATTTAAACTACCGACTGCAGATCAATAGGTGCTACATGATTAATCGATTGTCCTTGTTATTAGTAATTTTTTTATTAACTCAACAAATCAGTGCTCAATCAGTTCCTGTGCGAAATGACGTACCACGCATAGGCCAACAAGAAATCATCATGATGCGTCATGCCTATCTTGACGAAGGAAGTTATGACTACTGGTATGAACAAAGTTCTACGAAAGTCTGGCCATGGTTCGAACGGTTAGGCGCTCGTATTCTTGGAGACTTCGAAATAATCTATCCTGAAGACGAAGACACAACACCCGGACAGGATGAAGCCTTGCGCTTTGCTCGTTATGCGAGCTATGAGCATTGGCAAGCAACGCGACCAGCAACTGCAGCTAGTAGTGGAGATACCGGAGGCTCTGAAGGATTGGCAGGTAATGGCCCTTTATTTGATGCCAATAACGATGGCCTTTCTAGCCGGCGTCAAGTT
>DFQD01000183.1:0-154 GCA_002377605.1 Gammaproteobacteria bacterium UBA3498 | reverse complement strand
CCAAGGATACATGGCAGAAGATCGCCCTATTTATATGCCAGGCTTGCAAGAAAATTATTCAGTTTCCAACAGCGCTGCCAGTTCTAATGAGGCAATTCCTGCACGCCTAGCAATGGCAGAACCAAGAGAAGAGATTCTTACTTTAGATTACCGA
>DFQD01000051.1:3577-4506 GCA_002377605.1 Gammaproteobacteria bacterium UBA3498 | reverse complement strand
TAAACGATTCCGGATTCATCCAGCTTGCTTAGTGCACCTTCACCAACATTTGGAATATCTCCAGTAATTTCTTCAGATCCAAGCTTGGTGTCTCGAGCAACACACGTTAATTCCTGAATGTGAATCGTAGTAAATCGATCTTCTTTTACTACACGTTCAGAAATAAGGATCGAATCCTCGAAGTTGTAGCCATTCCAAGGCATAAACGCAATACGCATGTTTTGCCCCAGAGCAAGTTCACCCATGTCGATAGAAGGGCCATCAGCAAGAATGTCGCCGCGAGCGACTACATCACCTTCTCCCACCAATGGTCGCTGAGAAATACAGGTGTTCTGATTCGAACGGGTGTACTTAGTCAGGCTGTAGATATCTACGCCTGCTTCACCGGCATCTGTTTCTTCATCGTTAACTCGAACAATGATTCGCGCTGCGTCTACCGATTCGATCACGCCACCACGGAATGCTACAACACACACGCCAGAGTCTCGCGCAACATTGCGCTCCATACCCGTACCAACTAGAGGCTTTTCAGTCTTTAAAGTTGGAACCGCCTGGCGTTGCATGTTTGAACCCATCAATGCCCTATTAGCATCATCATGCTCCAGAAAAGGAATCAATGCTGCCGCAACAGATACCATCTGTTGTGGTGCAACATCCATATAGTCCACTTCCTCTCTAGGTTTTAAAGTTGTTTCTCCTTTGTAGCGAACCGTTACCAGGTTTTCGACGAAGCCGCGCTTCTTATCTAATTCCGCACTGGCTTGAGCTATAACGAAATCGCTTTCATCGATTGCTGATAAATAATCTATTTCATCAGTCACTTTATTCTTAGCAACTTTGCGATATGGACTCTCTAAGAAACCATAGTTATTAGTCCGCGCATAAGTTGCTAGTGAATTAATCAGTCCAATATTTGGTCCTTCAGGAGT
>DFQD01000051.1:0-3280 GCA_002377605.1 Gammaproteobacteria bacterium UBA3498 | reverse complement strand
TTTGGTCCTTCAGGAGTTTCAATCGGACATACACGACCGTAATGAGTTGGGTGCACATCACGGACCTCGAAACCCGCTCGCTCACGTGTAAGACCACCTGGCCCTAATGCCGAAACACGGCGCTTGTGAGTGACTTCTGATAATGGATTGTTCTGATCCATAAACTGCGAGAGTTGGCTAGAACCAAAGAATTCTTTGATAGCTGCAGCAACAGGTTTGGCATTGATCATGTCTTGTGGCATTAAACCTTCAGAATCAGCCATGCTTAAACGCTCTTTAACAGCACGCTCAACTCGCACCAGACCAACTCGGAACTGGTTCTCTGCCATCTCACCTACTGAGCGGATACGACGATTACCCAAGTGATCGATATCATCAACCGAGCCGAAACCGTTCCTGATGCCAACCAAAGTCTTTAACACATCACCAATATCATCAGTGTTAAGTACTGGATCGCCTTCAGACTCAGGACGACCCAAGCGGCGGTTAAACTTCATACGGCCAACAGCTGAAAGGTCATAACGTTCAGGCGTGAAGAACAGGTTGGAAAACAGATTTTCTGCTGATTCTTTTGTAGGTGGCTCACCAGGGCGCATCATGCGATAGATTTCCACCATGGCTTCTAGCTTGGAAGTAGTGGAGTCTATACGCAAGGTATCTGATACGAACGGTCCGCAATCCAAATCATTGGTGTAAATAGTTTCAAAGTCTTTAACACCTTGCTCGACAAACTCTCCAATAAGTTCTTCAGTGATTTCCACATTACAAGGAAACAGAACTTCGCCGGTCTCTTCGTTGACTATATCTTTTGCAAGCGATGTTCCAACTAGAAAATCACTGCTTATGGTCAACGCGGTCAGTTTTGCTGTCTCCATTTGGCGAATATGGCGTGAAGTTATGCGACGACCTTCTTCCACAATAAGTTTCCCTTTCTTATCTTTAATTGGGAAGGTAAGCACCTCACCTCTTAGTCGCGCAGGGACTAGTTTAAGATTAATCTCAGCATCTTGATTTTTCTTATGAGTGATCTTGAAGCTATTGTTCTCATAGAACATAGCCAAAATTTCTTCAGAGCTGAATCCCAGTGCCCGCAAAAGAACAGTTGCGGGAAGCTTACGGCGTCTATCGATACGCACATAAACCATGTCTTTAGGATCAAACTCGAAATCCAGCCATGAACCACGATAAGGAATCACACGTGCCGAGTAGAGTAATTTGCCCGAGCTATGGGTCTTCCCTCGGTCGTGATCGAAGAAAACACCTGGCGATCTATGCAATTGAGATACAACCACACGTTCAGTTCCATTGATTACGAAAGTACCTGACTCCGTCATCAATGGAATTTCACCCATGTAAACTTCTTGTTCCTTAATATCTTTAATTGTTTGCGTTGTTGACTCCTTATCATAAAGAATCAATCGAACTTTCACGCGCAGAGAAACCGAATAAGTCGAACCTCTGAGCTGACATTCTTTAACATCAAAAGCAGGTTTTCCTAAGTCATAACTCACATATTCCAATACTGCTTTACCGGAATAGCTAACAATAGGAAATACAGATTTGAACGCGGCGTGTAAGCCTTGATCCAGGCGCTCAGCCACGGGAGTATCAGCCTGAGTAAATTGTCTGTAAGAATCGATTTGGATCGACAGTAAATAAGGAATATCCATTGCGCTTGGCAATTTACCGAAATTCTTACGAATACGTTTTTTCTCTGTATAAGAATAGGCCATGTTGTGTTCCTAACTTTTTGCACTCTTAATTAGTACCGCTGCTTGTAACAACGCATTATTTGTTACTGCTGGCAGATTAACTCTGCGATGTTCAACAGTTTTCTTAAAACTATCGAGTTCTACTCGAAGATTTACTTCGATTAAAATCAACCACAAGCCGACACCAAGCACGAATTCCGTGCCTGGCGTTGAACGTATTGCAGCTTTCGCTTGTTACTTAAGCTCAACGGAGGCGCCAGCTTCTTCGAGAGCTTTTTTGGCTTCTTCCGCTTCTGCTTTCGGGGCGGCTTCCTTAATAGTGGAAGGAGCTCCGTCTACCATTTCTTTTGCTTCTTTCAGCCCAAGGCCAGTAATGCCTCGAACAGCTTTAATGACGTTTACTTTCTTGTCACCAGTTGCAGCAAGCACGATGTCAAACTCGTCCTTCTCTTCAACAGGAGCAACATCACCACCACCAGCAGCAGCAGGAGCTGCCGCAACAGCCGCAGCAGCTGAAACACCAAATTTTTCTTCCATCGCTTCTACCAGCTGGACTACATCCATTACTGACATATCAGCGATTGCTTCTAGTACTTCTTCTCTAGATAGAGCCATGACTCTTATCTCCTAATAAAAAATTCTAATAAACGGTTATCAATGGAATTAGGCTGCTTCCTGCTTTTGGTCTCTCACCGCCGCAACAGCGCGAGTAACCTTAGAAGGAACTTCATTCACAGTCCGTGCAAGTTTTGTTACCGGTGCCAACATGACACTCATTAACATAGATCTAGCCTGATCAAGTGTTGGTAGTTTCGCCAATACGTCGATCTGATTTGCTTGTAGTAACTTGCCACCAATGGAGAGTGCCTTAATCTCAAAATCGTCATTATCCTTAGCGAAATCCTTCAGCACACGCGCAGCGGCCCCGGGATCTTCTTGGGATAATGCGAGCAGAGTTGGTCCTACTAAAACTTCTTGAATACACTCAAACTCAGTGTCTTCTATCGCTCGCTTCAACAAGGTATTGCGAACGACACGAAGATAAACTTTGTTTTCCCGTGCGCTTTTTCGAAGAGCAGTAAGCTCGCCTACATCGACACCGCGGTAATCCGCGAGCACTGCAGACAAGGCACTAGCAGCAGCCTGATTGACTTCCGAAACTATTTGTTTCTTGTCTTCCAGTCCGATTGCCAATTTTTTAACCTCACATTAAGGGCTCAAAATGAGCCTTGCTAAATGCCTAATCAAACTACGATTGGGCTGTTTGTTCGGTGATAAGAACCCGGCATGAAAGCCCGGATTGGATTTCACCATCTGCGTAGGAAATTAAGAACCAACTACTACACTCTGTCGCCCACCTACGGTCTTTGACGGAATCGCCAGACGGCGATTACCACAAAGTCATTAGAGAACTAGACTTGTCTAGCTCCCCGATTCTATTCTCGCTTAAATCGTTAAAGACGATTGATCAATTAGAAGCCCAGGACCCATCGTCGATGAAAGTACTACCTTCTTTATATACACGCCTTTAGCAGAAGATGGCTTGGCCTTCTTCAAATCTATTAATA
>DFQD01000069.1 GCA_002377605.1 Gammaproteobacteria bacterium UBA3498 | reverse complement strand
GGGTTAAGAAACTCACACTTACCGAGTATCGTGCACCCAGTTTCTTCAGAGGCTTTCTGCAATTTTATAAGAGGTGTATCTCCAATGAGATCAGTGAAGCTGGAGTTTAGTCTCATTGTATCGCCCTTCTCACTCTTAATTTGCCTATTATTTAT
Organism: Gammaproteobacteria bacterium UBA3498; assembly: GCA_002377605.1. Taxonomy (GTDB): domain Bacteria; phylum Pseudomonadota; class Gammaproteobacteria; order Pseudomonadales; family Pseudohongiellaceae; genus UBA9145. The sequence goes on along the minus strand of DFQD01000069.1, from coordinate 3,009 downwards.
AGCTAAGTAGCAGCCTGAGGACCTTTCTTAACAAAGCCTCGCTGAGGATCATAGCCATATATGGCACCAATTAGAAAGATCAGAGTGCAGCCTGTGACTACAAGTGCTCCCAGCAGATAAAACTGACCCTCACTTGCGTACCGTACCAACTGAACTCCATATGTGAAAGGGTTACAGTTAGCTACCCAGAAGACTAAATCCGCTCCACTCTCCTCAAGATACCAAAGGGGAAAGAGTGCCGGTGAAATGAAAAACATCGGGAAGATGACAAAATTCATCGTGCCTGCAAAATTCTCCAATTGCTTGATATGCACTGATAAGAATAAGCCTATGGCTCCTAACATCATTCCGGTCATGATCAAGGCAGGCAATACATATAGCCAACCTAATGTATTGTTGAATGCGACGTGCAATCCGGTCCACCAATCAAATGGTAAGCAAATAATAAGAAACGCATATGCTTGGACCACAGATAGAAAGGTCCCTGAAAGAAGTTTCGCCGTAAGTAAGTACCAACGTGGTAGGGGGGCGGTAAGAAGCAGGCGCATTACACCCATCTCACGATCGTAAACCATTGATAAGGAAGATTGCATGCCGCTAAACAGGAGTACCATGCACGTTAGTCCTGGAAGAATGTAATATTCGTAGTTTACGCTCCGTTGAAGGTATGGATCCCCAGCGTCCACGCCAAACACACTTCTAAATCCGACTGCAAAAACAAATAACCATAGCGCAGGCCGAACAAAGGCCGAAAAAAGCCTTCCTTTCTGCTGAAAAAATTTAGTCGTTTCGCGACGGCTTAGCGCAGATACTGCTGCAATTAAATGGTTTAGGTTCATCCTTCATGGTCTTTCTTATTCTAAAGTTTCTCTAGCTATATTGGAATACTGCCACCGGTGCATAACCATCACAGCTTAAAACATGCATGCTGAATCTTGGCTCCCGTAGCCTAAGGTGTCTAGATCATTTGTTCGGTGCTTAAACCCTTTAATAGGAGCGAGAGTAATTGTCCAGTCGCTCGTTGTGAGGAGCAGGGGCTGGCGAAGTTGGTTATTCCAAGGGCGAATGCTCATCCCCGGACCTTTGCTGCCATCCACACGAAATTTATCGTTTCTAAGGTACTCAGCCACTTTTGGGCCTTCAGTACTTTTGGTGCGTGCAATGGCCATGGCAATAGTTTTAAGGGCGACCCATGCGCCCCAGTCTGGTTCACCCATGCGTCGTGTGTGCATTCGTTCAAAGCGGCCATGCACCTGAGGGGCGCCATGACGTAGATAGCTCCAGTGCCAGACCTTGGGCATCACACCAGCTGCTCCGAACACTGCAGCGGCTTCCCTGGTGGCATATGGCACGCTAAGAGAGAATTCACCGTCAGAGTCTGCTACAAAAACGGCATCATACCGTTTGTCGCCAGTCAGGAAGTCCAGGTCATTTTGTTCTCTGGCTCTTGGGTCATTTCCCAGAAGAAAATCGCGTATTTCTACTACTTTAAGGCCAAATTGTTCGGCCGATTTTTCAAAGGCGGCTGCCATTAGCTCATCTTCAGTCAACGGGCCCCGCAGAATTAAAACCTTTTTCCATTTTCGTTCTACTAAATATTGTGACAGTGCATCGGTTCGCATGGCACGGCTTGCGGTCATATGGAATAAATGTTTTTGGCAGGCCTCATTCCGAAGACTGTCCCCGATTGCGGTGGTGTTAAAGAGATAAACATCTTCATCGCGAGTTAATTGGGCAACTTCAGAGACAACCGAAGTCGGCGCATCTATTAGGAAGAAATAGGATCCGCTATCACGCATTCTCAAAATGGTTTTTGCCATCTCTTTGGCGGTGGATAGTGAGTGCCTTTCTAAAGAGAAATATGCTTTTGCAATACGAGTAAACTGCTCCAGTTCCTTAATCGCTAACTGCGCACCTGCGTAGGCCCGACGGTTGATAATGGTTGTGGCGGAGCGAATATCGACAGGGTGTATCCCCCAGTCATCGTATCGGATGTCCTCTGTTAGATCGAGAAATCCTATTTTCACCGTTGGAAATTCCTCATTAATCTCAGCAGATAAAGGAGACGTGCTGATGAGAGCGGCGACTAATAGGCCTGCACAACTTGATAGAGATTTCCCCATTTTAGTCATCTATTCGAATGGTATGTGGGGTCCGTCCCACTGCGACAGCTTTTACCGCTATTTTCTTTTTAGTATCTATTATCGAGATATCGTCGCTCGCGCCGTTGGTGACCATCAGTAAGCTTTCGTCAGCCGTTAGCGCAGCCCCCCAGACTCTGTCGCCAGCTAGAATAAAATCTGTAACAGTCCTCGTCTTAACATCAACGACGGCCACGTGCATGGCTCTCCCTAGGGTGATGTATGCTGTTTCACCTGATGCCGTCATTATTAACTGTACAGGATTGATATCTCCTTCTCGCATACCCCTTTTCTCAAAGAAAATCTCATCAATTATTTCAAGGGAATAGGTGTCAATAATAGAAACAGTGCCACCTAGTTCATTCGTCACCCAATACTCTGAGCCGTCAGGAGTAAATATTCCTCTGCGAGGGCGGCTTCCAACCAGCGCTTCATTAAGGATTGTGCCAGACCAGGGGTCCACCACTATGACGGTATTCGTTGCTTCAGAAGTCACGAATACTACCTTGCCGTCGTTACTAAAGGTGACGCCCTCCGGTTCGATTCCAACGTTTTCAATTGTGCGGATTTTTTCACCCGTAGAAGTATCAGACACGGTAAGTTCATTGTCGTCTTCATTGCTAGCAACAAGAATTTTCCCAGAAGGGTCTAAGTCGAAGAGTTCAGGGTCCTCACCCGCTTCCATAGTGCCAACAATTTCGAGGGTCTCTATATTAAGTATTTCAATATGGTCACTTCCACTAGTTGCTATTAAGAGTTGGGTTTTATTATTATGCCACTGCATATCGCGAGGTCGTTCACCAACGGGGATCGTCTTTATGACCTCGTGCGTAACGCCATCAATAACGGAAATGGTATTGTCCATTTC
>DFQD01000190.1:7843-10894 GCA_002377605.1 Gammaproteobacteria bacterium UBA3498 | reverse complement strand
TGGCACTGAACCCGATGAATATGCCCAACGCTTTACACCAAGATTTGCCTGGTACTACGATGGTGCGGAACATCGATCGGAGCTCAGAGGTATTTTGTATGCTGATGACATGGCAGAGGTATTAACTGCCAATGGTTATGCCGCGATGTTCGAAAGTGAAAATGCAATATTTTTCGCCGACATTTCCTGGCCTGGATCTCCTGCCTTTTTCGCGGGTTCGAATCTTAGCGGTCAAATAGATATGGATATTGAGAACGGTCGCTTTCTCCAAGGATCTGGCGGGCAGGGTGCATTGCGCTTGATCAGTATTTTGAATTTCGATGCCATCATGAGGCGTGCGCGACTCAGTGACGATTTAGTACGCACCGGCTTGGCCTACGATGAGATAACCGGGGAGCTTAATCTCGATGATGGTCAGGTAAATATACAAGATAGATTGGTTATATCAGGCCCATCCAGCCTGTATCAGATAACAGGCAATCTAAACTTAGAAGAAGAAACAATTCTCGGAGAGATGTATGTCACTCTGCCGGTGAGTGACAATATTCCCTGGTTAGGTTTATTAACTGCAAACATTCCACTTGCAGTAGGAGCTTACCTATTCGATCAGATTTTTGGTGATCAGGTGGATAGCCTGACTAGTGCGGTTTATACCCTTGACGGACCCTGGGAAGGACTGGAGCCTGAATTCAAACAGGCTTTCGGATCACCAGGAGAAAGCCCCGGAGCTTTGATTAACTAGCGAATAGCCTCAATACGGGAATAAGGAACGTACCAGATGTCCTTGTTGCCAAATCCACCCGCTCTTTCTGAATCAAAAAAGAAAAATTCAAAATCAGGTGAAAAAGCTGGACATCTATCGTGCTGGTCTGAATTCACTCCTGGGCCAAGATTGACTAATCGAGCCCATTCTCCATTTTCGTTGCGTGTAGTGACATAAATATCTTCCATGCCAAAGCCTTCATCGCGAGTCGCAGAGATATAAAGCGACCTGCCATCTTTAGATGGTAAGGAGTGATGTTCGCTGGCCTCGCTGTTTACATTAGGCCCAAGATTTTGCGCTTCCTTCCAGACCCCATCAATTCGCTCTGACATCCAGATATCGTTGCCGCCAAATCCTCCTTCGCGGGTCGAAGTCCAGTACGCGAATTCCCACTCGCTACCCGTGAAATAAAGGCAATGGTCCATATCGGGGGAGTTAAATGGTTCGCCGAGGTTGCGTGGTTCAGTCCATTTTCCATCAATCCAGTCGCTTACATAAATATCAGTTGATCCAAATCCGCCTGGTCTGTCACTCATAATGTAGAGTTGCTGAGCGTCAGGAGAAAGCAGCGGTTCAACTTCTAAATAGTCTTGAGTGCTTACCTCTCTGACTATGGTTGGTTCGGTCCAGCCCTCATCATCACGATGAGTTACACAGATATCCGATCCAATTTCTCCTTCTCGATCGAAACAGTTGAAATACATGGTGTTGCCGTCGGGCGTAAAGGTGGGTTCTGCATCCCGCGCAGAAGTATTAATGATCGCTCCCATATTGGTCGGGCCAGGGTCCTGGGAGGCAGCAGGAAAACCTATGAATACAGACAGAAAGCCAATTATTTTTAAATGAGCGGATGGCGAGTATTTCATTAGTATCTCTTGATTTAGCTCTACAGTTATCCTAATACCAAACTGTAACCTAACTTGCAATAATTTGTATTAAGGGTCAGGTATAACATATTTCTGACTTTAGATAAAACTCTCTAGAATTCAGTTATTTGCCGTTGACTCGAAGCAGGATAAACTTTACTCTCACTGACAATTTAGTGTAACCCAAAATCCCACAAGGAGGATGGAATGAAAATATATCGAATCTTAACCGCCGCTGCAGTCGCAACAACAGCTGGAATGATGCTGCTGGTTCTACCAGCTCTTGCTCACCATGCAACTGGACCATTTTATGATCCTGAAAAAGTGGTGGATCTGCAAGGCACTGTGACACGCTTTGTTTTCAGAAATCCGCATGCCTTCTTGTTCATCGATGTGCCTGATGAAAATGGCCAGAATTCGGAATGGCAAATAGAGCTTGGAGCACCGGTGGGACTTCGCAGAATAGGCTGGACGCCGGATACTCTGCCGGTTGGTATGGAAGTACAGCTCACCGGACGAGGCTCCAGAGCTGAAGGTTCACAGGGGGTTTGTTGCGTTCGCATGACCCGAGCGGATGGCAGTCCTGTGCTTGAAGGTGGTGCGGTTAGAGAGCGGACCCAAGACTAAGGAGTAGGAATTGCCAATGAAAGAGCTAATTAAAGTTAAAACAGTAAGTATGGTGGCAGTAATGGCAGCCGGTTTCGCTTTCGTAATGGGTTTACTAATGCCACAGCTAAATGCGCAAGGAGTAGACAGCCATATTCCTAATTTGGCAGGTATCTGGGATGGCACTCCTCGTGTTCGACCAGTGAATGGCGAATCTGTACCGTGGGGTGAGAATAATTTTCCCGACTTGAATGCACGTGCACGCGCTTACCAGGATGTATGGGAAGAAATTATGGCGCCAAAATATGATTGCCAACCAGCATCTTCGCCCGCTATTCAGTATGACCCATATCATATGCAGGTAACACAGTGGCCTGACCGAGTTCTGTTCCGTTATGAGAAAGACGATCAATTGAGAACTGTGTGGCTTGACGGTCGTGAGCCGACTGCAACCGACTTCAGTTTGCAGGGTTTTTCTCGGGGCTACTATGAAGACGGTTCTTTATATATAACTACCACGCATTTTGTTTTCGATATTGCTGGATTCGATGACTACAACGGTATTCCTTCTTCATCACAAAAGGTGCTTACCGAAAGATATTGGCGTGAAGGTGAAGAGTTGCGTTTAACTCTTACCGTTGAAGACCCGATGTTTTTTAATGGCGATGTTTCATACACCACTCGCTGGTTGCCAGCTGGGGAAGGATATAGGCTAGCACCATACGATTGTGATCCAGAAGCATCTAGACTTTCGGTGCAGTTCTTTCCGTCGAAGTATGATTAGTTGATTGTATGTAGCACGAAGAAGCCACCTTA
>DFQD01000190.1:0-7458 GCA_002377605.1 Gammaproteobacteria bacterium UBA3498 | reverse complement strand
TTTGAGTTTTGAAATAAATTGAATTTTGAAACTGTTGGTAGAATGCCTAATGCATTTGGCCTTACGGGTCAGGGTTACGTTGATACGCTGGTGATGTCAAAATGGTTGGAGAGATAACTAAATTTGGAAAACGTGTACAAAGCTTAACCCGTGCCCAAATAAGGTATTAACCTGCCTAAAAGAAGTACTCCTGTCCAAGCACCTAAGGAAGTATATGCAACAAGTTTTGCAATTACAGGTGAAGCAAGACTGCGATCCATGTTTTGAAGAATTGGATCGACTTTGAGGTGATAAACAGCAGCATTAACTCCTGCGATCAATACTAGTAACATTTTTATCTGAAACCCTATATTAATTGAGTAGCGCATTGGATCGCCATAGAAGAATAATATTCCGGTGATCAGATTCAATACAAATCCGAGAATGACTGCTGGTAAAATTTTATGTGTGGTTACAGGATCGATTGCGCGAAAGAATCCAGCCATGCGTAAATCGATTACAATAAGTCCGCCTAATAACAGTGTTAAGCCAATGAAGTGAGTAATTTCTAAAATAGGCCATAACCAATACGTACTCTGAATCCAATAGGTCAGGGCACTGTCGACGATTGATTCTGCAAAACTTACTAACATATTTAAAAAATGTACGCGATTAAGCGACCAGCAACAATTGCGCTTATCCAACAAGCAAGAGAAACAAGCGCTAATAGTTTAGTTTTAGTATCAATTCCACTAGTCAACTTACTCTGAATAATAAATGCTAGAACCATTCCAATGAGTATGGCGGTAATCTTTGTTAGGAATGGGACATTTGTCACAAAAACAGATGCTTGTGAGGTAAACAAAAGTACACCTGAGAAGGCATTCAAAGCGAAACCAGCAATAGCGAAGTTTTTTAAATAGCTAAACGTGCTAATTGGTAAAGCGTTGAATACGCCGAGCAAGCGCAAGTCGCGCATTGAGAAAATGCCAACTACGATGGCTAATCCCACAATATGAATGCTCAACAGAAAAGGGTAAGCCCACAAAGATGTGCCTACCCAAAGAGCGATTGCAGTATTTTCTAGTTCTAAGAACATGTAAAAACTAAGTAGCAAAGATTGTGCTTTGTATCACAGATCACCCTTAGGGCAAACCCTGCTAGCAAAAGCGTAATAGACATCTCCTCTGGCTGGGATTATGCTGAATTGATCTATTGGAGATTCAAAAATGAAAGTGATAAAAATTCTTGCGAAATTTGGTGCTATTACGCTCCTATTATTCTTTTTTGGTTCATTTGCCTTGTATGCTCAATCCGATCGAGATGTCACCGCAGCTCAGGTGGATCAATGGATGGGGGAGCTCTCGAATTGGGGGCGATGGGGGGATGATGACGTATTAGGCACGCTAAACTTGATTACCGCTGCTAAACGAATTTCCGCTACTAGACTTGTTCAATCCGGGGTCTCGGTGTCTTTGGCACACAATTACACGGTTGATCGTAGCCTGGGTGATCCTCCTCCTTTCGATTCCGAAGTCACAACAATTGAAGCTCCAGTGCATGCTGCGATGGAGCGAGTCACTTTTTCTTATCACGGTTTACTTCACAGCCATCTCGATTCACTTTGCCACGTGCTTAAAGATGGGCGGATGTACAATGGTTATGGTGCAGACACGATTACAGAAAACGGCTGCGAACATTTAGACATTGCTGATGTAAAAGAAGGCATTGTTACTCGCGGAGTGCTACTCGATATCGCCCGTGTGAAAGGTGTTAATTACCTGGCTCCTGGAACTCCTATCTATGCGGATGATCTAGAAGCTGCGGAACGTGAAGCCGGAATTCAGGTTGAACCTGGAGATGTATTGTTTGTCAGAACGGGTCGCTGGGCAGTGCCAGCTGGTTCCGGACCTGGTAGCTCAGGTATCCATGCTTCTGTGGTGCCTTGGTTGCGATCGAGGGGCGTAGCTATCCTGGGCGGTGATTATGCCAATGAAGTAAGCCCTTCGTTAGTTGAAGGCAATTTATTACCAGTCCACGAGTTAACTATTGTGGCATTGGGTATGCGTCTTTTTGACAACCTAGATCTTGAAGCATTGGCTGAAGAAGCAGCTCGGCAAAATCGTTGGGAGTTTCTATTAACAGCTTCACCGATTCCTGTTGATGGAGGTGCAGGGTCGCCAATGAATCCCATTGCAACATTCTGAGGAGTAGGGTTAGTTAAAATGAACAAGCGAATTAATCAAGTGTTGGTTCTGGTATGTTTTGGATTCTTGTCCATATCTTTTATTTCAGCTCAGGGTACAGTTGTAAATGATGATGCCATGGCCGGTATTAATCAAAACGGCAACTGGCTTTCCTACGGGCGTACCCACAGCGAACAACGATTTAGCCCCCTTGCTAATATCACTAAAGAAAATGTGGGAGCCTTACAACCAGATTGGTACTTCCCTATTCCTAACAGTCGTAGTTTGGTGTCTACGCCGCTAGTTGTAGATGGTGTTATTTACTTTGTCGCCAGCTTGAATATTGTAAGAGCGTTAGATGCTACTTCTGGCGAAGAGCTGTGGTCGTTTAATCCGCAGGTTGGTGAGGTAGCTCCGGAACGCATGCGTGCAGGATGGGATAACAGTCGCGGAATTGCGATCTGGGAAGATAACTTATTTGTAGCAACTTGGGATGGCAGGTTAATAAGTTTGAATCGGGAATCGGGTGAACAGCTATGGAGCACTCAGACTATCGATCCAGAATTGGCCATGTATATCACTGGTGCACCAAAGGCCTTTAAAGGGAAGGTCTTAATTGGCAATGGTGGAACAGAAAACGGCCCAAACCGTGGTTATGTCACTGCCTATGACGCAGAAACCGGTGACCAGGTTTGGAGATTTTGGATTGTTCCCGGAAATCCTGCCGATGGCTTTGAAGATGATGCCATGGAGATGGCAGCGGAAACGTGGACCGGTGAATGGTGGCGTCATGGCGGTGGTGGTAATTCTTGGCATGGTTGGACCTATGACGCAGAACTGGATCAGCTATACATAGGCACGGGTAACGGTTCGCCATGGAATAGAAAGATTCGTAGCCCAGGCGGCGGTGATAACCTGTTTCTGGATTCTATTGTTGCGCTTGATCCTGATAACGGCGCATACCTCTGGCATCACCAGAACACCCCAGGGGAAACTTGGGACTATAACTCCAATATGGACATAGTCTTGGCCGATCTTTTTATCGATGGTGAGCCGATTAAAGCCTTAATGCAGGCGCCGAAGAATGGATTCTTTTATGTCATAAATCGGCAAAACGGTGAGTTGCTATCAGCTGAAAAAATTACTGAAGTAACCTGGGCCTCTCATTACGATCTTGAGACAGCAAGGCCCGTGGAGTTTCCCGGAGTGCGTTACGAAACTTCTGCTGTAAGAATTTCGCCTGGACCTGTTGGTGCACACAGCTGGCATGCCATGTCCTTTAATCCAAACACGGGTCTTGCTTACATTCCATCGATTCATTCTTCCACTGTGTACGGTGATGAAGGTATTGATATAGAAAACTTTGAAAGAGAGCAATGGCGACTTAATACTGGAGTAAATTCTAGGCCTGGTGGCGATACCCGTGACGATGCGCCAGCTTCACTGCAAGCTTGGGATCCGGTTCGGCAGGAACAGGTGTGGGAAGTGTTGGCGGACAATATCTGGAACGCTGGGACGCTTACTACAGCAAGCAATATCCTATTTCAGGGCAGAGCAGATGGTCACTTAATTGCCTACGACGCTGAAACTGGAGAAGAACTTTGGGATTATGATCTTGGGTTAGGTATTTCTGCACCGCCTATTACTTATGCTATTGATGACAAACAATACCTAGCCTTGCTAGTGGGTTGGGGTGGATCAATGGCAGCTCTTGGCGGACCTCAAGCTGCAGAGCATGGTTGGTCTTATGGTGCACAGGAACGTCGCCTAGTTGCGTTTTCTTTAGATGGAACTGCAATTTTGCCAAAGCAAGCTCCTCCGCTAGTTCCACAGCCATTACCTTCATCTGACTTTATAGTGAATCAAGATTTAGCTCTTGAAGGCGGGCGGGAATTTAATGGTACTTGTAGCATGTGTCACGGTGGTGGAGCAATTGCTGCAGGAATTGCTCCTGATTTGAGGGCGTCAGGGATTCCTCTTTTACGAGAAGCTTTCGAAAACGTTGTTAGGAATGGTGCACTGTCTGACAATGGAATGCCGATCTACAGAGATTTAACCGACGAACAGTTAGAATCACTTCGTCATTATATTCGTTCGCAAGCGGAAGCGGCTCTGCGTTCTAATCAGTAAGTTTAAAGGAAACATGCAGTCGCAGCTGCATTTATGATGCGGTGTTGCAGGATTTCTCAGGAGTAATATTATTAATAAGAGTCTCGTAAGCAATTTATTTGCTGTAGTCTTGATTCTGATCGGATTGACTACTCCTGATCCATACCAGGTATACATTCTAAACTCTGGTCTCTTTGCCCTTTCTGGGGGAATTACGAACTGGTTAGCTATTCACATGCTCTTTGAGCGGGTGCCGGGGCTTTATGGTTCCGGGGTAATACCCATGCGCTTTGAGGACTTCAAAGTAGGAATTCGCAAACTGATCATGGAGCAGTTCTTTAATAGTGCTGACCTTAAAGAATTTTTCCACGGCGAAGGTGATACTACCGAAAAGATCGGTGCTTCTTTAAAGCAGTCTATCGATGACTTGGATCTTGAAACGGCGTTTGAATCTCTTCTAGACGTGCTCATGTCTTCATCATTCAGTGGGATGCTAAACATGGTTGGCGGGCGCGATGCGCTCAATCCTTTGAAATCTTCTTTTGTAAAAAAGATGCGTGATTATTTTCAGGAGCAGTTTGCAAACTCCGGATTACAGGATCAGATTCAGGATGCTCTGATAAATGTTCTCGATGATGAATCTATTCGCAATAAACTGGCTAAACTAATCGATCAGCGCCTAGAGCAAATGACTCCCCAGATGGTTAAAGACATTATCCAGGAGATGATCCGCAAACATCTTGGTTGGTTGGTAGTGTGGGGATGTTTGTTTGGAGGAATGATAGGTTTAACAGTCACCATTATTTCGAATTTATAATTGTTCAAAAATCAACCAATTCAAAAGTAGATAATTAACCCTTCATTCAATGTATTTGTCCCAATTCGGCGCGCTGTAATTTTTTACAGACTAATCTAAATAAATTAACGAACTTCTTAACTTTACTCAAAATATATAAATAATTTGTAGCTAGGAGAGATGTAAATCGAAAATGGCTGTAATACAATGGCGCGCGCTCAAAATCTGGAGAGCTCGAGGCGGTAAATAAGGATGCCGTTTCTTTATTTACAAATCGTAAGAATGTTAATTTTTTGGATAGAAGAACCTGAGTAAGCATTATGGCAAGACCAATCGAATTCGATGAAAATAAAGTATTAACTAACGCAATGGAACAGTTTTGGCGAGAAGGATATGAAGCGAGTTCGATCCAAAAACTTTTAGACTGTACAGGAATTAATAGAGGCACTCTCTATAATTCTTTTGGCGATAAAGATACATTCTTTAAGTCTTGTGTAGATCAATACAATAAGATTGTCGATAGGCAAATTAAAAATTCATTAAAGAATAATAAGCTGAATGCCTGGGATTCTATTAATGCTTATTTTGATGAAGCTGTTCTAAATGTTTCAAACAAGCATCGTTCAATGGGTTGTCTACTGGTTAATTCTCTTTGTGAAAGTATTAACTATGACAAAAACATGAGAAAAATTGTGCGCGGATCTCTAACTTCAATTCGTAAAGCGATTGTTACTCGATTAAAAGAAGCGCAATCCAAAGGTAAATTAAGACAAGGAGTTAGCATTGAATTTGCGGCAGACGTGCTCATGAATACTCTTCATGGTTTGCGGGTAAATTCGCGAGATGGTAAGAATGCCAAGCAATTAAAAGAGCTTATAAAGCATAGTGTAAGTACGTTAAAAAAGTAACAGGTTCCCACAAAAACGTAGCTAAAATTTGAAGAGGTAACAAGTAAGTTATTGGCTTTCCTAGATATTTTTAAGAGCCGACAAGGCTTTAGAGGTATAGTTGCTTCTCGCTATATCGCTGATATACTCTAGATCCTACGTGTGAGCTATTGAAAGCTGGCTAGTCAGGAAGGAAAAATGAAAAAAATTGCTGGTCGCAAATCTGCAGATGATGCCAAGATTGATTTAACACCCATGCTTGATGTGGTGTTTATTCTCCTAATTTTCTTCGTTGTAACCGCTACCTTTCTTTCAGAAACTGCAATTAGTGCAGCGAGTAGTGATAACAATAATGATAACCCTCCACCTCCAGAGGATGATCAGCCAAGAAATATTTTGTTCGAGATTGGCCCTAATAACGAAATTATTTTGAACGGTAATCCGCGTCCAATTATCGAGACTCAGATTCGTTCTAATATCGATCAATTAAAAGCGGAAAATCCAGCGGCCTCTGTAATTATCCAACCTGATAATTCTTCCGATGTATCTACTTTGGTAATGATTATGGATGCGGCGCGACAAGCTGGAATGGCAAATATATCGATTGTTGAACCTAACTAGTTCTAGAGTTACTCAAATTTAAGCAAAACGCATCTTCTCTGAAGATGCGTTTTTTGTTTGTAAGCTAAAGAAAAAATCTAAAACTATAGACCCATGAAAAACCGCTGGGACGAAAGCAGACTAGAAGAAATAGGTGATGATGAGGTCGCCATGCGTGTATTCACTTCGAATTTGCTTGGTGAAGAAGAAAATCTGGTACTTCACGGAGGGGGTAATACTTCGGTTAAAGGAACTATAGAAACTGTATTCGGCGAAGAAGAAAAGGTTCTATTTGTTAAAGGATCCGGTTGGGATCTCCGAACAATCGAAGCAGCTGGATTTCCACCGGTACGACTGGACTATTTATTGCGATTAGGTGATTTGAATTCACTCAGTGATAGTGAAATGATGAGCCAGTTGCGATTAGCTTTATTGGACCCCCTGGGTCCGACGCCTTCGGTTGAGGCCATTCTTCATGCATTAATTCCTCACAAATATGTCGACCACAGCCACGCTGATGCGGTGGTAACTATTAGTAATACACCAAATGGCGAGAAGCGCTTAAAAGAAATTTATGGCGATGAAGTACTTATACTTCCCTATATTATGCCCGGCTTTATTTTGGCGCGGCAGGTAGCAGAAGCGACTCAAAATTTGGATTGGTCTACTTTAAAAGGAATCGTACTGTTACATCATGGCATTTTTACCTTTCATGATGACGCAAAGATCAGCTACGACAACATGATCAAGCTTGTCGGAAAGGCGGAAGATTTTCTCTCTAGTAATATGGATTCCAATACCATCGCTGAATCCGAAAGTAATATAGATGGAGACGACTGCTTGCAAATCGTGAAGCTAAGACGGGCTGCAGGAGAATTATTTGGCAATCCTATTCTTGTTC
>DFQD01000205.1 GCA_002377605.1 Gammaproteobacteria bacterium UBA3498 | reverse complement strand
GATTACCATGTCTGCAACCTGAACGTGACGAGATGGTGGCTCATCGAAAGTACTGGCAACTACTTCACCCCGCACCGAACGCTGCATTTCTGTCACTTCTTCTGGCCGCTCATCTATAAGTAAAACAATTAAACGACATTCAGGATTATTCTTTGTAATAGATTGAGCGATGTTCTGCAGTATTAATGTTTTACCTGCTTTAGGTGGTGACACAATCAATCCTCGCTGCCCTTTGCCAATTGGCGAAGTCAAATCAATAACACGAGCACTTAGATCTTCGGTACTACCGTTACCTAGTTGAAGTTCTAATCGGTCTTGAGGGAAGAGAGGAGTGAGATTTTCGAAAAGGATTTTGTTCTTAGAGTTCTCAGGTTTACTAAAGTTTATTTCACTTATCTTTAGCAGCGCGAAATATCTTTCGCCATCTTTGGGAGGCCTGATTTTCCCTGCAACGGTATCTCCGGTTCTTAGGTTAAATCGACGAATCTGACTCGGCGATACATAAATATCATCAGGACCTGCTAAGTATGAAGAATCTGCCGACCTTAAAAACCCAAAACCATCTTGTAGTATTTCCAGTACACCATCACCATAAATATCTTCGCCGTTCTTGGCATGTTTTTTAAGTATTACAAATATTATGTCTTGTTTTCTAGAGCGAGAGACGTTATCCAATCCCATCTCTTGAGCTGTTTTAAGAAGTTCTGCGATTGGCTTTTGTTTGAGTTCTGTGAGATTCATAGTTGTATTTCTTAAGAAAAGATTTAGTGATTTTTATGGGAAACGCGTACCACCAACAGAACGAGGCAAGACACGAATATGGGTGTAAGGATTTAAACTTTAGGAATTGGTTTTTGGTTAAAAGGTATTGTTAAAACCGGTTATTGTTGCAGAGCTGAAACTAGCCCAATGGCATTATTTTTTAGTTAATTTATTAATTCTTTTAAATCCAGCTCTTTTTACTATAGACCCAGTTTTTTAATGTGTCCACTATAAACTTTTTCACTTTCTTAATTAGATACGCAGAAGAGCGCAGTTCGCATAATCTGTGTACCAGGAATATTTCAGGTCAACATGGAGTTTCGGTTACTAATAAAACGAAAATTCAGGGATTCAGCAAGAAATTCCAATTCCTGTGGCGTCTCGCAGGTATTCGAGACGCCACATTAAACGCAATTTAAATGGCGCTGTCAATAAAAGCGGAGAGTTGAGATTTGGAAAGAGCACCGACTTTGGTACCAGCTACATCACCGTTATTAAACAGGATTAGAGTGGGAATGCCACGGATTCCGTATTTCGGGGCTGTTTCAGGATTGGCATCTACATCCATTTTGCAAACCTTAAGTTTCTCACCATATTCGGCAGCGAGCTCTTCTAAAACTGGTGCGATCATTTTGCAGGGTCCACACCATTCCGCCCAAAAATCGACGAGTACAGGCCCCTCTGCCTGCAATACGTGTTGATCAAAACTACTATCCGAGACCTGAACGATATTGTCGCTCATATACTATTCCTTCCTGATTAGGGGCTGATAACTAACTGATTTTTCAGTATCGAGCTGCGCAGGGGCTTCCACTCGATGAGACTATAATAAAGGCAATTATTAAGGTTTCAAGATATAGCTGTTTTTTAGTTGCAAGTGCACTACATTCTTCAGAGATTTATTAGGCTGCAAGAATTTTTGCAACTTTTTTTGCGAAGTAAGTCATTATTGCATCCGCGCCTGCACGCTTGATTGCGATTAAGGATTCCATGGCCACTGAATTTTCATCCAGCCAGCCATTCTGCGCTGCTGCCATATGCATAGCGTATTCACCACTCACCTGATAAACAAAAGTAGGAACGCCAAATTCTCGTTTTATTCGATGTACAATATCCAGGTATGGCAATCCTGGTTTAACCATTACCATGTCTGCACCTTCTTCCAGGTCCAATGCGACTTCCTGCAGAGCTTCATCGCTATTGGCAATATCCATTTGATAATTATACTTGTTGCTGCTACCTAAGTTACCGCTTGAACCCACCGCATCGCGAAATGGGCCGTAATAGGCAGAAGCGTATTTAGCAGAGTAGGCGAGTATTCTGGTATAGATCAGATCATTTTCTTCGAGTATTAATCTTATGGCGCCCACTCTGCCATCCATCATGTCCGAAGGAGCGACAATGTCGGCGCCGGCTTGGGCATGAGACAGGGCTTGTTTCACCAGGACTTCAACGGTTTCATCGTTCAATACATAACCACTTTCATCTATTATTCCGTCCTGCCCATGGGTAGTATATGGATCCAGAGCGACATCTGTGATAACGCCCAATTCTGGCTGGTTTTCTTTTAGGGCTTTTACTGCTCGTTGTACTAATCCATCCGGATTAAATGATTCACTGCCGTCTTCGGTTTTAACCGAATCATCGGGAGAGGGAAATAGAGCGATGGCAGGGATGCCGAGCGCCACTAACTCCGCAGCTTCTTTTAACAGGACATCTATACTCATGCGATATATGTCTGGCATTGAATCGATATTCTGTTTTTCATTACTACCATCGATAATAAAAACCGGGAATATCAGATCATCTATGCTCAGTCTTGTTTCACGCATTAGGCGCCGGCTGAAACTATCCTTGCGCATACGGCGCATACGGGTAACTGGCATTTCACGACTGAAATCAAAATTGGACATCTCAGGTTCTCTTA
Source organism: Gammaproteobacteria bacterium UBA3498 (assembly GCA_002377605.1). Lineage (GTDB taxonomy): Bacteria > Pseudomonadota > Gammaproteobacteria > Pseudomonadales > Pseudohongiellaceae > UBA9145. Next base: position 2,247 of record DFQD01000205.1, on the reverse strand, counting down.
ACTTATGTTTTTCAAAGCTTTATATTCGCTGGTTTGCGGGATCTTGGGCTTCCGCAGTTTCGATTGCAAGTGGTTTATAGCATATCGAAACTCTAAAACAAGAATAGATCTAGTTAGTGGCTATGAAAAGCCAGGTTCTAAGCGCCTTTGCAATCATTGACAGGTTAATTAATGAATAAAACGAAAATCGCCATCGTCGCCATTCTTGTAACTGCTATTGGTTGCTACTTTATCTTTGGTTTAGGCCAATACCTGACCCTTGAATATGTTCAATCCCAATTGGACGCAATTCAAGATTATAAAGATCAGAATTTTGTATATGCCACTTTTATTTATTTAGTGATCTACGTCACGGTAGCGGCACTCTCCATTCCCGGCGCTGTAATCCTTACGCTTATTGGTGGTGCAATCTTTGGATTAGTTTGGGGGCTATTGATTGTTTCTTTTGCTAGTAGCATCGGCGCGACTCTTGCGTTTTTAGTTTCCCGCACGTTGCTCCGAGATTGGGTGCAAAGCAACTTTGCAGAATATCTGGCGCCAATTAACAAAGGAATTGAAAAAGACGGTGTTTTTTATTTATTCAGCATAAGAATGGTACCTCTGTTTCCATTCTTTATTGTGAACTTGCTAATGGGCTTAACTCCCATTAAGACGTTCTATTTTTATATCGTTAGCCAGATCGGCATGCTTTTAGGAACCGCTGTGTATATAAATGCAGGTTCCGAGCTGGCACAAATTACATCCTTATCTGGTTTGTTAAGCGTATCGCTAGTTTTCTCTTTTTCATTACTTGGACTATTTCCACTCATTGCGAGATGCATCGTGAACTATATGCAACGCAATAAAATCATGAAAAAGTTCGTGAAACCGAAGAAGTTTGATGTAAATGTTGTAGTAATCGGAGCAGGGTCAGCGGGTTTGGTTGCATCGCTAATTGTTGCTGGAGCAAAAGCAAAAGTTATCCTGGTAGAAAAGCACAAGATGGGAGGCGACTGTTTAAACACTGGATGTGTTCCCAGCAAGTCACTTATCCGCAGTGGACGTATTATGTCTTACATAAAACGCTCCGAAGAGTACGGCATTAATAATGGCGCTGGCGATGTAGATTTTTCCAAGGTGATGGAACGAATACAAGCTGTCATTAAAACGATCGAGCCTCATGATTCTATCGAGCGATTTACTTCACTAGGTGTTGAATGTGTTAGTGGTGAAGCTTTTATCGAGTCACCTTACACCGTTAGAGTTGGTGATAGAGTTATCAATACTCGTTCAATCATCGTGACCACTGGTGCGCGACCGTTGGTTCCGCCCATCCAAGGTCTAGACAAAATCGATTACCTCACTTCAGATTCTGTCTGGGAGCTTCGTGAGTTACCTAAGCATTTATTAGTAGTTGGTGGCGGGCCGGTTGGTTGCGAATTAGCACAAGCTTTTAATAATCTTGGCTCGCAAGTCACTCAAGTAGACATGGCATCACGAATTATGGCGAGGGAAGATCCGGAAGTTTCAGTTGTTGTTACTGATCAATTTATAAAAGATGGAATAAACGTTTTGACTGATCATCGACTTGTTAAGTTCGGGCTTGACGATAGTCAGGCCTTCATGGAAGCAGAGCACCAAGGCCGGACTGTTAGGGTTGAATTCGACAAAGTTCTTTTAGCGATTGGAAGAAAGGCCAATGTTGAAGGATTTGGGCTCGAAGAGCTGGAAATACCATTAACTCAGAATGGCACTATCGAAGTTAATGATGCAATGCAGACCTCTTATCCAAACATCTATGCCTGCGGTGATGTCGTTGGACCATTTCAGTTCACTCACATGGCGTCTTTTCAGGCGTACTTCTCATCCATCAATGCTATGTTGGGTGGGCTCTGGCGTCTTAAAGCAAAGTACAACGCAGTCCCCTGGGCTATCTTTACCAATCCGGAAGTTGCAAGGGTTGGTATAAGTGAAGAAGAAGCGAAGGTTAGAAACGTCAATTATGAGGTTACCCGTTATGATTTGGACCAGCTGGATCGCGCTTTAGCTGACCAAGAGGCCCACGGCTTTATTAAAGTACTCACTGCACCTGGTAAAGATAAAATTCTTGGCGTCACAATAGTTGGTTATCATGCAGGTGAATTAATCAATGAATTTGTTTTTGCCATGACTCATGGCATGGGCTTAAAAAAAATCTCTGCAGTCACGCACATCTATCCTACTTTATTGGAGGCAAACAAATTTGCAGCTAATGCCTGGAGGAATGCA
>DFQD01000103.1 GCA_002377605.1 Gammaproteobacteria bacterium UBA3498 | reverse complement strand
TGTGCTTGTTACACCTGCCAGAATTTTTCTCGCGCTTATTTGCACCACCTTGATAAATGTAAAGAAATTCTGGGTTCCCAGCTTAATACCATTCATAATTTGCACTTCTACCAGCAGCTCATGGCCAGTTTGCGCAGTGTTATAGAACAGGGTAGATTGAGCGCCTTCGCAAGCCAATTCCAGCAGGATCAGGCTCAATTAGAGGGAACAGCTGAGGAGCATTAGACGAGTAAATATTGCTCTGAATTGATTTGAAACCCGGTACATTGCCCTAAAAATGCTGGATATGGTTAAAGAGGGCGAGAAAACAGCAAAAACGATGGCTAAGTCTTAAAGAGTAACACTATTGACTGAGAGAGATTTCATGAACTTATTTTTTCCTGTTGCTAATGCGCAAGACACTGCGCAATCACAACAACCTTCACTCACTTACAATCTCATTCTTTTCGGGGGGATGTTTTTCCTTTTCTGGCTAATTCTTTGGCGCCCGCAATCGAAACGAGCCAAGGAACATCAAGAGCTGGTTAGCAGTATCTCCAAAGGCGATGAAGTGATGACTTCAGGTGGCTTATTAGGGAAAGTTACAAAGGTGCAGGACGACTATATCGCCATTGAAGTTTCAAATGGTGTTGAATTGAAGGTACAGAAATCTTCGGTCGCGGCAGCGCTTCCAAAAGGTACGATTAATCAAATTTAGGCTGAGCCTTTCAGTTCAGCAAGAAGCGAAGACCACATTATGCTAAATCGATATCCAGCCTGGAAAAACGTACTCATTATCCTAGTCGTTATATTGGGATTCATATATTCAGTGCCTAATATTTACCCCGATGACGAAGCGATCCAAATCTCGACCGATAACTTAAATCTCAATGAATCAGATTTGGCAACTATTACCACTGCGCTGGAAGCGGCTCAGGTTGAATTTTTCGGAGAAGAATTCTCCGAACAAAACATTCTAATCCGATTTAATACTGTCGATGATCAGCTCATTGCTAAGACCGCGATCGAAGATGCCTTGACTGATGATTATATTGTTGCGCTGAATCTTGCTCCAACTACACCTGGATGGTTACAAGCGATTGGTGCGGGTAAAATGAATCTCGGGCTCGATTTGCAAGGTGGCGTTTACTTCTTAATGGAAGTAGACATGGAGGCGGCACTGGGCCGTCGCATGGAAGACAACCTGAGTAATGTGCGCTCTATTTTGAGAGAAGAAAGACTTCGCACGCGAGGAACTAACGTTGTTGACAATAGCCATCTAGAAGTGCGTTTTGCCAATGCAGAGGTGCGCTCAGATGCGCGCTCCATTCTTATTGATAATTTCCCTGATCTGCAATTTCAGAATCGCGAATCTGGGGATCTGTTTATTCTCGATATACGCACACCGCCGGATGTCATTCTGCAGATCCAGCGAGATACACTGCAGGCTAATCGCACGACGATTATGAATCGGGTTGACGCTCTTGGTGTTGCTGAGCCGACTGTGCAGCAACAGGGTGCCGATCGGATTGTTGTAGAGTTGCCCGGTGTTCAGGATCCCGCGCAAGCAATTCGTTTTTTGCAGAGGATTGCCACACTCGAATTCCATTTAGAAGCAAATCCGGGGGCATCTCCAGCGTCTTACACGAGCTATGTCAGCCCTGACGGAATTACGGTCGATGTCGACAACGAAGTTATCTTGCAAGGAGATCGCATTAGTAATGTTCGGTCCACTCTTGATCAGAATGGTTTGCCTCAAGTGCAAATCAACTTAGATGCTCAAGGCGGTAACCAGATCAACCGAGTAACCCGTGACAATGTAGGCAGGATGATGGACATCCTGCTATCTGAAACTCGCAGCCGTACAATTTTAACAACTGATGGAAACGGTGAAGAGATAGAAGAAGTCGAGTTTTTTGAAGAAAGGCGATTAATTAGTCATGCTACTATTCGCACCGCATTACCAAGAACGTTTGTTATAACTGGTTTAACCGCTAGAGAGGCAAATGATCTTTCTGAACTTATTCGCTCGGGCTCATTAGCAGCACCGATGACCATCGTAGAGCAATCTGTGATTGGGCCTACTATGGGGCGAGAAAATCTCGAAGCCGGTTTTAGGGGGGTGCTGGTTGCATCGGTATTGGTTTTAATATTTATGATGTTTTATTACCGAGTGTTTGGACTGGCAGCCAACACAGCGTTAATAATGAACATTCTGTTGATCTTCGCCGTAATGTCTACGCTAATACCAGCAACACTGACACTACCAGGAATAGTGGGGATCGTATTAACAGTAGGTATGGCGGTGGATGCCAATGTGCTTATCTTTACGCGAATAAGGGAAGAGTTGAGTAACGGAATGCCGCCTCAACAAGCCATTGATGCCGGATACAACCGTGCCTTCACTACTATTCTCGATGCTAATTTAACGACCTTTCTAGTGGCGGTAGTTCTTTTTACTATCGGAACCGGACCAGTAAAGGGATTCGCAGTCACGCTAATGATTGGAATCATTACTTCCATGTTTACAGCCATCGTTGGTACGCG
>DFQD01000173.1:9887-11563 GCA_002377605.1 Gammaproteobacteria bacterium UBA3498 | reverse complement strand
GGTTCTCTTTGGAAACCTATTTGTGCATTGTTAGAGAATTTTTGCTTTGCAGAACCTCTTTAATCTTGGCCTGCCAGTGAACGCTGTTCCCTTTCACGACGCTCAGCAACTAGCTGCTCATAACCCTCTTGATCAAGATGGGTGATTGCTAACCATGCGTGGGTCATTTCATCACCAGTACGGCTACCTCCGTATACCCACTGATCAGGGTCTGGGTTGTTAGGATTGTCGGCAGTATTGTCGTACCACTGCTTCAATACTAAGACCGCTCCTGCTGGAATCAATGGCGCAACATCTGGCTCATAGATATGGCTGTGATGCCACGTCGCACTCCAATTTGAAATTTGGCTGATCGCTTCAGTGCGTCCAGTTTCAGGGTAGAAGATTTCAAGCGATGCCGCATTCATTCGAAGATGGCCATGAGGCTGGAAGCTATCAAGACGAATTGGGTGATCGAATGAATGAAATCCCTGGGTCATCTGATAACCATTGGGAGGAATTATTAAGTCATCCTGCTCTTCGATTCGATAAAGAGCAAGATCTTGCTTATAGATACTTTCGCCGTCTTCATAGCCATCGTCGTGGAACCAAAGGCCAATTTCAACAACGTTATCTTCAATCATCTCGCCTTGCGCAGTTGCGCCAACACCCCCCGGATACATGTGGATGCTCCATTGGATTTGTGCGCCGGCTGGAATAGTTCGGCAAACACCTTCAGGAACCATTTCGCCCCACTTGCCCATTGCGTATTCGGTCAGCATGCCTTCACGTTGTAATTCACCTTCTTCGTCTTCCATCCATACAGAAGAGTTAGCATGATGAACAACAGCAGCGGCATCACCACGAGGCTTAACTTGAATCGCCTTAATACAGCGATCTGAAGTAATGCCCGGATCAACAAACTCATTGCTCCAAAGGTCATTGCCGCTTGCAGGAATATCGTAAGAGGTAGAAGGAACGATTAAATCTGGCTGGCCTAACTGCGCAGCAAAGTTCCACTCGTTTGGATCTCTTAATTGGTAAGGAGGAGGTGAACTATCTGGATCACCTAACGGAGCACCTTGCTCAACCCAGGCAACGATCTGCTCGATCTCTTCCTGATCCAAGCGCCAATCACCTATCAAATGCTGAATGCCAATGCCTTCGTCATATGCATATGGAGGCATTTCTTTGCTCGCTACCTTGAAGGAGATTAAAGGCGCCCAAGGACGAACCTGCTCATAGGTTTCAAACTGCATTGGTCCAATGCCACCTTCCTGATGACATACAACGCAATTCTCATTGATGATTTGTCCGATTTGGTTATTGTAAGTCAGTTCATGAGCTGCATCTTGAGCATGAGTCTGAATACCTAACAGGACAATTATTAAAACAAAGACACTGCTAGCAATTCTTTCAATAGCTCTCATATTTTCCTCCTTTGCCATTCTGGCGGGGCCTGGTGCCTGGGGCAGTCTTACCTTGGTTTTCGCAGCACGGCCATACTTCTCAACTTGAGATTCAAGTTTACCTTTTTTCATTCTAGGTATAAAGAAGAGCAAGAGCCATCAATACGCTTCATTTAGGGCGCTAAGGGGCAAAAAGGTCTGTAGAATGGACTCTGAAGGGGTTTTATGAAATGTATTAGGATTACCCAGCTTTGTGAATTCCGCTGGAACACACAAGGCTGAGAGCGC
>DFQD01000173.1:7744-9500 GCA_002377605.1 Gammaproteobacteria bacterium UBA3498 | reverse complement strand
AGCCTCTTATTAACTTCCATTTTTTAAGCGCATTTCTGTTCTAGAAATGCGCTCGTTATTCACAGGTTTAATACAAATTGGTATTCGTGAGAAAACCAATTTGTGCGTCGCTAGTGACTAATGTTTCCTTAGGGAAAACCTAATCTTGTCCCGCTAGTGATCGCTGTTCGCTTTCTCTGCGCTCAGTCACTATCTTTTCATAGCCCTCTTCGTCGAGATGAGTTATAGCAATCCAGGCGTGGGACATTTCATCTCCAGTTCTGCTGCCTTCATAAACCCACTGTTCTGGATCAGGGTTATTTGGGTTATTAGCTGTGTTGTCGTACCACTGCTTGATGACGAGTACCGCACCAGTTGGAACCAGAGGCGCAACATCTGCATCGTATATGTGGCTGTGGTGCCAAGTAGCACTCCAGTTAGAGATTTGGCTAATTGCTTCAGTGCGGCCTGTTTCTGGATAGAAAATTTCCAGAGATGCTGCGTTCATGCGCAGGTGACCATGAGGTTGGAAGCTATCGATTCGAACTGGGTGATCGAAAGAGTGAAAGCCCTGAGTCATGGTGTAACCGTTTGGAGGTACGATCAACATATTGTTCTCGTAACCTTCACGCATTGGATAAGCTTTTAAGTCTTGAGTATACGGCTCGTTAATTTGCTCGAAGTTGTCGTCGTGGAGCCAGATACCCATCTCAACAACGTTGTCTTTAACGGCCTGACCTTGTGCTGTTGCGCCAACGCCACCTGGATACATGTGAATGTCCCAGTAGATTCGAGAATTAGCTGGCATTTGACGGCAAACTTCTTCTGGAATTAATTCACCCCACTTGCCCATCGCATACTCAGTTAGCTGACTGAATGGCTCATACTCCCCAGTTTCTTCGTTAAGTACTTCGATAGAAGGATTGGCGTGGTGAACTACAGCGCGAGCATCCCCGCGAGGTTTAACTTGCATGGCACGAATACACTTCCCTTCAGTTATACCAGTTGGCACAAAGTGCTTGTGCCACAGATCATTACCGCCAGCAGGAATATCTATAGGAATAGAGGCGATAACCAGGCTTGGCTCACCAAATTCTTCTTCGAAATTCCAGGCTTCTAGATCAGGCAAGTCTGCAAGAGGAGGAGCGATGTCAGCTGGCCCAATTGGTGATCCATTGTTTACCCACTGAGTAATGGCATCGATCTCTTCCTGGGCAAGGCGCCAGTCGCCTTCCAACTCCTGGATACCAATACCGTGATCGTAGGCATAAGGGGGCATTTCACGATTGGCTACCTTTAATTGAATCAATGGAGCCCATGGGCGCACCTGGTCATAGTTCTCGAATTGCATTGGGCCAATGCCGCCCTCACGGTGGCAGACTACGCAATTCTCATTAATAATTTGCGCCACATGAGTGTTATAGGTGATTTCAGCATCTTGGGCTTGAGCGCTAGAAAAGCCAGTGATTAGAAGGGCTGCGCTCATAAAGCCTAGAATTTGTTGCATTGATTTCATTGTTCTATTCCTCTTTACGGGGATCAACATGGGTCAATTCTAGCGCTTTTCGGCATTTCCTAGGAGAGGAAAATATAAATAAATTGTAATTATTGAGCATGGAAAAATGCCGGTACAAAGAGATTTTACTAGACAAAACTGCGGCGAATGTACGAGGCAATAGAGCTTTTAGGAATAAAAACTGGTTATCTGTGTAAATCCTAAAAATATTGAGTATTTGCAATTAACGTTTCCAAGAGGCGTAAAAAAAGACCAGCAGAG
>DFQD01000173.1:6436-7371 GCA_002377605.1 Gammaproteobacteria bacterium UBA3498 | reverse complement strand
TAATCTTGTCCAGCCAAGCTTCTCGCTTCTCTTGCTTCTCGCTCCTCAACAACCTTTGCGAAACCTTCTTCATCGAAGTGAGTAACAGCAATCCAAGCGTGAGACATTTCATCTCCAGTGCGGCTGCCACCATATACCCATTGATCAGGATCAGGGTTGTTAGGATTGTTTGCTGTGTTGTCGTACCACTGCTTGATAACCAATACTGCTCCAGTTGGAATCAATGGTGCAACATCTTCGGCATAAATATGACTGTGGTGCCAAGTAGCACTCCAGTTTGAGATCTGGCTGATCTGTTCAGTGCGGCCAGTTTCTGGATAGAAAATTTCCAGAGAAGCAGCGTTCATGCGCAGGTGGCCATGAGGTTGGAAGCTATCAATGCGCACTGGGTGATCGAAAGAGTGGAAACCCTGAGTCATAGCATAACCGTTAGGTGGAACAATCAGGTTGCCATTCTCATAACCTTCACGCAATCCATACAGACGCAGGTCTTGGCGATAAGGGCTTTCCGCAACTTCATACTCCTCATCATGGAACCAGATTCCCATTTCAACCACGTTATCAGTAATTGCTTCCCCTTGTGCAGTAGCGCCAACGCCACCAGGGAACAAGTGAATGTCCCAGTAGATGCGAGAGTCGCCTGGCATTTCACGGCAGACACCTTCTGGCATTAACTCACCCCATTTACCCATAGCGTATTCAGTTAACTGACTGAATCGGTCGTACTCACCAGTTTCTTCGTTATAAACTTCTAGTGTCGGATTAGAGTGATGAACAACTGCGCGCGCGTCGTCACGGGGTTTAACTTGCATTGCTTTAATGCAGCGCTTTTCTGTAAGACCAGTTGGAACATGGTGCTTATGCCACATGTCATTTCCACCAGCAGGTACATCTATGGGAATGGAAGCAATAACTAAATCTGGCTCGCCAAGTTC
>DFQD01000173.1:0-6067 GCA_002377605.1 Gammaproteobacteria bacterium UBA3498 | reverse complement strand
TCCACAGGGCCTAGGGGCGAACCGTTATTGACCCACTGAGTAATGGTATCTATCTCTTCCTGAGCAAGGCGCCAATCGCCTTTGAGATCCTGGATACCAATACCATGATCGTAAGCATAAGGAGGCATTTCACCGCTAGCTACCTTCAGCTGAATCAATGGTGCCCACGGGCGAACTTGATCGTAGTTCTCAAATTGCATTGGACCAATGCCCCCCTCACGGTGGCAGACCACGCAATTTTCGTTAATGATTCGTCCAACGTGCTCGTTATAAGTAATTTCTACATCCTGAGCAAAAACCCCCGTGGATAGGGCGATTGCGACGATTCCGAATGCAATGCTTTGCACTAATTTCATGCTCTTCTCCTCAATTAGAGAGTAATGGGCAAACAACCAAAAAATGATAATTTTGAGAGGTGAAAAAGTCCATTAAATACCTCTCATTTCGTCGATTCTTTGCAACAAATTGAAACAACAAAAGGCCCGTAAATACTAAGCTGTGGTTATTATTCGAGCAATTTATCTGCAGCTTTCGGGCACCCAAAAAAACGGCCGATTCAAAGGACCGGCCATTTTTGAAAAACTAAATGCTTACTCTACAACTACTCGCTGATAGACGTTGGTCCAGCAGCACTGATCTCCGTTTGAGCTGTCTGGCGCCCGGTGGACATCAACCTTGGTCCGTATAAGATATTCGCCTGGTGCTGAAAACGTAGCATATACGCGAGCCACACCGGAAGGCCCATCAATTGGTGCCTGGCTGGCGGATGGCTCACGGAAGAAGCGAAAACGTGGGTCGTCTTCCTCATAAGGATTTTCAGGAACTTCAGTATCTGGGTGGCGGGTAAATTCTACGGCACCGCCATTGGGTCCCTGATGCAGAGAGAACTCTGATCCCATCTGAATTGGCTCCTCGAAACGGGGATCTTCTGGATCTCTCTCTGCTGGATCTGTGGCGTTAACCACAATCTCTGCTGGAATACCGACTTGAACAGGGTTACGTGGATAGTCGCCCACTTGGGCATATAGACCCGCTCGCTGCGTGCCATCGTCACCTAGCCCAACAAGCGGCTGCAGAGCACCTTGGGGGCGAGGAAGGATAAAGTCTAATTCATAGGCCGCGGAGCCATGGCGACCAGGCACCTTAAGTGGCTCACTATCGCCAGTCTTCAAGTACCACCAAACGTCGATTTCACGTTCATCTTCCGCAACGGTAACGGTGAAAGCACCTACCGTTCTTCCGGCAGGGAAGTGGGTAGGTTGATTTCCATCAAATTTAGCTGGCTCCATATAATTGGCTTCACCGAGAGGAATGTCCATTGGCTCATCGTTCCTATTGATAATGCCGTATGAATAGCTGGTTGTGCCGTCAGGGTTCGCCGTCCAGCCTTCCATGACAGGAATAAGTGGCATGCCTCCAGGAGGAGCTAAACTTAGAAAGCGGGCGTTATCAGTCGACTGCGCTTGAGCTGTTAATGCGGCTGAAGCAAATAGTCCGATTAGCGCTGCAGTGATATGTTTAGTCGAAATTCGCATTGAATGTATCTCCAATATAAATCAGTTTTGCTTTGACTATTTTCCATCGAACAAACCAGTGGTTTTCGAAGATTGCGACGGATTATACTTTTAATCAGTTGAATCTATCTCAGCAGGGACGCTAGGATAACGGCCAATTTCTCCTGCGTCCAGATGTGATGCAACCTAAATAGTAATTACAGGTTGTTGTTTTTTTACAAATTGTTACAAGTTTTCGGTAGCATAAAATGAAAGACCTAAGTCTATTTTCTATCTGCATTTTTGCAACATTTATTAACCTATCTAGCAATGCTGCGCTCGATCGGGTTGGCGATTTTGCATTGTTAGACTACGTTGGTGAATTTCATCAATTGAGTCGCTATCGCCATCGACAAGGCTTGGTCGTAATGGCTTATGATGAAAGCTGTGCGAGCATGACAAACCATGTAAATGAATATCAGTTACTCGCTAACGAATTTGCACAGCAGGGATTGGACTTTGTTTTTCTGGATTCAATGGACCTTGGTCGAGAAGCATTTGCAAACAGCGATTTAGGCTTGCCCGTTTTAGAAGATGAAGGTCAATTAGTTTCCGAATCACTCGGCATTCAAAGCGCAGGGGATGTGCGTGTATTAAATCCTGAAAGGCTTTCTATATATTATCGCGGATCCGTTTACACTCAATTAAGGGAAACGCTTCAAGGAGTATTAAACGGAGCAGTAAGCGATACTGTTTCAACACCTATTGAAAGTTGCTCTATTCCGTATCCGGTACAAGAAAAAAATTCTCAAACACCACCAAACTATGTCACCGATGTAGCGCCTATAGTTATGGAAAATTGTGCGGGGTGTCACCGTCAGGGTGGGGTAGGGCCATTTGCGCTGGATAGTTACATCATGCTGCTGGGTTGGTCGCCAATGATTCGCGAGGTGATTCTGAATAAGCGCATGCCGCCGATGCAGGTCGATCCCTATATTGGTCATTCAGATGACGCCCGTTATTTAGATACGGAAGAAATGCAAACCCTGGTGCACTGGATCGATGCCGGAGCGCCCCAAGGAGACGATAGTGCGGACCCATTAGAAGAGCTTGCAAACAGTATCAATCTTGAAGCAACGGCAGAATGGTATTTAGGCGAACCGGATTTTATCGTTACGGGCCCGAGTAATGATGTGCCGCCAACGGGAGTTTTAGATTACGTTTACGAAAACGTAGACTTGCCTTTCAATGAAGGCAAATGGATTCGAGCTGTTCAATATCGAGCTGGAGATGCATCTGTACTTCATCACTTAATGACTTTCGTTACCGAACCTGAAGAAGATTTCTGGGGACCGGAACGTAACGAGTTATCCGTTTCAAGAAGATTTGTTGCTGGATATGCGCCGGGCAAATCTAATGTTTTCGAGTTTCCAGAAGGAACGGGCGTATTTATTCCAGAAGGCCATGGTCTTTCGATGCAGTTTCATTATGTAACTAACGGACAACGCACAACCGATGTAACTCAAGTAGGTTTGTATTTTAGTGAAGAAGAAGGCTTGCAGGAGCAATTGGTACAGGCAGTCTCTTCGCGGTTCACGCTTCCACCAAATGCATACAATCATGAAATGCATGCGGAACATGTCTTCGAGGAAAAAGTCGTGATAACAGGGGTACGTGCCCGTATGAATTATCGCGGGAAGAAAATGAAGTTTGCTATCGAAGAAACCGATGGCGAGATGCGAGAAATATTTAGTGTGCCAGCTTATAACTACGGGTGGCAACCTCACTATATCCTAGAACAACCGGAAGTCATACCGGCCGGGACCAAGGTACATGTCATTGGTGCGTTCGATAATTCAATTTCAAACCCAACGAACCCTGACCCAGAAAAAGAATTAACCTTCGGGTTGAATAGTTGGGACGAAATGTTTACCGGCTACTTTACTTACTACAAGTCACCATGAAGATCTTCTCCAGCTAAAAATGAGTGAATCTTGTTTTATCCGCGCGCAGGCTGAGTTGCACCACGCCTTTTTATTGGGATTACAGCTGATGGTTTCTTCAAATAAAGAACCTTCGGTCATTGAAGATTGGATGTTTCGCTTATTCAGGCGTCAACACGAACAAAAATTTCTAGCTGGTTTTGAAAAACTTGGTCTCAGCAATCATTCAGATGCGGTTGCCTGTGCTAAGTACCATGTCGTCTCTAATGCCATTGGTGGCGTGGGTGTGGAATACATGTATGAATCGGACCAAAAAGCCTGGGTCAGGTTTCGTTATCCCCGCTGGCTGTATAAAGGACCAACGATTTGTGGTGTGCCCAATGAAGTCTGTCGTGGATTCTTGAGGGGATGGTATGGCCATAATGGCGTATCGTTAAAAAATCCGCGCCTGGGTTTTGTCTGCGTCTCTGAAGACATGACTGGGGAGATTGGCTTTTGCGGTTACTTTAAAGAATATGACCATGAGCTGCGCGAAGATGAAAGAGTGGTTTTTGCGAAAGATGAAATTCCACCTCCTTATAAGGAAGAAGAACAACCAGAACCGCCGATCGATCAGTGGAATGAAGAACGCTTGGAAAAGGCTAACAGAAATTATGGGGTTGAATTCGTTCGCAACTCTCTCATTGAACTAATGAAAGTTATAGGGAAGGAGGAAGCTCTGAAACTCGGCTGCCGCGCCGGCAAGTTAATCGGGCTACAGTATTATCAGGAAACCAGAGAGATCGTAGGGGTTGATGATGGTGATCTGTATTCGGCAGTTGAATATTTGCAACGAATGTTTGCCGGCATGGGAGACGCTATTGAAATCAATGCGGCTGAGGATCAATCGCAGTACCAAATTCTCCATTCAAATCTTCGAATCGTACGAGATTTAGAGGCAGAAGAAAGAGACATTGTGTTGAGTTGTTGGCAAGAAATATGGCGGGGAGCAATGTCTTCTTGTCGTCAGCTTAAACAGTTACAGTGGGACGTCGATGGAGGTCAGATCAAGTGGACTGTAAGCAATCTCGTCCGGCCTTAGTGGTCTAGAGACAAAACCCTTCTGTTCAGTTCAGACATGTCCGAATCCGCTATGAGTGTTCGCTCTCTCGTTCGCTCTGTTATGCTTCAGCGCTGCTCGTTGTTCCGACAGAGATTTTAACTAGTAGGGCGACATAAGATTTGATCTGTTAGGAAAAATAGTTAGCGATTCTTTTTCGCAAGGCAAGTCAATAACAACATTATGATTGGTAAAGAAAAAGAGGAGGTTTATTACGGCTGGAAGATAGTTGCTGCGCTTCTTTTTTTACTTACTTTTACCAGCGGCTTGAGTTTCTATAATCACGCGATCTATCTAAACGCACTGACTACTCAGTCAAACTTCGATGTCAGTACGGCCTCCGCAGCGGTCTCCATTTTCTTTTTGACCGGCGGCGTTATGGGATTATTCGTCGCCAGATGGGTGCAGGAATACGATCCGCGAATCTGTATAACTGCTGGTGCGGTAATTTCTTTCCTATCGCTGTCTTTGCTCGCTTATGTTTCCACCGTGTGGCAGCTTTTTTTAGTTTACGCTTTTTTTGGTACCGGCTTTTCCGCTTCTTCCATTATACCGGCAACCACATTAGTGACCAAATGGTTCCATCGACGCAGAGCGATCGCTTTATCAGTTGCATCAACTGGCTTGTCTTTAGGCGGGGTAATTCTCACGCCATTGTCGGCTGTGATGGTTGAATCATTAGGATTCGAAATTGCTGCACCTTTGATAGGAGTAATGTTTTTAGTGGGCGTAGTACCGGTTGCCTGGATGTACTTAAGGGTGAGTCCCGAATCTATGGGATTGCATGTTGATGGTGATATACCTGAGAACGTTGAGAAAAATGTGACATCAGATCTTTCTCATACAATTGAAGACGGGATTACTTTTAAAGAAGCTAGGCGCGGCAAATTTTTCTGGGGAGTAAGCCTGGCCTACATTTTCCTGATGGCCGCCCAGGTCGGTGGCATCGCCCATCAATATGGACTAGCGCGGGAGCTTTTAACGGAAGCAGAAACGGCAATTGCCGTCGCTATACTTCCTGTGTTCAGCATTATTGGTCGACTGCTTGGTGGCTGGATTGTCGATCGCATGTCTATTCGCAAATTCGCGATTTCAATGATGATACTGCAAGCGGCCTCTCTAAGTTTGTTGGCAGGAGGATTTAGCGTATTTACTCTGTGCCTTGGTTTAGCCGCGTTCGGAGCCAGCGTTGGAAATCTTTTAATGTTGCAACCTTTGTTAATTGCTGATGCTTTTGGAGTGAAAGATTACGCACGCATATTTTCCGTGAGTAACTTGATGTCATCGTGGGGAACAGCAATGGGCCCCGGCGTATTGGGATTTGTTTATGCAACCAGTAGCAGTTTGTATCAATTGCCTTACTTTGCAGCTTCCGCTGCGGGCGCCCTGGGAATCGTCTTATTTTTAATGGGCGGGAAGATTGTTCGTTCCCATGCATGAGCTTAGATGTAACTGCACTGAACGTTTCCAAATGATAGGTTGCACAAATCAATCTGAAGAAATCACCGGAATATGAAAACTTTAAAAAGCTT
>DFQD01000172.1 GCA_002377605.1 Gammaproteobacteria bacterium UBA3498 | reverse complement strand
ATGAGGCATCATAATAGTAACTTTACCATCTTTGCTGCAAAGCCCAGTGATTCCTTCCGGTGAGCCGTTCGGATTAGCGGGATAATTAATAGCCACATTACCGTGATTATCAACGTAGCGGACACTAATTAAACCGCTTTCATCTAGTACCGATTGATCTTCTGCGCTCGCAAACAATGCGCGCCCCTCTCCATGGGCAACAGCCATTGGAAATTGTGCGCCAGCCATATCAGTAAAAAATACAGAAGGGGAGTTTTCCACTTTCACCAGCGACAGACGAGCTTCAAACTGTTCAGAACGATTTCTTATAAACGCGGGCCAATTTTCTGCTCCTGGAATCAAATCCTTTAGCAGAGATACCATCTGGCAACCGTTACACACGCCGAGCGTGAGAGTATTGGGATTTTCAAAGAAATTTGAAAAGTTTCGCCGTACTTGTTCGTTAAATAAAATCGATTTAGCCCAGCCCCCTCCAGCTCCCAATACATCACCGTAAGAAAAGCCGCCACAGGCGGCAATAACATTATATTTCTCCAGCGAGACTCGCCCGTTTATGATATCGGTCATATGCACATCAAAAGCATTAAAGCGAGCCCGATCGAAAGCTGCTGCCATTTCTATCTGGCCATTTACTCCCTGCTCTCTTAGCACCGCAACTTTTGGTTGGGCACCAACGTTTATGTAGGGAGTTGTTATGTCATCGTTTAAATCAAAGCCGAGAACAACATTCATCCCAGGGTCATCGGCCTGTAGTATTTGATCGAATTCTTCTTTCGCGCAGTCAGAGTTATCACGCAGGCTCTGCATGTGGTAAGTAGTTTCTGACCAGGTACGCTGCAACTCGACACGACTACTACTAAACAATTGTTCTTCACCAATACTGATATTAATTAAATCAGATTGATTCAGTTTTCCAATGACATGGAAACAATGTTTTAGATGATGCTCTACCGCCAAAGCAGCAACAGCCTCTAGTAGCTCGTCATTAACTTGAATCACCACACCGAGCTCTTCTGCAAACAAACTAGGAATAAATGAAGACTCTTCAGCCAACCCCCGTAATTGCAGGTCCACGCCACAATGACCCGCAAAACACATCTCTGCCACGGTAGTAAACAAACCACCATCTGAGCGATCGTGATAAGCGAGGATTAAATCGTCTTGGCAACAATGCTGAATGAATGCAAACAGATTTTTTAAATCCATAGCATCATCAAGATCGGGCACTTCCGCATTTAATTGGCGATAAACTTGAGCTAGTGCCGATCCACCTAATCGGTTTTTATTATGGCCAAGATCGATAAGCAACAAAGTGGACTGATCACCGTTTTTCTGCAATTGCGGCGTCAAAGTTTTCCTTATGTCGCTTACCGGAGCGAAAGCAGAAACGATTAGGGATAGGGGCGCTGTATTACTGCGCCTTTCATCTCCATCATTCCAGACTGTTCGCATAGACATCGAATCTTTTCCAACCGGAATGCAAATACCTAGTTGAGGACAGAGTTCCATACCCACAGCTTCCACTGTGGCATATAGTTTAGCGTCTTCATAGCCATGCCCCGCAGCCACCATCCAATTAGCAGACAGTTTTATGTCACCTATTTTGTCGATTGCGCTGGAAGCGATATTGGTAATGGCTTCAGCAATGGCCATTCGGCCAGAAGCTGCAGCATCAAACAAAGCCAAAGGAGTTCTCTCCCCCATGGACATAGCTTCACCGGTATAGCGATTGTATGAAGTAGAAGTGACTGCCGCATCTGCAACCGGAACTTGCCAGGGGCCAATCATTTGATCACGGTGAACCAATCCGGTAATCGTTCTATCGCCGATAGTTATCAGAAAACTTTTGTTTGCTACGGTTGGCAAAGACAAAACCCGATGCACAGCCTCGTTTATGTCGATTACATTGCTATTAAATACTGCTGGATTAACCTGACCAGACTTCACATCACGGTGCATCTTCGGTGGCTTTCCGAATAATAATTCCATGGGTATATCGATTGGATTGTTGCCGAAATGTTTATCATGTAACCGAATATGTTTTTCTGCGCTTGTTTCACCTACTACGGCATAAGGGCAACGCTCTCTTTGACACATAGCATCGAATCGCCGGATATCTTCGGCAGCAACCGCAAGCACGTAGCGTTCTTGAGCTTCGTTACACCAGATCTCTAATGGCGACATTTGCGATTCGGCAATTGGAATGCTACGCAACTCGAACAATCCACCACAGCCACCATCTTTCACCAGTTCAGGTAACGCATTGGATAAACCTCCAGCACCTACATCATGAATAAAAGCAATCGGATTTGCTTCGCCTAATTGCCAACATTGATCAATAACTTCCTGACAACGTCGTTCCATTTCTGCGTTATCTCTTTGCACAGAAGCAAAATCTAAATCTTCTTTGCCAGCGCCGGATGCCATTGAAGAGGCAGCTCCACCACCCAATCCAATCAGCATAGCAGGCCCGCCAAGCACTACTAATTTCGAACCAACAGGAATATAGCCTTTCTGCACATGGGGCTCACGAATATTGCCTATACCTCCGGCAATCATTATAGGTTTGTGATAACCCCGGGTTTCCAACTCACCAATTTCATTGAGCACATTCTCTTCGAAACTGCGAAAGTAACCGCACAAATTCGGCCTGCCATATTCATTATTAAATGCAGCGCCACCAATGGGACCTTCAATCATGATATCGAGGGCTGAAGCTATATGAGCCGGCTTTCCCAAATCTTCTTCCCAGGGCTGAGGCAAATCAGGAATGTGCAAATTGGAAACACTGAATCCGGTTAAGCCTGCCTTTGGTTTTGCGCCTCTGCCGGTGGCGCCTTCATCACGAATTTCACCTCCAGACCCAGTCGATGCCCCGGGGAAAGGAGCAATAGCGGTAGGATGATTATGGGTTTCAACTTTCATTAATATATGGACGGGCTCATCTACAAAACCATATTGCTTGGATTCACCATCGGGAAAAAATCTGGTGCTTTCATGGCCACACATTACGGCTGCATTGTCAGCGTATGCAGATAGAACATTTTCCGGAGACTGTTCGTGAGTATGACGAATCATTGAGAATAGTGATCTACCTTTCTCTTCACCGTCGACGGTCCAATCCGCATTAAAAATCTTGTGGCGGCAGTGTTCAGAATTGGCCTGTGCAAACATCATCAGCTCAATATCATTTGGCACCCGACCCAAACTCTCAAACTGCTCAAACAAATAATCGATTTCATCTTCTGCCAATGCTAAACCCATGGTTGAGTTCGCTTCCTCCAAGGCCTTTTTTCCTAATGATAAGTCGACAGATGTGAAAGGCTGAGGTTCTGACGAAGCGAATAACTTTTTCGCATCCGCTAGCTCAGTAATTACAACCTGGGTCATGCGATCGTGGAGATTCTGGTCTAGTAAACTTAACTCCGTTTCGCTAAGAGAATTTTTTACTCTGATAGTGAAGAGAGTGCCTCTCTCGATCCGACGAATTTGCGTTAAACCACAGTTGTGCAAGATATCGGTGGCTTTACTGGACCAAGGAGATATTGTTCCTGGACGTGGGATTACTAATCGCTTGACAGCACTTTGTTGACCTTCCTCTATCGGGTCAACCGGATTCCCATACTTAAGCAACAAGTTGAGCTGCGCTGATTCGCCTGCCACGAAACCATCGTCGCAATCGACGAAGTGGACAAATTGCGCGTGCAGATCGCTTACGTTTGGATTAGAGGCTTGTAGAGTGCAGAGTAATTTTGAAGATTTGAAAGCAGAT
Source organism: Gammaproteobacteria bacterium UBA3498 (assembly GCA_002377605.1). GTDB lineage: Bacteria > Pseudomonadota > Gammaproteobacteria > Pseudomonadales > Pseudohongiellaceae > UBA9145. The sequence continues at coordinate 1,313 of DFQD01000172.1, read as the reverse complement.
AGAGCTGCTGCTCCAAACAATGCTTGCATTTAGATCTAGTCCAAAAATACGAGTCCGGGTTACACCGGAGTTACTGAGAAATAGAGCTCCGTGAACGAGGCGCTATGATAATCCATTTGACAAAGGAATTCAGAAAAAACTACTGAAATTTAAGTCGGAGCGAGACCACGCTATCCCCCTAACCTCGATAGAAGCAACCAGTAATGTCAAGAGGCCCTTGCATGTTCCCTACGCTATTAGTACTGGTTTTTATTATCGGCCTACTTGTTATCGCTTAGACTTAAAAAAGTCTTGCACTATCTGGCTACACTCCTTTTCTAATATTCCTTCCACAAATGTTAGCCGGTGATTAAAAAATTCCGCCTCCGCCAGTTGTAGCTGACTTACCATAGCTCCCGCCCGAGGCTCTCTAACGCCGAAAACTACTCCTTCAATCCTCGCATGCATAAGCGCACCAACACACATAGTGCAAGGCTCAATAGTGACATAAAGCACCGTTCCCGGCAGTCGATAGTTGTTGCGAGACAATGAAGCCTGCCTTAAAACCACAATTTCCGCGTGACCTGTCGGATCTTTCTGACTTATAGGGCGGTTATTCCCCGAAGCGATTAGATCTAGGCTTTTGGTGTCCACTAATACGGCACCAACTGGCACCTCATCATTGTGTGCCGCCTCTTCGGCCTGCTTTAATGCGAGACGCATCCACTTCTCATGGAGCTCTAAACTTGTTTCGTTCAAATAAGCGGACATTAATCACGTTATGTTTTTGAGACACTTTTAACAGTATACATACCAACCGAAACCGCGGGACCTATTCCCAAAGCGAACATTAGAGTTCCCAGCCCTAAAGTGCCTCCCAAGAGCCAACCGAGCGCCACTACTGTTAACTCAATAGACATGCGGACCCAGGCAATAGGGAATCCGGTTACTCTTTGTAGACCTGTCATCAAACCATCTCTGGGTCCCGCCCCAAGATGAGCGATCAAGTAAAGTCCACTTCCGAACCCCACCATTGATATTCCTATAGCTGATTCTACTATTTTCAATCCATAATTTTCCGGAGCAGGCAAATAGGGAAGAAAAACTTCAATGGCGGCAGCAATAATCACTGCATTTGCAATGGTGCCTATTCCTGGAATCTGCTTTAAAGGAATCCAAGCAAGAAGCACTACGATACCAACTGAGAAAGTTGCCCAGCCAATTGATAATCCAGCTGCGAGTCCAACCCCTTGAGCAAGAACGGTCCAAGGGCTGACCCCTGCCCCGGCGGCAATTAATAGCGCTTCTCCGATACCGAAAATAATTAAACCACC
>DFQD01000029.1 GCA_002377605.1 Gammaproteobacteria bacterium UBA3498 | reverse complement strand
CGTTAAAATCTTCAGCTTGTGGTCTTCTGACAATAAGCCGAGTTAGGTATCGATGCCCGCTATCGATAACAGTTCCAGTTTCTAAGTCGGGATTAGTGTATTGGTTAGCGGTACCTTCAATAAAATATTCTTCTTCTATGTAGCCGTTCGCAGTTAGTTCAATTGCCGATGCCGCATAGATAGAGTTTTTTGATGGATGACCTGGAGGATCCGCCTCAATTGGACCAACAATTACAGCCTCTGGAACTGCAGCAATAGATTTTTGAATCAGGAACGATCCGAGTAATAAAAGAAGCACTAAGCTATTCTTTCTCATTGTTGGCTCCCGCCGTATGCACAAAATGTGCTTAACAAAGTTAACGATCGATAAAATCCAGCTTAGCAAAATTTTACACCCGTCCCAATTGTTTATATGCCCAGCTCTCTTAAATTCAGGATCGCTCATTCCATTCACAAACCCAGTGTATTCAAAGCAATAACCTGTTTTGCTATAGCTGTTGTGATAATCGCTTTAGGTCTTTTCAACCTGAGGATCGATCTTCATAGCCTGATGCTTATCTGCTTTCCACGGGCAGAATTAAAAGCCTTCCGAATTGGTTTGTTAAGCAATAAGATTGAGTAGAATTAATTTAACTTGTTTCTATAAATTGTCCGCGCCTCGTCAAATTGAGCATAGACATGATCTTTTTCTTGCTGAGAACGCCAACCTGACCATTGCTCAGCCAGATCCTGTAGCTTATCGATCCACTGCAATGCATAGTTTGCAGAATCCGTGTCCTGAACCGATTCATCACCAACTTGGAACCAGATAGGATTGGTAAACGCTTGAGCGTAGGCAACATCTAATATGCCTCGTTCTCCTGGAGATCCTTCTGTGCGCAAATGACACCAACCTGAATTAATAATCTCCAGTTCGTAACTGAAATCGAGATTAGTGCCATTTCCTCTTATTGGAAATCTTTCAATTTCATTTCCATTACAATAAAGCGCCACATCATCAAGCTGAGTGATTGATCTAAGACGGCCAGAAATCGATACACTTCCGCCATCGGAGGGTAAATGCACCGTATCGCCAGGAATAGCCTTATCCACTGCCATTTCAAGCAGTGGCCCTGAACTAACCATGGCTCTACCTCGTGTTAATCCGTCAAACCAGGCTTCCATTGTCAATGCTTGATTACCGGTATAAACATAAGTGCGAAACGAACCTACTAACTTGCTGCGGTGTAAAGAACTTATTGAGTCTTCGCCACCAGTGGCAGTAACTCTCAGACCGTTGTTCCAAACACTGTACAGCGGATAAAAGCCGGCTCGATTGGAATCTGACCACTCTAATGCATCTGTGGTCCCTAAAGCTGCATCAACTATGAACCCTTTACCACCACCTAGTGTGCCTGACAAAGGATCGTTTTCTCCGAGAAATGGATGAACATAACCGGTTACAGCACCCTGTTGCTTCGCTTTAAGAAGCATATCAGTGTTGCTGGGATAAAGACTCTCGATCGCTGTACCTTCGTAGCCGGTAACAAAAGGGGAAATTAAATGATCACGCAATCCAAACATGAATACATGGCCATAAAAGGGAGGTCGATACTCCTGCCCCACTACCACGATCTGATCTTCCTCTGATAAAGAATGTGCGCCGCCGCCAGCTTCAAAATAGTGATAATCCAAAATCCGATTATCTTTGTTAGCGACCTGCTCTAGGACCAAGTCCTGATCTTCCGCACGAGACATCATCATTAGATTTTCTAGAGTATTATGCAGATTGCCACCATAGTTCGCGTGCACATGAGTTGAAGCGCTATACCAACCTCTGGTCGACATATCTGTCATCCTTTGTAGCTCAATTATAAGTTCAGTTACTTCCCCTGCTTCAATTTCAATTTGATGCTCTGAGGGATAAAACTCAAAACCTTTAACTGCAGTTAGATCGGTCCTACCTACCGGGAGAATTGCAGAAAATTCACCATCGTTGTGAAATATTTGATCTCCTCTGGTTCCGGATCTGGAATAGGCATTATTTGGAGCATAGAACTTGCCATCGCTGGCGGACAAATGAATTCTATTAGGTGTAGGTGATTGACGATGAGCGTCGAGCACTTTAACTGATAAGAACCCCATTGGCCTTTTGTAGTGTAATTCGGTAATTGTTCGCTTAACTAATTTACCCCCGTAAGTTTCCAGCAAGTTTAATTGCGACAAACCAAGCTCATTGGAAATAAATACAATCCACTCTCCATCTGGAGACCAGCGCGGATGAAAAGCATCATGTTGATAAAAAGTTAGTTTGTAGGGCTCACCGCCTAATGTTGGTTGTACATAAAGATTATTGTACTGATCAGCAGACCCTGAAGTAGAAGCATAAACAAACCTTCTGCCATCAATGGAGACGTCTGGACGTGTGCGATAGAGTGATTGTTCAGCCAGTACTGTTACGGCCTGAGTTATGCCTCCCGCTACTGCTGGAATTCTTAAAACATTACCAGAACCTAACGGGACATTCCTGTTAGAAACCACCAAAAGTTCTTCACTATTGGGCAACCAGGAAGGCGTGATATGCATATCCCAGCGTCCAAAATACAAGCGATCCCTGCCGAAATCATTATCTACAGAAATAGCTATTGGTTCGCCTACCCACTGTCCATTGGAAATCTGTCGAACATATAAATTAAAGTAACCGTTAGGATTGGTAGACACATAAGCGATCTTGCTACCGTCGGGAGAGAAAACCGGATCAGTATAAATGGCCTGGTCATCCGTAAGTTTTGAAATTTCACCGCTTTCGGTATCAAGTATTTCCAATTGAATGCGCTGGTGATCATAATCGGCGGTAAACACTAGCCAGCGCCCATCAGGGGAATAATCTGGAGATGAATGATAGGCATCCTCGCTATAAGTAATTTCATAAGCGATGCCTGATTCAGGATCAACATTCCAGATTGAACCATGCATAGCTACCGCAATACTCTCACCGTCGGGTGACCAATCCGGCGCCCAGGGTGTTGAACTGGGAGATGGTGGAAAATAAAAATTGTGCATGTAGTTTCCACCACTACGAGCTTCTGGATAGAAGCGGACTTGAGTAGAAGCGTTGAAAGAAGCAGTACTAACAACAATAAATAGAAGCAATCCGGCTAAATAATTTCCACGGTAATAACTCATGGCATGACTACCTATCGTGAATTTTTCGGGGTCATTGTATCCCTTAGTAGAACAGACAGCGAATAGAGAGCATCAGGCAAACTCTTCAGTAAACTCACTGCGACTTCTTGTGAAGATAAAACATGCCATACACGGCAAGACTTAGTGTAACATGGCTGCCTTGTCGACCACCCACTTTGGTTTTTTAGTATTGAGAGGGTTCCGACCAAATTTAAGTCTAAACAAAAATGATGTGAAGTAGAGCAATAAACATAATGAGCAAATATATCCTCGCTATCGATCAAGGTACTACTAGCAGTCGCGCTTTATTATTCAACAAAGAAGGTACTCCCGTTGCTGTGGGACAAGAGGAATTTACCCAGCATTTTCCTGCAGACGGTTGGGTCGAGCATGATGCCAATGAAATTTGGCAAACAACTATAAATAGTTGCAACAAAGCAATCTCGGAAGCAGGAGCAAGTGCAGCTGACATTATTTGTATTGGAATAACGAATCAAAGAGAAACAACTATAGTTTGGGATCGAGCAAACGGTGAGCCAATCTCCAATGCGATAGTCTGGCAAGATCGACGAACTAGCGATTACTGCGAAAAGCTTAAAGAACAGGGGCATGCTCATTCTGTTCAATCGAAAACAGGGTTATTTCTGGACCCTTATTTCTCTGGAACAAAATTGCGCTGGATTCTAGAAAACGTACCGAACGCAAGAAACCGTGCAGAAAATGACGAACTCGCTTTCGGTACAGTAGACAGTTTTCTACTCTGGAAATTAACTAATGGAAGTAGTCACTGCACCGACGCCACAAATGCATCTCGCACAATGTTGTTCAATATTGTAGACCAAGAATGGGACAAAGATCTGTTGTCTCTTTTAAATATACCAGGATCACTTTTACCAATAGTCAAAGACTGTGCCGCTGACTATGGAAACAGTGCCCCAGAAATCTTTGGTGCCGCTATTCCAATTACCGGAATGATAGGTGACCAACAATCGGCTGCTTTCGGTCAGGGATGTTTCGTACCTGGGTCAGCGAAAAGTACATATGGGACTGGGTGTTTCCTTCTGTTTAACACTGGCGAAGAATTCGTAACTTCATCAAATCGCTTATTAACGACAGTTTCCTATCGATTAGGTAACGAAACTTCCTACGCAATAGAAGGAAGCATATTTATGGCTGGTGCCACAATGCAATGGATAAGAGACCAGTTAAAACTAATCAACACTGCTGCCGAATCTGAACAATTAGCAAGGCAAACTCCGGACGATTTAAGTGTATATCTAGTTCCTGCATTTACCGGTCTTGGCGCTCCCTATTGGGACCCGCACGCACGCGGCGCAATTTACGGCATGACGAGAGATACAGGAATAAAAGAAATCGTTACTGCAGGACTGATGTCGGTATGTTATCAAACTAAAGATTTGGTTGATGCAATTGCTGCCGATGGAGCTAGTCTAAATACTTTGAAAGTAGATGGCGGAATGGCTAATAACAATTATGTTACCCAGATGCTAGCTGATCTTTTGGATTGTGAAGTACAGCGTCCAATTATTACCGAGACCACTGCATTGGGCGCTGCCTATATAGCAGGATTGCAAGCTGGAGTGTTTTCTTCCATCGATGCGATTACCAAGAAATGGCAGCTTGATCAGGCCTTTAAGCCGGCAAAAGATGATGCCTGGAGAACAATTCAATACCAGGGTTGGAAGAAAGCTGTAGAGAGAACAAAAAGTACGAGGTAAATAAGAAATGGATTTGCATTTAATTCGTCATGGACAGACAGATTGGAATGAAGAAAGACGAGTCCAGGGACAAAGCGATTCACGCTTAACTCAACTTGGAAGAGAACAAGCGATTGAATTAGGACAACGGATTCAATTGGTCGAATTTGATAAGGTCTTTTGCAGTAGTTCATTCCGCACTCGCCAAACCGCTGCTAATTTGTTTCCAGACAGCAGAGTTGAGATTGAATATCTCGATAATCTGCGCGAAATCTTTCTAGGCCCTTGGGAAGGTACGCTTTACGATGAAATAGAACGGCGGGAGCCCGACTCATTTCGGCACTTCTGGGAAGAGCCACATCTTTTTGATGTTGAGGGAGCAGAGTCTTTCTATGAATTACAAAATAGAGCGGTAGCAGCTGTTGAGAGAATAGCTGAGCAGCATTTAGAGCAGCAGATTGCAGTGGTAAGTCACGGCGCCCTAATAAAAACAATCCTTTGTCACGTTGAAAATTTACCCATGAGCGCACTGTGGACTCCCCCTCACATGCATAACTGCGCTCATAGCATTATTCGGTTCTCCGCAGATGGAAGTAAAGAAATTGTCCAATATGCGGATGTTGCCTACGCTAATCTGGATAGATAGTTTATCCCAAATCTTTCACCGGCTGACACATTGTAAAGCTCATACAAGTAGAGCTCTGTGTTAAGCTTGGGTTTTAACATATCTTATCAAACTAAAGAAAGATACACGTGAAGATGAGTACAAAAGTCGCCAACATGAGTCTCTATGGTAGCATCGCTGTAGCTGTACTACTCATGTCGCAGCTAGTTGGCTATTGGGTTAATAATAATATTGCCTTAAACACTACCTGGGAAATAAACAGCCTCATTCATTTAACTCATATTCGAAACTACGGTGGAGTATTTGGTCTCGCTCAAGGAATGGGCTGGTTGTTTGGTCTAATCTCAATTGGGTTACTTTCTGCAGTCACTGCTTATCTGTGGTTAGGCAGCCAAGTTGGTCGATATGAATTCGTTTGTTTCGGATTTATTGTTGGCGGTGGCGCCAGCAATATTTTAGATAGATTTATTTATGGTAGCGTCATCGATTTCATAGATATTCAACATATTCCTTATTGGAACTATGTGTTCAATACCGCCGACGTAATGGTACACATAGGAATTTGGCCGATGTTGATTATCAGCGTCTTCCTTCAAGAAGCTGCGAAAGATTCTTAATATATTAGACCTCCGCAAAGTACCAAACTCAATCACACTACAAATTCAAAAAGAAAAGGAGTTAGGGTGTCACAAACTAGATTTAGTGGAGTATTAGCTCCTGTAATTACACCTTTTACCGAAACTCTACAACCAGATAGCAAACGTTTCACCAAGCACTGCAATTGGATTGTTTCGCAAGGAGTAAACCTTGCTGTATTTGGTACCAACAGTGAAGCTAATTCACTAAATCTTGCTGAGAAAATACATTTGCTTGAAGAATTAGTTACATCGGGCGTAAATCCGGCGAAACTGATGCCCGGAACAGGTTGTTGTGCTTTAACCGACAGTATCAGTCTAACCAAAAAAGCAATGGAGCTAGGTTGCGGGGGCGTGTTGATGTTGCCTCCTTTTTATTACAAGGGAGTTACAGATCAAGGTCTGTTTGATTTTTATTCTCAAGTGATTGAGGCCGTAGCAGATGACAGACTACATATATATCTCTATCACATACCTCCTATTTCACAAATTTCTCTCTCGCTTAGATTGATAGAACAACTGGCAGCGAAGTATCCAAATAATATCGCTGGAATCAAAGATAGTTCCGGCGACTGGAACCAGACGCAAGCATTTAATGACCTTGCAATTGAAAACTTTGCGGTGTTTTGTGGATCTGAAAGTTTCTTATTGCAAAACATGCGGACGGGTGGCGCCGGCTGCATTTCCGCTACTGCAAATGTAAATCCATCTGCAATTGTGGGACTTTATAAACATTGGCAAGACACAGGGGCTAAGCAGCGGCAAGAAGATCTCAACAAAATTCGCGATATATTCCAAGCGTTCCCTATGATCCCTGCATTAAAAGCTGCAACAGCTATGTATGGCGAAGATTCTGAATGGGTTCGGGTAAGACCTCCCCTCACCCAGCTGACTGATGAACAGAATTCAATTCTCTCCAGTGAACTGTCTTCCGCCAACTTCAAGATGCCTGGCCTTTAGTTAAATTCAGACAAATCTCGTAACTTTTTCCTCGTGGACAAAACCCCTACCTTCCGGTAGCCTCGAGCTAGTGTTTGGTCCGACTATCTATACTATTAGAAATCGATAAGTGACTGTTTTTATTAAATTAGTTACTCGAATAACCTTATAGCCATTTTATCAACGAGGCAAAGAATGATAAGAAAAATAGACATCTGGAAAAGCTGGCAAACTGCTCTAGCGATAGGCTTACTGCTAGGTAGCGCAGGCAGCCTTCTCGCAGCTCAAGATGATGTTGAATGGTTTACTCTGGGTAATGATTACGCGAATACCCGATATACAACATCCGGCGAAATTACTGCCGAAAATTTTGGCGAATTAGAAGTAGTTTGGGAATGGGATGGTGCCAGCCTTGGTGCTGCTAGTGGTCGTTCTACACCTAGCTATATTAATGGCACCTTGTACACAGTGGCAGGAGCGCGTCGTCACGTTGTTGCGATCGATCCAAAGACTGGTGAACAGCTTTGGAGCTATCGATTACCTAACACTGGTCGCTGGGAATACTCAATGCGGGCAGACTACGGTAAAGGCATCGGCTACTCAGAAGTCGACGGCAAAGGTGTTATCTACATGATCACACCTGGCTTCTTCCTTACAGCTTTGGATGCCAAAACTGGTGCTCCATTGGAAGGTTTCGGTCAACCAATTCCGATCGATGGATTTCCCGAATCAGGTGTAGTGGATCTGTTAGCAGATCTAGGTCACCCATACGATCCTTACGAAGGCATTCCATTAGAAACAGGATATATTACTGGTTCGTCACCACCGGTTGTCATAAATGACACAGTGATTGTTGGCAATTCTGCAGAACAAGGCTACAACCAGGCTAGAATCGAGAATATTCCTGGCGACATACTTGGTTATGACAAACGCACAGGCGAATTCAAATGGAAGTTCAACGTAATTCCACGTCCAGGTGAGTATGGTCATGAAACTTGGGAAAACGATGCTTGGCAGTGGACCGGCGACGTTTCTTCTTGGGCTCCAATTTCTGCAGATGTAGAAAATGATTTGGTTTACATCCCAACTAATGGTGCAACTATCGATTACTACGGTGGCTTCCGTCCAGGTGACAATTTATTTGGAACCAGTTTGATTGCATTAAATGCAAGTACCGG
>DFQD01000196.1 GCA_002377605.1 Gammaproteobacteria bacterium UBA3498 | reverse complement strand
GGTAGCTCAAAGCTAGAGATTTTGTTGGCCAGGGCCGGCTATTCTAACACATCGTCTCACGTTAACTCTATGTGACGAGAGGGGCTTGATCTAAATCAGTCGATTAAATAAATTGTCATAATTTTGTAACAATTAAGCCTTATCTTTGCCCCAAGTTTTTGTGTTCTCCGTACCATTTGGCGGCTATAGATGCGGTCTAATTTTTTTTGCAAATTCATTGCTCTAATCGTTACGGCATACCTATCTTTTAATAACGGTGGCGCTGAAGTAGATTCGGCGACTTTTTGAGAGAAGGTTTAAATCATTTGTGGCCATTGATTCCCAGAAACATTAATAACGTTAACTTTCGAGAATACTTCAAATGTCAGAAATAATTTCGCAATACGGAACGATCTTATTAGCTTTGGCCTGTGTATTTGGTTTCTTTATGGCCTACGGTGTCGGTGCCAATGATGTCGCAAACGCTATGGGCACTTCAGTAGGTGCGCGTGCTATTACTATCAAACAAGCAATAGTCATCGCGATGGTGTTCGAATTTGCCGGTGCCTACCTAGCAGGTGGAGAGGTCACCTCTACAATACGCAGTGGCATCATCAACGCAGATACTGCAGGTTTTGATACCAATCCTGAGCTCCTGGTATATGGCATGTTGGCTTCATTGCTCGCTGCCGGCACCTGGCTACTTCTAGCTTCTTGGAAAGGTTGGCCTGTTTCCACTACCCATTCCATTATAGGTGCGATCATTGGTTTTGCTGTCGTTGGTATCTCAGTGGATTCGGTGGAGTGGGGGCAGGTTAGTTCCATTGTCGCCAGTTGGGTTATTTCACCCGTTGTCTCTGGAAGCATTGCGTTCATTCTTTTTCTTAGTGTGCAGTACTTAGTACTGGATACAGACGATCCTTTCGCAAATGCCAAGAAATATATTCCTGGTTATATCTTCCTAGTTGGTTTTACCATTGCGATGGTCACCCTTGTAAAGGGTCTCAGACATGTGGGTCTCGATTTGAGCTTCGGTGAGTCCGTGTTCTATTCAATCCTAGCAGGATTCGTAACTATGGCGATCGGGTATTACCTGGTTAGCAAAATCGAAGAAGACCCCCATGAAGACCCAAACAACCGATTCGCCAGCCTTGAACGTCTATTCGGAGTGCTGATGATTTTCACTGCGTGCTCTATGGCATTTGCCCATGGTTCCAATGATGTGGCAAACGCTATCGGCCCGCTCGCCGCGATAAACGGAGTAGTTCAAAGCGGAGGTGTTTTCGATACTCAATCGGCCCTTCCGGTTTGGATCCTATTGCTTGGTGCCGGGGGTATCGTAATAGGACTTGCTACGCTTGGTTACCGTGTCATAGTAACGATCGGGCGCAATATTACTGAGCTGACCCCCAGTAGAGGCTTTGCTGCGGAATTAGCTGCTGCCACTACCGTAGTCATTGCGTCAGGAACGGGAATACCTGTCTCTACCACCCATACATTGGTGGGTGCCGTATTGGGTGTAGGGATTGCTCGAGGGATCGGCGCGTTGAATCTGCGCGTTGTTGGTAAGATTTTTTTATCTTGGATCGTAACACTACCAGTTGGCGCCGCTCTTTCTATAGTGTTTTTCTTTCTACTACGCTTCATATTCGGATAATCTAAAAATTTATGATTGGAATTCAGAATGATTAAAGAATTTGCCAAGTTCAAACAAAAAGTGAGCCAAAAATGTCTAGTGTAATAATTGATTTATTGGGGAAATCCCCGGTCAAGCCTATACAGGAGCATATTGGTAAGACATATCAATGTAGCCAATTATTAGAGGAGTTTCTGATTGCTGCCAATGGCAATAATTGGCAGCAGGCAGCTAAACTTCAGGCTCAAATTGTAGAAGCGGAAAACCAGGCTGATGAAATAAAGCATGCCATTCGCGCTAATCTGCCTAAATCCGTGTGGATGCCTTTTGCTCGATCTGATGTGATTGAACTGCTGACCGTTCAAGACCGAATGGCCAACAAGGCCAAGGATATTGCCGGATTAATGTTGGGGCGAAAGATGGTTTTTCCACAATCCATGGTCGCTTCGGCTCAGCAAATGCTGAAATTGAGTATAAATGCCGCAGAAAAAGCCAAGGATGCAATCAGTGAATTGGACGAGTTACTGGAAAGCGGTTTCTCTGGCAAGGAAATTGATTTACTTCAGGGGCTGCTGAATGAACTGGATAAGATTGAGAGAGACAGCGATAAGGCACAAGTCCTTATCCGGGCGGATCTATTGGCTCTGGAGAATGATTTACCTGCTGTTGAAGTAATGTTCCTGTATAGAATCATTGACCTTATCGGCGATATTGCAGATGTGTCCCAACAAATAGGAAATCGGCTTTTGCTGCTTTCATCCAAATAAACTCAAAATAGACGGATTCCGAATAAGCCTCTTTCTAACCTTCTTCAGGGCAGAGAGTGTTAACAATTTCAATTTCTTGATGACAAATTTTTTCGTTCTGAACCTTGTTCAGTTTACTACTGATTACATTTATGGCGATAGAGATAGTTTATGGATACTAGAAATTTCATTTTAGCAATTTGTATGAGTGCTCTATCCACGAACGTAATGGCGCAATCAAGCTTTCCCACTTTTGAGTGGGGAGGCAGGATCCAAGCTGATGCCACAGCTTTTGACAACGATAAATTCTCTTATAATGCTGGTACGGAAATTCGACGTGGCCGATTATTCGTTGGCGGAGATCTTTCTAGCAGATGGGAATGGCGTATTCAATACGATTTCGCCCCTGATGATCCAGAGCTTAAGGACGGATATATCCGTTACAACGCCTCAGAAAACTCACGCATTACCATTGGAAACTTCAAACAATTCTCTAGCTTAGAGGAAATCACAAGTTCGAATCACATAACCTTCACCGAGAGATCTTTGCTTAATGCTCTGGTTACCAGCAGACGAACCGGTATTGGCTATCAACGCTGGGGTGAAAACTATAACTTTGCCGCTTCAACGTATACTCATGGCGCCAATAACAAGGTGCGCGGAGATGGAGTTGCAAGCCGCTTTGTTTATCGTCCGGAGATTGGCGGCGCTGATACTCTATTCCATCTGGGCATTAATGTGGCGCGCGAAACTCCAGGTGGCGATAGATTACGTCTGAGAGCTCGGCCAGAATCCCATCAGGATGATCATCGTATTGTTAATACAGGGAACATAGAAGGCGTTGATAGCTACAACAAGCTTGGTTTCGAATCCGCCTTCGTAAACGGCAGATTTTCGGCCCAAGCCGAATATGTTAGACAAAATCTAGATCGCGAATTAGGCCCAGACCTAAGTTTTGATGGGTACTATGCCTATGTCAGTTATTTTCTGACTAATGACACCCGCCCGTATTCTTCTTCTAACGCAGCATTTGACCGGGTAAGGCCTTCGAATTCCGGTGGCGCATGGGAATTAGCAGCAAGAGTAAGTCATCTGGATTTAAACAACGTAGATATTCAGGGCGGTTCAATAGATACCTTTAGCATTGGTGCAAACTACTACATGACCAACGATTTACGTTTTGTGCTCAATTACGTAATGGCAGACTCGGATGATTTTGCTGGTGATGATGACCCTAATACTTGGGTTTTCCGGATTCGGTGGACATTCTAAAGACTGTTTCTAAGAATTTAGAAGATCTGTTTTTGATCCTAGTGGCTAGGTTCAAGCACAGTATTTTCTTTAGGTGTATTGGCACTATCTTCCTTTTTAGAGATTCGAGTTGAAGGCAGTTTGCAAATAAATGAACTCCCTTTTCCTACTTCGCTAAGAATTTCCAATTCTGCATCGTGACGCATGAGAATGTGTTTAACAATCGCCAAGCCTAATCCGGTTCCGCCTGATTCTGATGAGCGGCTTTCAGACACTCGATAAAATCGTTCAGTTAAGCGTGGTATATGCTTAGCTTCGATTCCAATACCATTGTCTTGGATCTTCAAGTTAAAGATTTCTCCATCCCAATTAGCTGAAAGATTGATAGTGCCATTGGCAGGGGTGTACTTAGCCGCGTTTACCATTAAATTTGAAATGGCACTATAGAGTTCGTTTCTCTTACCAGTGATCATTGCTGATTGATCACAATCAATGACGAAGCTTTGAGATTTATCTAAAAATATCTGTTGCATATCGTTTCCGATCTCGTTTACCAGCTTCGCTATATTAATCTCCTCCTGTTGCTTTGGTAGGGTTTTGGTTTCAAGTGCGGTAAGCACTAGCAAGTCCCGAACTATATTTTCCATACGATGAGCCTGCTGCTTCATTTGTAGCA
>DFQD01000191.1 GCA_002377605.1 Gammaproteobacteria bacterium UBA3498 | reverse complement strand
TATCTTAAAAAGCCGACTTTAATTTAACTAGTCTCATGCTTAAGATTGGGGAGGCTTGCTAGTACTTATGAAGATAGGAAACAAATAACAAAGATAACGCCACTTTAAGAACAGAAAACATAAAAAAACCCGAGCTTATTAAAGCTCGGGTTTTTTGTTTTGGTTATGTTTCCTAATTTAAATTCAAAATTAGGAACATCCCTTAGAGCATTTGACTTAGTTACAGCCCTAAAATCGGGTAGTTAACCTAGCATACCAAAATTGAGAACCCCAAGTTCGGTAAGAAGGGTCAAAGTCATTTGCAAAACTGTCAGGGAAATATGGTGGATCTTCATCTAACAGGTTATCAATTCCAACTGAAATTATAGAATTGTAATCCTCTAAATTGTATGAAGCTTGAACATCAAGGTACCAAGTCTCATCCAATGTTCTTCGTGAGTCCCCAGCATCTTTAGTTCCGTCAGATAACGTTTTCGGCACTGTTCCTGCGACTCCGTCAGACTCGCTGTGATATTGAGCAGTAGCTGAAGCTGACAAATTCCCTTGTGACCAGAATAACTGCAGATTACCTTTTACATCTTTAAACTGATCTCTGGCATTACCAATGATGAATCCAGCGTAATGCTCGACTGAACCATTGGCTTTGGTTACATCGTAATCTTCTAAAAATGCGAAGTCTGCAACAGCTCTCCAGCTTCCGAAACTGCTATCCCAATCGTAAGTGGCTGTTATTTCATAACCAGAAGTTTCTACTTGACCAATGTTATTGGTTGTATTTCGTAGATCTTTGACGTAACCAGTTGGCAATCTAGTAACTAAGCTACAGTACGCGGGGTTTGTTCCCTGATAGCAGCCGTTTAGAATCAACTGGGATCCAATAGAAGAAATTGTGTCTGTAATTTCGATATCGTAATAATCAAAGTAGAGAGACAGATTTTCTATAGGATTTATAATCACTCCAAAGTTATACCCCTCTGATTCCTCAGGTTGAACATCAGGGTTGCCGCCAACCGTGGTTCTGATCTGTGTATTAGGTTGGGTAAAACCTGCAGGAACGCCATCTGCCGCACAGCGGCCAGCCTGCGTCGATCCACTTCCTGTAAAGTTACTGGAATTGACGTCGCAAGGATCAGCTAAATCAGGATAGCTATCGTTGTTGCCGCTATAAAGCGCACCAATAGATGGAGCCCTGAAACCTTCAGAATATGTTGCTCTAAAAGTAATTAGATCAGCTGGAGAAAAAGTTAAGCCAACCTTAGAGTTTGTCGTGTCACCGAAGCTAGAGTAATCAGAGTATCGACTTGCCAAGCTCAGATCAAGGCCTTCAATAATTGGCACTGCTAATTCTACGTACCATTCATCGACCTCGTATTCTCCAGCGACAGGGCTTGCCGCATTACCAGAAGACAATCCCGCTGCGATGAAGGCATCAGGCTCAAAACCTCCTTTTTCTTCTCGGAATTCGTAGCCAAAGGCGACTCCTACGGGTCCCGCTGCAAGCGCTCCAAGCTCACCAACCACATCGAAACCATAGCTTTTCATTTCATTTCTGCCAGTGTCGTGAGCTTGAAAGGTAATGTAATCGACCATTTCTGGTGTGATGGAGCCATCGCCACTCCATAATCCATCACCAAGGTACTTGCTGTTCGCGCCTTGTCCACCAAAAATATTCAACGGCACACATGGGCTGGTGCAATCTCCTGCCAAGGCTTTCTTTATATTTCCAGTATTTAAAAGCCCTTCAGTAGTTGTGACATTTTTGTTTTGGCCTGTTATTGCATATGCTGAAACGTCCCAACCTTCAATTTCAGTTTCGATTCCCATTTCAAATCGATAAGTTTGTGTGTCTTGAATGAAATTTCGATTACCAGCCTCTAACAGCCTTCGTCCCAACCAACCAGTGGCATAACCATCTGGGTAATTAGTGGCATTACAGGACTTACCCTCTACAGACATACCTGTAAGATCACAGAACTCTATTCCAAATGGGTTGTATGGGTTATTTCTTGAAATCCCTTCACCGCCTCCAAAGTCACCAAAGCCATAGAATAGTGGCATTGGCGCTAAAAGCTGGTCTGACTCACGATTTTGATAGGTACCAAATAATGTAAGGTCAGTCGATTCCATTAGGTTATAACGACCTTTGGCAAATAGATTTATTCGGTCGCTTGGAGTCTCAACATAATTGTAGGGATTGTAATTAAAGCGATCGTCAGGGCTAGTCCAACAGCGAAAATCAGAAGGGGAGGACCCACTAGTACCTTCATTTGGCTGCCAGTTGCTGCACCCAGGAACAACTCCTCCGTAGGCTAAACGACCTTGCGGTGTTCCCGAGGATCCACCGAAAGACGGTCTAGCAGCTGTTTCTTTTCTATCGCTATTATGAAGGTCTTCAACTTCAACAAGTGAAGCCCCAAACATAAAAGAACCTCGGTCGAATGAGGTGCCCGCAGTAACCTGATAGCTATTTGCTAGCCCTCCACCATCATAGTACTCGCCTGTTTGAGCTTGGAACTCAACGCCTTCATAATTATCTTTGGTAATTATGTTAATCACAGCACCTATGGCATCTGAGCCATAAACAGCTGATGCGCCGTCCTTAAGAATCTCAACCCGTTCAATGGAAGCTGTGGGGATTGTATTAAGGTCAACTGAACTGTTGGCCCCTTCGCCGCTATTTATCCAACGTTTGCCATCAACTAGAACGAGAGTTCTTCCTCCTCCCAGATTGCGAAAGTCCATTCGCACAGAGCCATCGCCCCCGTTGTTGTAGTTTCGATTTAAACCAGAACCTTGAGATGGCATTTCTTGGAGAAGTTCGCCGATAGAAATCTTTCCGGAAATCTGAATTTGCTCTTGGTTAATTATCGATACAGGAGAGAAGCTGTCAGGATTTGCACCCCGAATTCTCGTTCCTGTTACCGCTATCTCTTCAATTGTATCTTCTTGAGATAGAACGTCACTTGAAGGAAATCCTACTATTGCAAGTACAGACCCCAAGTGAACTAGACCTTTCTTTATCATGGTCATTGTCTCCCTAGACAGAATAAAAAATATGCCTAAACAGCGAACTCAGTCCGCAAACTAAGTTTTATGCAGTTAGGCATTCACGGGCCGTATTTTCTCTTTACGATTGGATAATAGCAATGTTTTCATCGGCAAAACTTTAGAACAATATTCGGGAGCCAGTAAAAAATCAGAATAAAATTTTGAGCCCATTCTTGAACCATCAGTCCGACTCTGGTTAATGAAATTTGTATTCTTCGGCAAAACACCAGAAACTACTATGGTCTTTGCTCTGACCCCCTTTAATAATTGAGCTCTCAGCCGTGATTTTGGGGGCATTCACAGCTTAACAACTTAGATTTAGGTAAGCCCATGAGAAAAATACTTGGATATCAAGATTCGATTTGGAAACTGCTGTTAATTTTATTCCCAGCGAGCCTGATTGGATTTTCTGGGGCTCAAGAATTCCAGGCACACCCATCGACTCAGCTGCCATCACGATTAGTTACGTTGGATATCTTGAAGCAGTGGGAGGAAGAATTATCCAATTGGGGGCGTTGGGGTTCTGATGACCAGCGCGGAACGCTGAATCTGATTACTCCGGAAAAAACGCGCCAGGCAGCCGGTTTGGTCAGGACTGGTGAGACTGTAACCCTGCAGCATTTCGTCATCGAAGAGAAAGCTATCGATAGCCAGGCATTTGGTGACTACGAGCACTGGATGACCAATCTCGAAGTGCGCGACGGAGAAGTTATACCGGTGCGAGTTAAAGATGGTGAAGAGCCTTCTTTCGCAATGGATGGAGTGCAGTTTGAACTTCACGACGGCATGATGTCGCACGTCGATGCACTGTGCCACTACCGTTCTGAAGTAGATGGCGAATATGTCATCTTCAATGGTTATCCACAAAACCTGACTTCTTCTGGTTGTGAAGACCTGGCAATCGACCGCATGGGAACCTCCTATGTTACCCGTGGAATTTTGGTAGATATGCCTTTGCTGCGAGGCGTCGATTGGTTGGAACCCAGTACTCCCATTTACGTGGAAGACCTGGAAGCCTGGGAAGAATTTGCCGGCGTTAAAATCGGCAGTGGCGATGCCCTGTTTATTCGCGGTGGCCGCTGGGCTCTGCGCGACGCCAAAGGTCCATGGGCATATGGGCAAGGCGGTGCCGGTTTGCATGCATCGGTATTGCCGTGGTTGAAGGAACGTGATATTGCCATACTGATAAGTGATGCGGCGAATGATGTGCAACCATCGGGTGTAGCAGGTATTAACAGGCCCGTTCATCAACTCACACAGGTGAATCTGGGTTTGCCAATTGTTGACAACGGTTATATGCAAGAGGTTGCGGAAGTTGCTGAGCGTCTGGGTCGTTGGGAATTTATGACTTCGATCCAGATTAATCCTATTAAAGGAGGCACTGCCAGCCCGTTTAATGCACACGCTACATTCTAGGGGTGAGCTTTCTGCTGAAATTTTAAGCTCCTATTCAGCCCGTGCATTGATTCAGGTACGTTGCTGCATGAACTGATAAGCGAATTCAACCATCGCTGGAGAGTGAGATATGGCACCTTAGCTTGCGCTCATTGGGTGGGTAGATTCAAATTCTAATCTTTTACGCGTCTTAGCCTTATGAGCAAATTGAAAACAAGCGTTTACAAACGAGACTTCATAACAGCGATCAGTCTGGGAATTTCATTGACTGTTATTCCGCTGACTTGTATTGCTGCCGATTCGGAACGACCAGACCTAAATGGTACTTGGACTAATCAGTCAATAACCCGGTTAAATAGACCTGACGATTCGCCATTGGTGGTTACTCCTGAGCAAGCACAACTTAGAGCGGCAGTCGCGCCGGTTCATGGTCGCCCCCTGGGTTGGATTGATGAGCTTGACCCCGACACCGGTGCGCCCAAGGCTGGCAGTCGCGACTTCGGTCTGTTCAGTTACAACCAATTCTGGTTCGATCAGGGTGCGTCACTTGCCAGAGTAAAAGGTGAATTTCGAAGTTCCTTTGTTGTCGATCCACAAAACGG
>DFQD01000198.1 GCA_002377605.1 Gammaproteobacteria bacterium UBA3498 | reverse complement strand
GGGGGAGCCCTTTTTTTATTTAGGCACTCAAAAGAGATTAAGTGAAATGATCCTATGGATGGTGAGTCACTCTCGTCTCTTCGGTTACATATGAATGACAAAAATAGAGATAGATTTAGCCTTCTTTAGCGGGGAAAGACAAATAGATCTGTCTCTGTTGCTAATATCTAAATCTCAGCGCGCAAAGTTTGTGCTTTCGAAAAAGGGATTACCGAAATCATCCAAGAGATCGATCAAATACTGGTTGTTTTCCTGACAGATATAATCAGCTAGCTCTTGGCCCTCAGACCAGTTGATATCCCAGGCTATTGTCCAGGGTTCTGAATAAGCGCCGGGGTCATCAATGGTCACTTCATAATGCAGTGTATTTCTATTCGGTCTAGTGATGCGTTCAATGGTGTGTAGTTCGTCCGTATGCATATGACCACCGAAGTCCAGCCAAGTTTTCTCATTGAATCCAACTGTGTCGACCACCAGCGTATCGCCTTCCCAGTGACCTACTGAGTGACCAAAATAGCTTGGAACATAGGTCTCTAGGTCGGGGTGTTCACGTCCATCCATATGAATTTCCCGCCAGACATGGCCACCGCCTTCGAAGATAATAATTATGCGGTCACGATGCTGGATTATTTCAGCGGGATAGGGTGTAGCCATCGAGCGAGGGCCGCCTGGAGGCAGACAAAACCCTTCTGGATCATAGGCGACGTAATTGGATTGATTGTATTCGTGCATTGCCCTTGTCCAAGGAAGAAATGGAACAGCGGCATTCTCACCTTCGTGGATTATATGATCCGCAAAGTTCCTGATGTAGGGTATGTTCCATACGCCATCTCCACTCAAATTCACTGTCCCGTCTGATAGACGCGGTGTTGGAATTGTGTGGTCAAGGCCAGAGTCACCAGCTATAGTGGTCTGAGCCATCGCTGTATCCGACAGCGAAAACTGAAACATTAGAATAGTCGCAACCGTAATCAGTTTTTGCATAGATTGAATCACTACGAAATACCCCGCAACTATTCCTAATTGTTGTCTTCTACAAAATCTGGTCGGCTGGTTCCCGCGAACAAGCGCTGACCGGTATCTAGGACAACCCTCTCGGCATTTGCCTTTGCTCTTCCATCCCGGGCTGCGGTTCCGCTTACCGTTACGATGTCACCAATCTTCAAAGTGTCGCGACGCCAACCTCTGCGTGTCAGTTGATTCGGGCTGCCCATTTCCAAGGCCCACTCTTCGAAATCACCATTTTCGTTTTCAACTTCGATATAGAAATAAGTATGAGGATTAGTCCATTCGACCTTAATAACAGTGCCTTCTATTTCGATGGGGGATTCAGGATCGAATTCCGCTAGGAAAGAATGATGAGCAAATCCCTGAGCGACGCCCAAAGTAGTAAATAAGCAAATTGAATATAAGGCAAACTTTGTTTTCATCGGAGGCTTCTCCAAAATTTGCAGAGTTTTAGTTTAGCGAAAGCCAGAATTCGCCGGATTCGCTGCCCAATGTATAGCTTCCTGAATAAAGCCGGTTCGTCCATGAGCCTAAATTTTCAATTATTCCGGTTACTATAAAGCGGGCCGTCCCTCCATCTCCATCCACTGGCAAATCAGCTTCCAGTGTCATGGTCCAGGAGGAATAATCGAGCTCAATTCTATCCAGGCTAATAGCTCTTCTGCCCGGGTTAATTTCTCCAACGATCCTTCGATCTTCCCAATCCAACAAGAGTCGAAAGCGATGCTGCTCGGAATTATTAGGACCATAATAACCAGTCCAAGATCCCTTAGCAGGATGACCCACCTGCCCGGCGGCCGGCAGCGCCAGTGATATTAAAAACCAACAGGATAAAAGTATTATCTTTCTAGAGACTGTTTCAGCTCTCTTGACTCTAGGGTTCATCGTCTTCGGCTCCCACTTCAAGACCTCCAGTAATACCTTCCACCTGGTTTCCGACTTGAATGGAGCGTGTGATCGCAATCTCTGCCGGAGTAGATCCTTGAGGATCGATGCTACCGCAGGAGAAAGCGCGAAGCGTGCATTCAGAGGTCGTATGAACTATTCCGCGTTCGGCCATCATTTGCGTCATCAGTTTCGTAGCTTCTTCCATGTGAAGGATGGCATTGTTGGGCCTGAAGCTTCCCACGCCTATGGCATAATCGATTGGCATAAGTGGTTCGATGCTGCCACCGAATGTGCCATCGTTCTTTTTACCTAGGTCGTGTGCGGCCAGATTAGCGCCTTGGTCGACTAGGTACTGAATGAGCTCAACCTCCCCGAAGTTGGCCGCCATCATCAGTGGGGTGATGCCATGGTCGCAGGCCCAATTTACCTCCATGCCCAGTTCCACCAACAGCTTGATGGTGGCGAGCCTTTCTTGAGTTGAACGCCCCCTGCTGTATCCATCAATCCACGCATAACCTGATGCCGCGAGCAGCGCATTCTCGTTATCACTATTGTGAATGAAAGGATCGGCTCCTGAGTCCAACAGTAACTGAACCAGCTCAACATCTCCGGAGTAGGCAGCCCGCATAAGCGAGGTTGCAAACAAGGTTCGTGGTGATCCGCCGAAGTTACGTCGTGAACGCGGCGTGTTATTAATGAATGTGTTTGGGTCAGCACCAGC
>DFQD01000058.1 GCA_002377605.1 Gammaproteobacteria bacterium UBA3498 | reverse complement strand
ATTGACATGAACATGTGGACCACTAATCGTTATTCCAATCGCCTAGACGGAGCTGCTTATTACTATGGCAGCTACGAATGCAAGGACGGAAAATATATTTCCGTAGGTGCCCTCGAACCTCAGTTTTACGCACTCCTTTTGGAGAAATGCAAAATCACCGATGAGTCTTTTAAAGAACAGCTGGATCAAGACGCGTGGCCGAAAAAGAGAGCGAAGATGGAATCCATTTTTAAAACAAAGACACGGGACGAATGGTCCGAGATTATGGAAGGTACTGATGTTTGTTTCGCACCAGTGCTAGATTTAGCAGAAGCGCCGGACCACCCACATAATAAAGCTAGAGATACATACGTGGATTTTGAAGGAGTAACTCAACCTGCTCCTGCGCCTAGATTCAGTCGCACTCAAGGAGAGATTCAATCTTCTTCTGCGCTTGCTGGAGAGCATACCGATGAAATACTGGCGGAATGGGGTTTTGATGTTGACCAAATTGAAGAGCTAAAAGTGGCGGGAGCAATCTAAGATAACACTGCAAGTGGGAATTCTAACCCAAAGAGAATAACGGGCTAGAGCAAAAAGCTAAGTAATATCAAGCTCTAGCTTTTATTCTATCGAGGAAGTGACAATGGAGAAAATTCTTTGCACACTAGGATTAATTTTAGTTCTAGCAGGCTGTGAAGCCTTAACATCATCAAACGACGGCATACCGCGAATTCGTTCTCAGGCTGATGTTGATGCCTATAACGCAACTGTTTCAGTCGCAAGTAACAGATTAGTTTGCACCCGAGAGCGAGTAGTTGGATCGAATATTCCTCAGTTTGTTTGTATGACTGTGGCACAGCGAGAACGCATAGCAGAGCAAGCACGAGAAGATGTACGCCAACTATCTGACGAACTGCAAAACGTAATCGGCAATTGACGAGAGATTGATTGCCATATAATTTCATAGCTGGGTGGCAGCTCCTTGAGCGTGGAAGGGCAAAGGAAATAAGCCCTTCATCCAAACTTACCCAGCTTGTGACAATTGGTTTCGTTAAGCTGTTTTTAAGCTCAGACTGCGTATAATGAAGGTAAATCAGTAGGAGCTATGACTGCCATGATAATGGTGCAAAGTACATTTCAGTTAGATTCCAAAAACAAAGACGAAGTTATTCGATTAATGAGGAGCATGGTACGTCTTTGTCGCCAGGAACACGGCTGCATAAGCTATGAATATTATGAAGGGGTAACAGACCCTTATCAGATCATTCTTTTGCAGGAGTGGGAGAACGGTGATTGTTTGCAAGAACATTACCAAACAGATCATATGGCAGAATTTTTAAATAAACTTGGAAAGTATTTAGACCGCCCAGTCAGCACTCGCTCTTACGTTTCTCAGGAAGAGCCTGCAGTCAGCGCACATTCAAGCGAAGATCTGCCAAAGCCAGAGCAAACTATCCACTAACTAATTGTCTCGTGCTTCAAATTCTTTTATAGCATCCGTCATTTCTCGTGCCAATTCATTTGGAATAGGAAAAGTTAAGTGGTACTGGGAAATCTTCCAACCATCTGGAGTTTTAATCAGCACGCCAGTGCCTCTGCTTGTGCCGTAGCTTTCACTATCTAGAATTTCATCAAACCAGGCTGAGTTTCCGTCCGGCGTTAAATTTACATGGCGCTCCACGGAGCGATAAACCCATCCACTTCGATCACCGGCGTATTCTCTAAAAACCTCTTTTGGCCAGCGTTCTACTGCATCTGTACCTAAGAACACACCGTCGTCACTCATTAAAGCGAAATAATTATCCCAGTCACCCCTCGAAGCTGCTTCATGATAAGCATCGAGAACTTCATTAATAGCTTGCAATTCAGAGCTAATTGATTGCCCAAATGCTGCAGATGTCGCTACCACACAAAAACTGAGGATTAATTCTTTCATAGTGATTACTCTGCACCAAGTGGTTCGGATTGATTTTGCGTTTGTTCAAATTCGCCTTTGCTGAGCCTGGTAAAATAGTCTTTTGCTACTTCCCTAACTTTTGGCGCGAGAATAATTGTTGAAAGCATTGTTGGTATTGCCATGGTTGCGTACACACCATCAAATAAGCTGATTACTGCATCAAGAGACGCAACCGCGCCAGCAGTTACCAGCGTCATGTAACCGTATAGATAGTACTTTTCTGTTTCAGTACCAAACAAAAAGGCCATGCACTTGCTGCCATAATAGGAATAGGTCAGGACAGTGGTAGTACTTAACACAATAACCATTAGTAACACGAGATAAGCACCGAAGCCTGGAAACGCCTGTTCATAAGCGTGGGATGTTAAAGTGACACCAACCGCATCGCCTTCCCAGACACCTGTAACAAGCAGGGCCAATGCAGTACAAGTGCAGATAATCAAGGTATCGATGATTGGTCCCACCATAGCCACCAGGCCCTCTCGGGTTGGTTCATTAGTTTTAGCTGCGCCATGAGCGAGAGACTCAGTTCCAAGACCAGCTTCATTCGAAAATACACCTCGCTGTACGCCGATAAGGATAACTGCTCCCAGTACACCTCCAGAAACTGCATCACCGGTAAAAGCGTCTGTGATTATCAAAACAAACATAGCTGGAATTTCAGTGATATTACTGAGTAACAAAATTAATGTAATGCCAAAGTAAAATACCACCATAGCAGGAACTGCCCTGGCGGCGAACGCGGACACTCGCCTAACTTTTCCAACCGCAATTGAAAAAAGAATAATCGACAGCGCGATTCCCACTATTAAATCAAAAGTGAAATGATTGTCGGCAGTTGCAATTCCTGCTGGAATTGCAATTAAGTCTCGAACTATTTGTACTAATTGATTGATTTGAAACACCGGCAAGGTGCCAAACATACCAGCAATCGCAAACATCCACGCTAACGGCAGCCACTTTCTACCCAGTGCTTCGCGAATAACGTACATCGGTCCACCCTGCAACTTTCCGCTATCATCTTTGCCGCGATACATAATAGCAAGGGAGGCTGTATAAAACTTGGTAGAGATACCTACGAGGGCTGTTACCCACATCCAGAAAACAGCGCCGGGCCCACCCACCGTAATAGCCACAGCAACACCGGTGATATTTCCCAAGCCAATAGTTCCAGCAAGCGCAGTAGCAAGTGCGCGGTAATGAGTAATATCACCTGCGGCTTCTGCATTCTTATTATTGTATTTACCACGGAGCAGATCATAGGCATGACCTAGATAGCGAAAGTGCATCAATCGTGAATGCACCATAAAAAATAAACCACCACCTACTAAGAGAACTACTAAGGGTAGTCCCCACATGAAATTAGCGAAAGCGGCTAAGGCTGCTTCTATTTGTGCCATTCACCCTCCAAGAATTTATTCTTGTATTGGTGGAGCTATCGGATATTGTCGGCGAATCTAAATTCTGCAACGGGTCCTGATTCAGTTAGATGTTCCACGAAATAATCCCAGCGACGTTTCATAAAATAGCGATTGTTGCCAAAACCATGTCCCGCGTTTGGCAATATCACTAAATCGAAATCTTTTTCAGCTTCGATGAGAGCTTCCACAACCAATAAGGTACCAGAAGGGTGTACGTTGGAGTCCAGCATGCCATGAGCAAGCAGTAACTTGCCTTGTAGTTCGCCTGCTAATAACTGATTCGCTTGATTATCATAATTCGTAGAAAGAATTGCTGCGCTGCTCCCATAGCTTGCGGGGTTTGCTTCCGGATAGGTTTCCAACAATCCTTGCCACTTTTCTCCCCAATCGTCTTCATAATTACGATTATCATGATTCCCAGCTCCAGACACTGCCACCTTATAAAAATCCGGGTAGCGAAGAATTCCTGCAGTTGAAGCAAAACCCCCACCGGAATGACCCCAGATACCGACTCTATCCAGATCCATATAGGGATGCTGCTCTGCTAATTGCCGAATGGTCGCAATTTGATCTGGGAGCCCATTGTCTCCCATATTGCCATAGTAAGCATCGTGAAATGATTTGGATCGACCAGGTGTCCCCATTGCATCAACCTCAACTATGATGAAACCAAGTTCCGCAATTGCTTGTTTGTCATTACGAGAAGCACGGAATGAACGACTGCCCACACTGCCACTCTGAGGGCCAGGGTAAAGATAATTCAGCACTGGGTAGCGCACAGATGGGTCGAAATTTGACGGCCGATACATTAATCCAAACAAATCTGTCTGCTGATCTCTAGCCTTTGTACTGAATGGAATAGGCTCAACCCATCCTGATGCACGCAGAGCTGAAATGTCTGTTTCTTCTAACTCCATCAATACATCTCCATTTGTATTTCGTAGAACAGCATTAGCTGGTTGGGTCGGGGTCGAGTAAATATCAGTAAAGTAGTTGCCTGAATCTGACCAGGTAATCACATGATGCGAAGGTTCTGGCGTTAATAGTTCTAATTCCGTTCCATCAAAGTTTATTCGATAGAGATAATGGAAATATGGATCTCCGGCCTCGCGATTTGCAGCAGTAAAGTAGAGTTTGCGATTCACAGAATCTACTTTTTCTAAATCTAATACACTCCAGTTCCCTGTTGTAATACGCTGCTTAAGTTCACTGGTTTCTAAATTATATAAATAGAGATGGGCCCAATTGTCCTGCTCAGAGAACCAAATAAACTCATTGGTATCATGCAATACACGCCAGTTTGCATCACTAAACCCTGATTCAAAATAGGTCTCTACCGACTCCGCGAAAACATCGCGTACTTCGCCGCTTTCAATATTAGCGACGCGCAATTGGGCAGTCTTATGATCTCTACTTGAAGAAACGAAGGCAAGGTTGTTGCTATCGTGACTCCATTCAACATCAAGAAAGACGCCCCCTCTTCCAGCAATATGGTCACTAATCGTAGACCTGTGGGGGTCAGGTTGCATATTTAACCGAACAATTCTCGGCTCAGGATCCAAGTGAATCACAATTCTTTCTATCATAAAAATGTGGTCATCACCCGGTAGCGGATACTTCCAGGCATCCAGTTCTGGATGACCAACCTGAGTTGTATAGAGATACATCTCTCCTACCTGACGGCCATCGTGTCTAAAGGTCGCAATTTTTTTGGAATCTGGCGACCAGAGAAGAACAGGCCCATCGTTTCGCAGCCAACCTGCGTTATTCGTTGCGTAACCGTAGTTTTCAATTCCATCAAATGTGATCTGGGTTAGTTCGTTCGTGCTGGTATTTCTTATCCAAAGATTATGCTCTTCAATAAAAGCAGCTTTACTTCCATCAGGTGATAAATATTCGTTCGGTGGTATTACGGCTAGCTGTTGTAAATCGTTATTGGAGAGGTTGTACTGATAATTTCGATTTTGAAAATCAAAATAAAGCAGCTCATTGTCTGTATCTATCTCTAAATTTCCGAGAATTAGATCATTAGAATCCACCTCCTGGTTCGTAATTTGAGAAATAGTCGCAGCAAGCCGAACTTCATCAAAAAGCGTTTGCTTGGATTGATCATCAAGATTAGCAACAATGTACTCAAAACCAGGCGCGGTAGATCGTCTGTAAATTAGCTGATCCCCTTCCTGCCAGTATTGGGCAAGAATGTCATTTTTTACGAGACCCGCCGTATTGGCAGCGAGAAATCCTTCTGCTCGCCGGTAATCTTCAATCCCCAAATTACCTACTTGGTCAGTTAGTTCATTATCTACTTCTGGCGCGCAGGAAAGCAGTACCGCGCCGGCAAAGAAAGCTGAGACGCCGGGAATTCTTGAAGTCTTCATAAATACTCCATTATTTCTGCATTACAGATGATACCGCCTGAATTCTACCTTGAACTCAGGTATCTGAATCAATTGCAATGAAACAATTAGAGTAAGCTATCGAGGATGAGATTGGTTGAGTCGACGATGCGTTCGTCTCGAGGCCGTAGATCGGGATCGAAACCAACATCGGTTAGATGTTGTAAGCCCTGAATATATCTAACCGCGATTTCATTAGCCTGTTCATCTGTAAATTGCTGGCTTTTCTCTTTAACCATGCCCCTCGCAAATTCTTTGGAAAAAGACACTGGCTTTCCATCACGAGTCAAAATCACACCATTATCGTCCAGTTTCCAGAAACGGGAAGAGTCCATGGTATATAGCTCGTCAGCTGAAACGATTTCACCGC
Organism: Gammaproteobacteria bacterium UBA3498; assembly: GCA_002377605.1. GTDB lineage: Bacteria > Pseudomonadota > Gammaproteobacteria > Pseudomonadales > Pseudohongiellaceae > UBA9145. The sequence goes on along the minus strand of DFQD01000058.1, from coordinate 1,902 downwards.
AGGTGTTTAAGCCATGTTCGGTTTTGGTATCCACCAACACCATACCCTTAGTCGACAAATAATGAGAAACCATTCCAAAGGCCATAATCGAAGTGTTGCGAATTTGCGCATACTGCTCCCAAGTGCAAACACCCTTGTCAACCAAAAACTGCGCATCGATAGTTTTATCGACTTTGTCTTTGGTACTGGGTGTGTCCATCAAGTAAGGCAACACACCATTCGGCTCTAAAGAGGAAATTCTGGCAGCATGACCTGCATAGTTGAGAATTTCATCTCCCTGCTCTTTTGCAGCCAACCAATGTTGATATAGAGAGGTACTGGTTGAACTTTCTGCCATATATAAACGCAGTACGTTTTCCAGCATAATCAGATTCAGATTTTCTGCAGGAATTACGGTGGAGCTAGGCAGTAGACCTTCAACATGAAATTGAGAAGAGCCTAAAACATCTTTGACCAAATTCAGCATATGGTCATGATTAAACGCCAGTACCTGGTCTTTAAATGGAATTGCTCCGCGATTCACATCATGGGTCGATATTCGATTGTTACGGAACATTAGACGAATCGGCTGTCCTGCTTTAGTAACCAAATTTTCGCCAAAAGCCGAATCGGAAACCTTGCCTTCCAGAACGGTTGCTCCACTTAGACGAGGAATGTCACCGTCCTCAATAATCTGTTTAATGGGCCTGCCTTGGTTAACTGTGGCGCCGTGCTCAGTTACTAAATCGCGAATTTGCTGTTCGTCTAACATAGGAATTTATTCTTTTGTTCCTGGGAATTGGAAAAGAGACGAAGAATAGATGAAGAAAGAATTGACTACAAGATTTGTCGTTCACAGCAATGAGAAACTGGCTTAATCAGTTTTTATACGGTATAAAAATTTTGGTGAGTGGGATTCTCGAGCCCAAACTAAGTATCAGGAGTGCGGGGCATGCGACCCTTAGTAGCAGTTTTATTAACGATGGTTAGTTTCCCAGCCATGGGAGACGTAGAGTCGGAATCTAACAATACAGAAAATCTTGCTAACACTCTTACTGCCGGTTCGGTCATTACTGGTCGTCTGTCCAATGACACAGATTTTGACTATTATCAAATCGCCTCAAACAACTCAGATGCATTAAAAATCGAATTTGCATCAACAAATCCGACGGGAACTGAGAATCTATGGGTACTGATAGTTCAGCGCCCATCTGACAACATTATTATTTTTCAACAAACGCTAAACCCAACCTCTGAGTCACCCATAAATCGCACTGTGGAAATCAGTGAAAATGGAAATTACATTATTTTGATAGCACCAGTTGGCGGATCCACTCCTACCCCAAGCGAAGACTATGATCTAACAGTCACGCCAAATAACTTTCAGGCACCGCTGAGTTCGTTTAACGGTGTCTGGCAAGACGATATCGGTTCCGCCTTTTATTCGGTGCATGAAGGTAGTGAAGGGGTCCTCTATATTGAGTTACCACGAGATGGCAGCGCCTGGAAGGCATACCTGGGTGGACGCCAAAGCAATGTAGCAATTCTCGATCAGGTGGTCGGACCTGGTAGCTCACGCCTAGAGCTGACCTTTATTTCAACAAACTCATTGGAAGCTCGTTATCTTTCCTGTCAAACCGAACAAGGCGGGAGTTGCTCCGTCGCAAACGGCGAGATGATTTACACTGCGATATTTGTCTACGGTGATTGAAGAACGACGTTTCCCTCGAGAAGTTTGTCACAGCGCTTCTGGTCATAGCCAAGAGACTGTAAAACGATAACAGTATGCTCTCCAAGTTGTGGCGCAGGGGTCCTCACGCTTGCCGGGGTCTCACCAAAGCGGGCGGCAGGTCGTGCTTGCCGGACTTCCCCGAAACCTTCCTGTATTTCACGCAAGATTGTGCCGCTCTCCACAATCTGGGG
>DFQD01000078.1 GCA_002377605.1 Gammaproteobacteria bacterium UBA3498 | reverse complement strand
TAGTTTAAAAATTCCAGCCTCATCTTTAAATTCTTTAAAAGTCACTAAATTCGTCTTCGATTTCCCCATCATTTACGAGGTAATTTCGATTTTGAACATAGGCTTCTCGAATAAATAAGTATTTATCCCCACCAATAAGTTCATCTAAGGGCAATAATGCAGAGCGAGAATCGATTTCCTCCACTACGAAAAAGGCCAGTTTCGCCGGAGTCTCATCAATGTATGGAAGAGGATTGAAAATAGTATCGAGGATCAGTCCAAAAGAATCACGAAGATTGCTAGCTCCGAAAACAGGTAAAACCACATAAGGTCCGCTGCTCACCCCCCAAGCCCCTAGTGTTTGTCCGAAATCTTCCTCATGTTTTTCTAAGCCCAATGAGGTCGCTATATCAATAATTCCGCCGATACCAATGGTCGTATTTATCAAAAATCTTCCAGTATCAGATAAGGCATCTCGAAATTTAAACTGCAACATATCGTTCACTGCAATGTTGGCATCTCGAACATTATCAAAGAAATTACCTATCCCTTGCCTGATTAGCTGAGGTATAAAAATGGTATAAGACGAAGCTAGTGGCCGCACCAGTAACAGATCAAAATAGTCATTAAAAGCGAATATACGTTCATTGGCGTCACGCCAAGGATCGTGAGTTTGCGCAGCAACTGAGGGCGAAAAAAATAAAGGTAATAGCACGAACAGAAAAATCGCGAATTGTATTCGCCAGCTATTGCCAGCTTTGGATTCGATATTCACAACGTCTACTTTGTGATAGTGGGAATTGCTAGTCAGTGGCATAATTTTGATACATATTATCTTATTACTGACCTACCTTTGCATCAAGTCTAATTGTTTTTCCAACCTTTGTTCTGATACTGGGATTTTTGTACCCAAGGATTGTGCAAATAAAGACACTCGATATTCTTCCAACATCCATCTGAAATGTAAAATACTCTGCACATTTTTAGCCGGGTGTCGCTGGACAAGTTCCTCATATTTTTGCCAATAAGATTTTAACTCTTCGCTTGATTCCTTATCTTTACGGCCTAAATGAGGTACTTTTTCGATACGAGCTTCGATCGCCTTAAAGTATCTAGGATACTGCTCTAGCCATTCAATGCGAGTATCTAGAAATAATCTTTCTGTAACCAAATTAGCCAATTGTTGCTCAATATCCTGCACAAAATAATTAAACTCGGGTAGGCTTAACTGCCCAAGCCGTTTACGTATCTGAAATCTTGACTTTAGTACCAGAAGAAGCAGTCTGTCGATTTTCTCTCCAATACTGTGAAGCTTAGATTTGCCTTGGGACAGTATATTTTCAAATTCTTGCTTGCTATGAGGAACCTTGTATTCCAATTCAAAGGCATCGACATAGCTTCGAAATATCGCTTCTTCCACCAGGTTATTAAGTTCATACGGAATTAAAAGCGCATTTTCTTTCTTAAACTGAATAAATCTTTTTTTAAGAAAATTGCGTTGCGCCATACTTCGCAACATAAGCAATCTCGCCACCCCCATTAGGTGAGTTATCTTTGCTTCTTCTTGATCTGCAAACAACTGAATCGATACCGAGGCTCCATTATCCACAAATGCTGGATAACGAATCATTATAAGATCTTCGCCAATTTCAACTTGTGTTGGCAATTCTTCAACATCCCAATCCTTTAAATCAGATTTCTGAATATCATGAATTACCTCAATGCCTCGGGAATTATGTTGATGCTTATTTATTCCTAGATCCGCTTTCAATTTTTCAAGATTTTCACCAACACCAATTTCTCTGCCATTCTCATCAATTATTCTTATTTTGATTATGAGGTGTTTTGGGAGCTCAACTTGATCAAAGTCATCCAATGACAATCGAATTTGGCGTCGCGTCTCTACATTTGCAATCAATGACTGAAGAAGCATGCCATCAGTTGGATTCATAATTGGCAATATCTCATCTACCAAACCACTTACAGGGATTAAGGTCTTTCGAATTGATTTTGGCAAGCCTTTGAGTAAAGCAATGCATTTCTCTCTGATTAGGCCTGGCACTGCCCAATCTATATCAGTTTGTTGAATCTGATTCAGAAGCTTTTGTGGGACTTGAACAGTTGCGCCGTCGCGGTAGGCACCGGGATCAAATACGTAATCGATCGCAAGTTGATTCTTAAGAATTGAGGCATGGTCTGGAAAATGAGAGAGCTGATCTCTAGTTGAGACATTACTAAGAATATTCTTCCGGGTCATTCGCATTGCATGTTTTTCTTCCTTTGACGCTTTACGAAACCAGGATTCTAATTTTTTAGTAGTACTTACTTCTTGTGGAATTCTTTCTTCATAAAATCTAGCTATCTCCGTTTCCCCTGCATATAACTCTGGCCGTCTAAGCTTTTCTTCTTCTTTAGCCAAATTATCCAGAAACTTTTCATTCTCTGTCACAAATTTTAATTTAGTATTTAGTTGATTACTTACCAATCCTTCACTGATAAATATACTGTGCGCCTTAAGTAGATCTATATTTGAATAATGGACTAGAGATTTTTCAATAATAGTTAGCCCATATAGATGTACTTTTTCATAAACCATTACCGCCTGATTCTTTTTACTCCAGTGAGGATCAAAATATTCCCTATTAACAAGATGCAGCGCCATCGTTTCTACCCAATTAGGCTGAATCTTAGCTGCCATAGAAGCAAATGTTTGAGTGGTTTCTATTAGCTCTCCTGTTACTATCCATTTCGCCTTATTTTTCGCAGCTACCGAAGAAGAAAAGAGCGAAAACTTTTTGTTTCGAGTTCCTGCGAAGGTTCTGTTATCAAATCGTTTCGCAATCTGATTGAGGGAACCAGAAATTATAGACTTATGTATTGATTCATAAGTTCCCTCTTCTTTATTAACTCGATAACCCAACTGCTGGCAGGTAATCAGTAATTGCCTATGGATTTCTCGCCATTCCCGCATGCGCATATAAGACAAATAATGTGTTTTACAATGCTTCTTTAATTGGTTTTGCGAAAGAGACTGACGCTTTTCTTCATAGTCATTCCAAAGATTAACCAGGCTATTAAAATCCGACTCTTCATGAGCAAATATCGCATGCTTTTCTTGTGCTTGCTGCCTGTTATCTCCCGATGATTCCCTGGGATCTTGAATACTTAATGCACTTACAATAATAAGCACCTCGTGCAAGCAATCAAGGCTGCTTGCGACTACCAACATACGCGCAAGTTTTGGGTCCAGTGGTAATCTAGCCATCTGCTTGCCTATTTGCGTCAATGCACGCTTCTGAGTGATAGCATTTAACTCAGTTAGCAGCTTAAGGCCGTCATTAATTGCTTTTTTCTCTGGCGCGTCGATATAAGGAAATTGATCAATATCGCCTAAGCGTAGATAAAGCATTCGTAAAATTACCGAAGCAAGGTTAGTACGCTTAATCTCTGGATCTGTATATTCCGCACGTGATAGATAATCTTGCTCTGAGAAGAGCCGAATGCAAATACCCGCTGAAACTCGCCCACATCTACCTTTACGCTGATCTGCACTGGAACGAGAGACTGGCTCAATAGGTAAACGTTGAATTTTACTCTGAATACTGTAACGACTTACCCGTGCAAATCCGGTATCAATTACGTACTTAATACCCGGTACCGTAATCGAAGTTTCAGCCACATTAGTCGCCAGCACCACCCTTCTGCCCGAATGAGTTTGAAATATTTTTATCTGCTCCGATTGTCGCAAACGGCTATAAAGTGGCAATACTTCAGTGTGAGGAAGTTTTCGCTTTCTAAGAACTGTGGCAGTTTCACGAATTTCGCGCTCGCTGCTAAGAAATACTAAAACATCACCACTAATCTCATTTCTTTCCTGGTCTTTTTTTACGATAGAATTCAGCGAATCGATAATAGCTTCGGTTTGCTGATGATCCTGAGTATCTTCCCGTGTTATATCCAACGGCTGATAGCAAACATTGACTGGAAAAGTTCTGCCAGATACAGAAACGATAGGAGCGTTAGCAAAATATTTGGAAAATTGTTCTACATCTATAGTGGCTGAAGTAATAATTAACTTTAGCTCAGGACGCTTTACTAAAAGCTGTTTCAAATAACCGAGCAAGAAATCAATGTTCAACGACCTCTCATGGGCCTCATCGATAATAATGACGTCGTATTTGTTCAGAAATCTATTATTTGGAATTTCAGCTAAGAGAACGCCATCAGTCATCAACTTTAAGTAAGTGGAGTCAGAAATAGTTTCATTAAATCTGATCTGATATCCAACTCCCTGACCCACATCGGTGTTTAGTTCTTCTGCTATTCGATTTGCTACGGAGACAGTGGCTAAACGTCTCGGTTGAGTATGGCCAATAAGACCTTTACGCCCCAGACCAGCATTTAGACAAATCTTTGGTATTTGAGTGGTCTTTCCCGAGCCGGTATCACCAGCGATCACAAGCACCTGTTGTTTCTTTAATAACTCTTCAATTTCATTTGCTTTGCCAGATATTGGCAGCTCTTCCGGAAACTGAATATTTTCAGGAATCGCGACCGCTCGAATTTCGCAACTCCTCTTTGAAGTTTTTATTTCTGCTGCAATTTTTTGAATTTTAGATTCTTTCTGCCCTTTCGAACTCTGTGATTTCTCGAGTTCACGTATTTTGCGCAAAAGTCGAAACTTATCGGCGTGCTGACAGTGTTCTATATCTAGCTTTAAGGACTCTAGCACCACCACTTCTCAACTTAAATCGTTCTAAAGAGGAATAATCTTTACTCACGCAATTCTCGGCGTAATATTTTACCGATATTGGACTTAGGCAGATCTTCCACCACAGAAAATTCTCGCGGCACTTTGTAGGCGGTTAAACCTTTTTTACAATGCGAAGTAATTTCTTCGAATGAAATTTCCTGATCTTTAGGAACAACAAATAATTTTACTGCCTCGCCCGTACGCTCATTAGGTACACCGATCGCGGCACACTCAAGCACAGAAGGATGCCGGTTTACCCAATCTTCAATCTCATTAGGAAAAACATTAAAACCAGACACCAAGATCATATCTTTCTTACGGTCGACAATAGTGATGCAATCGTCGGCAGTGACTTCAACATAATCTCCAGTTTTTAACCACCCATCTTCAGTAATGGTTTCCTTATTCGCTTCATCTTTCTGCCAGTAACCCAACATCACTTGAGGCCCTCTAATCCAGAGCTCGCCTCTTTCTCCTTTTACTACATCTTCGCCAGCATCATCTACCACCCGCATCTCAGTTTCTGGAACCAAAGGCCCGACAGTGCCAAACTTAATTTTACCAGGGAGGTTTACAGAGACTACTGGTGAGCATTCTGTTAGCCCATATCCTTCGATGATGTCGCAACCAGTTACATGCTTCCATTCTTCTGACACAGAGGTAGACATCGGCATAGCGCCAGCGCCACAAAATTTTAATTGGCTGAAATCGACTGAAGTAATATTTTTGTGTCTCAATAGCGCTAAATAAAGGGTATTAATTCCCACGAAGCCATTTATAGACGTGTTTTTTAACAATTTCACAACTGAATCAAGATCACGAGGATTGGTAATCAAAATATTATGATTGCCGGCAAAGGGCATTGCTAAACAATGAAGCAAAAATGCATAACTGTGATAAAGAGGCAAAGGAGCGGCAATGTTCTCACTTTTATCACGAATAATTAGCAAGCAACGTGCTCGTAACTGCATCATATTGGCAATTAAGTTGTTATGGCTAAGCATTGCTCCCTTGGCAACACCAGTAGTACCACCGGTATATAAAAGTAAAGCTACATCATCACCTCTCCCACTATGACTAGGCGTCTGATATTCATTTA
>DFQD01000099.1 GCA_002377605.1 Gammaproteobacteria bacterium UBA3498 | reverse complement strand
TTGCCTTGGGTTGTATAGATGAGATGAGAATTGCTCACTTAAGATTTTTAAGTTCGGTAGAGCGGAGGCAAGGCATAACGCTGTTGTTTTGTTTTTGCTTTGTTTTTGCGCAACTTAGCTTTGCGTAAATCAGCAACTTCACGAATAAACTCTATAGGCAATAAGGCCCCAGGTTCGCCTTCATAGCTACCCTCTTTTAGGCTGCTAAATAGCACTAATTGAATTTGCTCAGCGTATGGATGCAGTTCCGAGCATTCTTTTTGCTGTAGGATATCTTCCATGGTAAGAATGTTTCTAGATTCAAGGAAGTGATTGGCCCATCGAATTAAGGCTTCTCGAATTCTGTTTATGTCTGCTTTGCCATATGCGGCACGAAGCTGGTTGAAGGCAATTCGCTCATTGTTTTCTGGGCTATATTTTGCGGCGATTCTTTCTCTATAATCATTAACAAACCTTCTAATTTGGTGACCATTCGGCGCGATGACTAAGCGAAAAATACTATAGGCCACAATTAAAAATGCCAGAGCGATGAGGAAGTTAAGTAAAGATGCATCAATTTCTATAAAATCTGCTTCTGCTTGGGCATCGATCATATTCTGATCAACTACTGGTACTGCAGCGAGCAATTCTTCAATGTTTTCAGAGCTAATGACAGTTTGTTCTGAAGGGAGGTCTCCTTCAATCGTGGCAATTTCGATGAATTGTGCAGGAATTATCGCTGACTCCAATTGATTAGTATCGACGTTCCACCAGGGAATCATAATTTCTGGAATTGTGATTTCGCCTGCTGTAACTGGAACCAGCGTACTTGTCTCGATGCGAGTTCCCACAATACTGCCATCGACGAAGGTGCGTTGTATATCTGCGGGATCAGGGTAGCTGTTTAGCCCTTCGATCTCTTCAGGGCTAAATGGCGGTAGAACGGCGCCATCTAAGCCATCTGCTACCATGGTGATAGTTCGAACTACAGAATCGCCAATTTGTAAATTAGTAATGTCGGTACTGTATTCTTCCTCAATGGTTAAATTGGCGACTGGCAACCAGAAATCCATTTCCTGCGCATCTTCAGGCCTTGAATCTACATTAATGGTAATACCATCGATAAACGCTGTGACTCTTCTGGTATTTAGATTCCGAAATACAAAATTGCTTGAGCCGTCAGTAACTTCACCTCTGAACAGAATGTCTGGAATTTCCAGAGGGCCGCTGCGCTGCGGAAATATCACATAACGTTTTTCATAAACGCCGTAACGCTCACCTTCCATTAATCTTTCATACTGATTTGGAGAGCCGATTAATTGAATAACCGTATCTGGCATTTCTAGCTCGGTAAATTGCGGATTACGAATGCCGTTAATTGTGTAATAAAGCCTGACGGTAAATAACAATTGTTCTTGTACGTAAACGGATTCCTTATTTACTTCGATTTCAAGAAAAAGTTCATCGCTATCTTGATTTGATCTTGGGCCTTCATTAACAACCGATACAATTATAGGGTCTGTTTGAGCGTTATTAATTTCTATAGGAGGAATTGTCAGTTCGCCTTCAGTTAGCGGGAAAAGGGTAACGATGTAATCCGTCCAGGATTCGACAGCTCCATTGATACTGCGTATCTGGCTCGAAGTACGAGTTCCTAATACGTCAAACTCGCCTGTAAGAGGAGTAAGGTCTAATTGCATTCCCTGTCTTTGATCGAAAACACGGATAGTAAAGGTAAGAGTTTCTCCACGAGCTAACTCATTGCGATCGACAGAAACTTCTACTTCTTGTGCTGTTGTTACGGAACAGAGAAGCGGAAGTAGCAAATACAGCAGGGCTCTAGTTAACTTGTTCACCAAATTTGACCCCCGCTTTGCACGCTATTGGCGGTGCCATTTAATTGACGTTGCCGATACTGATAACGGAACTTGCGACGCAACAGTTCTCCTGGATCATCTTCTATTCTACGCAACCATTGCTCTAAGGATTGTTGATCTTCAAATTCTTCGTTTGAAGACTGGCTAGGGGTATTTTGTTCACTGTTGGATTCGGAGCTTTCTTGCTCTTCTGGAGCTTCATTTTGTTGTTCTTGTTGTTGCTGGTCTTCGTTACCCTCCTGACTTTCCTGGTCCTGGTTTTCTGAGTTTTGATCTTGCTCTTCGGATTGCTGTTGAGAATTCTGCTCTGATTGATTCTCTTGGTTCTCTCCGTCTTGGTTTTCGCCTTGTTCGGATTCTTGCTCTTCTAAGAGTTGTTCAATAATTTCTTTGTTGTGTATGGCGTCTTCGTGATCAGGAATTAATTCGATGGCCAGATCGTAGGCAGCGATGGCTTCAGCGTAATTGCCGGCTAGGGCCAATGCGTTGCCGCGATTGTAGTGACCATCTGGCGTGTCGCTGGCGCTGAATGCAGCGATGGCGGATTCATAGTCCTGTGCTCGATAACTCGCCGCGCCCCGCCAATCGGTGGACTCAAATAAGGCAGCGGCAAGTTGATGATCATCCGCAGCAAAGGCCTCGGCTGCTTGTTGGTCTTTGGTTTTCCATAGGTCGCTCCACTCAAAAGCTTGTGCAGGCTGACCAGGGAGCATTAATCCGGAGCCTATCAACAGGGCAGTGGTGAACAACCAACCTCGGCGAAAAACCATTGCGGCTAATGGAACAACGAGGAACAAAAGGAATGGACCGGCTTCATACCAGACGTCGAATTCTTCTTCTACTTCTGTTAATTCTTCATTATCCAATAGCTGATTCTCTGCTAATAAGAATGCTAAATCTGCATCGGAAAGTTGTATATCGTGGTAACGGCCATTTACTCGATTGGTCAATGATTGCAGCACATTTTTGTTTAAAGTTGGAACCACCATGGCTCCAGTTTCGTCAGTAAGAAAGCTGCCGTCGCTGGTCCGTATTGGTGCACCTTCTTCTGTGCCTATTCCCATTACCAGCAATTCATAATCTGTTTCTTGGATCTGTTCGGTTATTAATAATTCCTGATCGAAACCACTGATACCGTCAGTCATTAATAAGATACGGCCGTCTGTAGATTCCACGTCATTCAATAAGTTAATAGCCATATCGATAGCTGACATTGGATTGCTTCCAAACAAAGGCATGATGTTCGGACTTAAAGAAGGTGTTAATGCGTCGATTGTTACTACGTCATCAGTAAGCGGTGTTACTACGTGAGCGTCGCCGGCATAAACAATCAGCGCTGTTTGTCCTTCTTCTCTCAAAGCTAAAATATCCCGTAGTTTACGTTTGGCTAGATCGAGGCGAGTTGGATTGTGATCGGGTGCGAACATGGATAAAGATAAGTCCATGACAATAACCAGCGAGTCTTCCCTTTTTTGTACAGGTTGTGGTAATTGTTCCCAAACGGGCCCAGCCATGGCAATGGTGGATAAAACCCAAGCGCTAAAAAGAAGTAAAAGAGGGGTGCGTTGAGCTGCATTCTTGCTTCTATCTAAAAGATACGGCAATAAACTTTTATCAATAGCTTTATCCCATGCAGTAACCACGGTGTTAATGCGCCACATTGCAATGAAGAAAATGAATGCAGGAATTAGAGCGAGTAACCAGATTGGTCGCAGAAAATGAAAATCCTGAATCAGGTTGGCGGGAATTAAAATCTCCATCAGGCATTACCCTCGCCTGATGCTAACTCCATTTTTTCCTCTTCTTCATATATTTCGATTCGGGCTCTAGCAGTTAATGCGAGCCACGGAATCGAAACTATAGCGAGAATAAAACTAATAATAAGTGCGGCACCTAATGGCCAATAAAACAAAACACGAGTAGGTCGATAAGTTTGTTCATCTTGCTCAATTGTTTCTAGGCGGTCCAATTCTTCGTAGATATCTACTAGATCATTAACATCTCGTGCGCGGAAATAACGACCCCCAGTGGATTCTGCTATGCGAGTAAGTACGGCTTCATCTAGTTCCGCCGAAGGATTAATTGCTCGTGCTCCAAAAAAAGTACGTTGTACTACCTGGTCAGCGCCGATACCGATAGTGTAAATCTTAATGTTTTCTTGTTGAGCTAACTGGCCTGCTTGTTCTGGTGAAACGGCACCTGCATTATTTACGCCATCAGTAAGCAAAACCAAGACTCGACTGTTTTCTGGTCGCGTACGTAGATGAATCACTGCCAAGCCGATAGCATCACCGATAGCTGTTGCTGACTCTTCTATGATTCCAATTTCGGCTTCTTCTAATAAAGTGCCGACAGTTTCTCGATCGAAAGTGAGTGGTGCTTGGATATAGGCATGCGCAGCAAACAATATTAATCCTAAACGGTCACCTTCTCGCCGCTCGACAAAGTCACCAACAACAGCTTTCACAACATCTATGCGTGATGCCTGGCGATTCCCTACGACCATATCCTGAGCTTCCATAGATCCTGATATATCCACCGATAACATCAAATCGCGGCCCGTTGAGGGAAGTTGTACTGGTTCTCCGAGCCATTGGGGGCGACTAGCGGCTAATATGATTAGCAACCAGATTAAGGTGCAAAAAATCAGATTGAGCAGTCGGCTACTGGTAAGGTTTTCGTTGTCCGATTGTAAACGGGAGAGCACGCTAAAAAAAGGAACATACAGCGCTGCATCTTGTCGTGGCGCACGAGAAATCAGCCTATATATAAGAAAGGGCAGCGGCAGGATAAGAAAGGCCCATGGCCAGGTAAATTCAAGCATCAGCCAACTTGTTCCTCGTGCTCGGAGATTATCTGATTGCCTAAATAAAGGCTGGAGATCCAGGCCTGGCCAAGACTGTTCATGGCATCCACGTCGACGTCACATTGGGTCTGAAAACGACCAAAACTAAGTGCTGCGGCGATTTCATCATTAAGCCCAGAAGAGTCACCTTTTTGCCGGATAAAATCAACCCAGGCATCACCACCGAGACTGGCAACATTCGCCTGTGGAAAATGAACCAAAGCAACGCGACGCATCACGGAATTGAATTCATTTAGGTATCGCAGTCTTAGAGTGTTGAGGTCCGCATCGTCTGCTCTAGCGAATCGCTGGTAACAATTATCTAGCTCTGCCAGTGCATGCCGACAAACTAAACGCAAGTTACGTAATTGCACCATTCGGTGAATTAAATAGACGCCACCTCCTAAAAGCAAAAGAGCAAGAATCCACCAGCCAAGGGCAGGTGGCCAGTAGCTAATTTCACCAGGCAGATGAATATCTGCGAGTTGGGCTAATAACTCTTCGCTATCCATTGTCTTATTCGCTCCACCACTAGCTGGTTTGTACGCATCTTAATCAACTGGATTTGTAGTTTATCGAACTCGCTACTTAAGCGATCCATGCGCTCCTCGAATTGTTCGCGATAACGAATTCTCGCCTTGCTATTGTGGGTATTCAAGGCTCCTTTGCGGTTGCCATCGGTAATGGAATAAATTCCCGGCACTGGCAATGACTCTTCAAGTGCGTCGTATACCAGGCAGCAAATTACATTGTTGTGCCGCGAAAGCTGATTCAGATACTGAAGAGCCTTCTCATCTAATGTGGCGAAATCTGAAATGATATAGAGTGTACTGCCAGGTTTAGTGATCCGCCGAATCTGGCCTAAGGCATGAGCCAATCCTGGCTGGAATCTTGGATCAGTAGGAGTTAGATTTTCGGGATCTTTAACATCTGGTAATTTTTTATTGTATTCGAATACCTGGTTCAATAAATGGAGCGCAGAACGGCGACTGCGCTTTGGCCGCACTAGGTTTGCTTCAATATCTGAGAAGACCAGACCACCCACTCGATCGCCATTATCAATGGCGAGCCAGCAAAACAATGCTGCAGCCTGGGCTGCGATCACGGATTTGAAGGCGATCTGGCTGCCAAAGTACATATTGTGTGTCTGATCTACTGCAATAATGACGGGACGTTCACGCTCTTCTCTGAATACTTTGGTGAAAGGACGGCTTGTACGCGCTGTAACACGCCAATCGATTAATCTGATGTCATCGCCGGGTTGATAGGGCCTAAACTCCTCAAAATCGATACCACGGCCTCTCATCTTGGATAAATGCAATCCGGAGATTCCGGCTATGGAGCGAGTATGAGCGATATATTCCAAGGTTTTAGCGGCATAGCGCTGGACCAGCAGTTGTTGCAGGCTAATTACGGCCCCTTTGCTCTGGTAGCGAGCATGATGAGGATCGATTTGCAGCTTCGCCGACATTTAGCTTGTTCCGAAGGGATTAGGCTGAAGGAACGCGTTCGCGAATGGTCTCCAATACCTTGTCTGGAGTGATGCCACTGGCTTCGGCTTCAAAGCTTAAAAGAATTCTGTGGCGCAACACGTCAAACATGATTTCCTGAACGTCATCCGGACTGACGAAATCCCTCCCTTGAATCCAGGAGTAGGCTCGCGCGCAGCGGTCTAACGAAATGGTTCCTCTAGGGCTGGCACCATATTCCAACCAAGAGGCTAGGTCTTCACCATAGAGTTCCGGCTGGCGTGATGCCATGATCAGCTGAATAATGTATTCCTCAACTTCCGGCGCCATGTGCATGGCGAGTATTTCCTGTCTTGCTTCGAACAAATTTTTCTGCACAACTTGCTTCGGAGGTTCTGGTAGTTTGTTTGCTGCCTCATCCCTAACTAAATGAAGAATGTCTCTCTCCGCTTCGATTACTGGATAATCGATGGTTACGTGCATAAGAAATCTATCCAGCTGCGCTTCCGGGAGTGGATAGGTACCTTCTTGCTCTATTGGGTTTTGTGTCGCCATAACAAGAAATAGCTGGGGTAGGGTGAATGATTCTCTACCCACGCTCACCTGATGTTCTCCCATGGCTTCCAGCAATGCAGACTGGACTTTTGCGGGAGCCCTATTGATTTCGTCGGCCAGCACTAGATTATGGAATATCGGTCCTTGCTGGAAGCGAAATGATCCATCTTCTGGTCGAAATACTTCGGTACCTGTTATATCGCTTGGCAATAAGTCGGGAGTGAATTGGATTCGGTGGAAGTCGCCTTCGATAGCACGGGATAAATCTTTGATGGCTTTGGTTTTTGCTAGCCCTGGTGCGCCTTCGACGAGCAAATGGCCGTCGGCCAATAATGCAATTAACAAGCGGTCAAGTAAGCGCTCCTGTCCTATAATTTGTTGAGATAACCAGTTTTTGAGTTCTGTTATTATTCCGTGATGGCTCATATTGCAAATTCTCTGTTTTCTAGGGACTACTCAGCGCGAAGTCAGGGATTTTAAACGTTTTATGAGGGATGTCTAGGCGAACATTGTAGCGTAATGTAGCGAAACTTCAGTGGTATAGCTCGCTTTCTTATTAGAGGATATTAACCAATACAACTGGTT
>DFQD01000229.1 GCA_002377605.1 Gammaproteobacteria bacterium UBA3498 | reverse complement strand
GGTTGGACAGTAACGACTAAAGATCGTCGCCTATCCGCGCAATGGGAGCACACCCTTGCAGTAACTAGCGCAGATTGCGAGGTACTAACTCAACGTTCAGATGAAGACCTGTGAGCGAAATCGAATTTGAAACCAATGACGCTGAGATAGCGATAGACTTTCTCTCTGATATTGAGCTGATAAATGTAGAACAATTGAGAGCTGCTGTAGATCACGCCGGCAGCCCTATACCTCTGCTCAAAAAAGCACTACAAGAATCCTCTGAAGTTTTACATTCACGCTACAAGCAAAATTTAAATATCACCAATATAGTCTGCGGTCGCGCTTGGGCAGTTGATGAAGTATTACGCCTAGCATGGGATGCACAAAATTGGCCTAGCCCAAATAACATTAGTTTGGTTGCTGTGGGCGGATATGGACGCGGAGAGTTATTACCCCACTCTGACATCGATCTATTGCTCCTAACCCGAAAAAATCGTGACAATAAGAAATACAAAGACTACATCAGTGCATTTCTCACCATGTTGTGGGACATCGGTCTTGAACCAGGGCACAGTGTCAGATCAATTCGCCAATGCAAACAGGAAGCAGAAAAAGATATCACAGTCGCAACAGCACTAATGGAATCACGTCTGTTAGCTGGACCAGAAGACCTCCATAGCCTGATGTATGCGGCTACGAACAACAATAGAGTGTGGCCAATAAAAAAATTCGTACGCGCAAAAATTGACGAACAAGTTGCGCGACACGAAAAATACCATGATGTAGGTTATGCACTAGAGCCGAATGTTAAAACTTCTCCAGGTGGACTTAGAGACATCCAAACAATTGCCTGGGTAAGCAAACGTCACTTTAGTGCGAGCTCGTTTAAAGACTTGGTTTCACTCGGATTTCTCAAAGAGTCAGAAGAAGCAATGATTAGCAAAGGCCAACAGTTTCTGTGGAAGCTCCGCTATGGCTTGCATTACTTGGAAGGACGAAGCGAAGACCGTTTGCTATTTGACAAACAACGAGAACTCGCACAGCTCTTTGAATATGAAGACGACGAGAAAAGTCTTGGCGTAGAAAAGTTGATGAAGCAATACTATCGCGCAGTCGCAAACCTTCGAGAACTTAATGATGTGCTTTTACAGCACGTAGACGAAGTTATCCTGCGAGAAGGCGAAAAAGAGAAAATTACACCTATCAATGAGCGTTTCCAGATTCGAAATGATTACATTGAAGTTGTACATCCACAAATTTTCGAAAAAGAACCATCTGCCTTAATTGAAATCTTTGTACTAATGGGAGAAAACCCACACATTAAAGGCATCCGCGCTTCGACTATTCGTCTATTGCGAGATAATCGCCGCTTAATCGATGGCGATTACCGTCAAGATATTCGCAACGTCACTTTATTTATCGAATTGTTGAGAACACAAAATCATATGACGTTACAACTCAGGCGCATGGCGCGCTATGGAATTCTCGGTCGATATTTACCTGAATTTGGACAGATTAGCGGACAAATGCAACACGATTTGTTCCACATCTATACCGTTGATGCCCATACCCTGCAGGTAGTAGAAAACATGCGCAAATTTCGGCTACCGCAGGCAGAAAAAGATTTTCCAGTCGCTGCACATATATATAAAAATTTACCAAAGGTAGAGCTTTTGTTCATTGCAGGTCTCTATCATGACATTGCCAAAGGAAGAGGCGGGGATCATTCCAAGCTAGGAAAAGTAGATGCGGTAAATTTCTGTGAAAGGCATCGACTCAGCAGTTTTGATGCCAGCATAGTGTCATGGTTAGTAGACAAGCATCTATTAATGTCTATGACCGCGCAGAGAAAAGACACTAACGACCCAGAAGTAATCAAGGAGTTCGCAGAACAAATGGGCGATAAACTGCATCTTGATTATCTTTATGCCATGACTGTCGCGGATATATGTGCAACCAATCCAGAACTGTGGAATAGCTGGCGGGCAACCTTACTCAGACAGTTGTATCTGAATACGAAACGAGCCTTTCGACTAGGATTGGAAAACCCAATTAATCGAGAAGAGCGTATTGCAGACAAGAAAGAAACTTCACAAGCAAAACTTTTAGAGAAAGGTCTCACTGAAAGTCAGATTCAAAATGTCTGGGCCCGTGCCGACGATGAATACTTCGTACGGGAATCTTCCGCCAACATCATCTGGCATACCGAGGGAATCACTAACTTCGATGATGGTGGCCCTTTGATTCTCGTCCAGGATATCAGTGAAAGTATAGACAGCGAAGGTGCAACACAGGTATTTATTTACACTGTCAATGCAGACTACCTCTTTGCTAATTGCACCGCAGCGTTCGAAAAATTGGGCCTGAATATTCACGGTGCGCGAATTTTTACCTCTTCCAACAACCATTGTCTGGACACTTTCACTGTACTTGAAAGTAATGGCCGACCGGTAGGTAACAATGCAAAACGAATCGAGGAAATCAAAAGCGCTTTAATTACTCATTTAAATGCTGATAATACAATTACAGCACCAATCCTATTTCGCCGCTCACGGAAGGAAAAATACTTCTCCAAATCTATCGAAGTGACTTTTGTTAATACGCCGAAGAAAAATTATTCCACCTTAGAAATAAACTGCCCGGATCAAACAGGCATACTGGCGTCAGTAGGCAAAATACTAGCTAGTAATAACATCAGCCTTAAGGACGCTCGCATAACTACTCTAGGTGAACGAGTTGAAGATCTGTTTTTTATTACTGACAAAACTGGCCAGCCTATTGAAGAGCAAACTCTAGTTGAAAAACTTCAGGCTGAGATTAAAACTGAACTGGAAGAGCGCTTGGCTGCATAACAAACATAGTAGGAATCTTTAACTATGATTACTCTGTTCGGCATCAATAACTGTGACACGATCAAAAAGACTAAAAAGTGGCTTGATGATCAAAAGGCAGAGTTTGAATTTCATGACTATAAGAAATTGGGCTGCCCATTAGAGCTAGCCGAAACCTTTCTGGATCAGTTTGACATTAAAGACGTAATTAATACGCGAGGGACTACCTGGAGAAAACTTTCCGAGGGAAAAAAAAATACCCTGGATAAAATTAATGCTGCTGTCCTCATGGAGGAGCAACCTTCTATCATTAAGCGCCCAATTCTCGATATCGATGGGCAATGGGTGATAGGATTCGATATCGAAAAAATTTCTGCTCTAATTTAATGCAACTTTCTGGAACACTGTCATGAGCGCAACGGACTTACATAGTCTCGCATTAGGAATTGCGTCGAAAAATAGCAGCGACGAGATCATTGAAGTTTACTATCCTAAACCGCTTCTAAATCCCTCTCCTGCTTGCGTAAAACAAGTGCTAACACATTGTCAGGGCTTTAGCGGTAACGGATTCATTGAAATCTCTCCGGAAGCAATGCAATCACTAGCGATATCCCTTGCTAACAACAATGAAGCTGAGCAGAGTGAAATCGCGGAGGCGTTGGCAAAAAGTACAAAAACTCAGGTGATAACGGTTCTCAGAGAGAATAGTGCACCATGCTCCATTCCAGAAGCTTTTTTGAAACTGCATTTACTATCTCATCGCCTGGTGATTCCCCACAAACTCAACCTCGATGGTATTTTCGGTATATTAAAAAACCTCGCCTGGACCAGTTTAGGTGCAGTGGACCTGGAAGATCTCCCAAAAAAACAACTGCAAGCAAAGGTTGATGGTGAATCACTTGAAGTTTATTCAGTAGATAAATTTCCTAAGATGACTAGCTATGTGGTGCCTAGCGGTGTGCGTATTGC
>DFQD01000168.1:8354-9951 GCA_002377605.1 Gammaproteobacteria bacterium UBA3498 | reverse complement strand
ATCACTGTAATATTTTGATTATTTCTACTAACTTTTCTTAAAAATCGTGAGTATTCAGATGAAAAAAGACAGACTCTTTCTTTTACTTTCGGTAGCCATCCTTTTTAACAAGAGCGTTTACTCACAAGAAATCGGTTGTGATTCTCTTGCCGGGTTTGATGAATTTGATTTCTGGGTGGGCGAATGGGAAATTTTTGACATTACCGGTGCAACCAAAGTAGGTGAGAGCAGCATTGAGAAAATGGAGTCCGGTTGCATGATAATGGAGAACTGGGTCAGCGCCGATAAAGCTACAGGAACTGGTCTAAATTACTTCAACCCTGTAACCCTTGAATGGCGCCAGGTTTGGGTATCCTCAAACCGTTACTCAATCGATATCGTTGGTGGAATTAGAGCAGGGGCTATGGTGCTTGAAGGCAGCATCTATAATTTCGCCGGAGCGGTTTGGGATTTTCGTGGCACCTGGACTCCTAAAGAAGAGGGATCAGTTCATCAATTCCTTGAGCAATACAACCACAATAGCCAGAAATGGGATCCTTGGTTCTATGGGATTTATAAGAAGCAGTAAAAATTGATCTATAAACCATGAACGGCCATTACTTTTTGTACAGCTGGTCGATCTCGCATGCGTAAATGGTGTTCATAGATTTGTGGAAAGTCTTTTATATCAACCTCGTCTCCCACCAGCCAATTTGAAATACAAAATACATAGCAATCACAAATACTGAAGTCTTTACCTAATACCCAGGGCCCAACAAACATATCGTTTTCGATTAGGTTGAATGAATCATGCATAGTTCTGGAAACTTTGGCAGCCATTGCGGCTTTTGATTGCTCGTCATCTTCTTCTACCCAACGACTTCCTCTCATTTTGTGAGCATGATTAACATGTACTGTTGAGCAAAGGTAATTGTTGAATTCCTGCATTTTGGCAAATTGAAAAGGATCATGCAGTGGGGCAAGGTTTGCAGCTGGATTGGACTGGGCGATATAACCAAGAATTGCAGGAGTTTCAGTAATTATTCCCTGATCAGTTACTAAAGCTGGCACCCGACCTTTTGGATTTACTTGCAAATATTCCTCTGATTGCTGCTCGGTTGTTCTGAAATCAATTAGTCGTTCTTCATATTCAGCGCCGGCCTCTTCCAAAGCTATCTGGGAGGCAACGGAAACAGTTTGAATTGCATAGTAAAAAATCACGATAAGCTTTCTCCTTTTAGAATAAACTGTGCACCTTTTTCGGCGATCATTACCGTCGGAGCATTCGTGTTGCCAGAAGTTATGCGTGGCATAATGGATGCATCTATCACTCTTAACTTGTCAACTCCATGAACTTGAAGCCGATCATTAACCACTGCCATTTCATCGCTTCCCATCTTGCAAGTGCCTACCGGGTGAAAGATTGTGGTCCCTAGGTTGCGAGCTGCATCCAGCATTTTTTCATCGCCGTGTATTTCTGGGCCTGGTTTTAGTTCGATAGGATTAAATTTTTTTAAAGCATTTGCTGCCATAATTCTGCGCGTGAATTTTAGTCCATTAACTGCTACTGCTTCATCATCAGCAGAAGAAAGATAATTCGGTGCAATAGCTGGAGGGG
>DFQD01000168.1:5801-7960 GCA_002377605.1 Gammaproteobacteria bacterium UBA3498 | reverse complement strand
GCATTGTAGCTGTGTAATGGATCTCCAAACTTATCCAAGGACAAGGGCTGCACATGCCATTCGATGTTTGCGGAGGTCTGTTCTTCGTCGCTCCTAGCAAAAGCTCCCAATTGCGAAGGCGGCATGGTTAGCGGTCCGGTTTTAAACAGGAAGTACTCCATACCCATAGCTAATTTGCCAAAAAAGGAATTAGCTCGTTGGTTTAAAGTTACGGTGTTATCAACTTTGTAGATACTTCTTACCTGCAAATGGTCGTGGAGATTTTCTCCTACTCCCTGTAGATTCAAGCTCGTATTTATTCCTTGTTCACTGAGTAATTTTCCTGACCCGATTCCAGACAACTGCAAAATCTGAGGCGATCCTATTGATCCCGCTGCCAATAAGGTTTCCTTGGTTGCAATAAAGAGTTGCGAGGCCTCACCCCCGATACGTGCGTATATGCCATCTGCCATTAACTTATTGTCGCCTTGTTTTAAAGCAATTTTTTCAACATGGGCATCAGTAATCACTGTTAGGTTGGATCGAGATTCAACAGGGCGAAGATAGGCTTTGGAGGCGCTCCAGCGTGATCCGCGTTTTTGGTTCATTTGGAAATACGCGTTGCCAAAATTGTCACCGCGATTAAACTCTTCGATCTTCGGAATACCGCATTCTTCTGCTGCGTCCCGCCATGCGTCAAGAATTTCCCAATTAACTCTCCTTTCTTCTACCCGCAATTCGCCACCACTCCCATGAAATTCATCACCACCATGTTGATAATCTTCTGACCTTTTGAAAACTGGAAGCACGTCGTCCCAACTCCAGCCTCTATTACCTAAGGAAGCCCAATAATCGTAGTCGCTTTTCTGACCACGCATATAGATCATTGCATTAATAGATGAACAACCTCCCAATACTTTTCCCCTGGCGTAACCGATGGTTCTGCCATTAAGACCTGGGTCAGGTTCTATTTCATAGCACCAATCAGTTCTTGGGTTTGAAATTGTGTAAAGATATCCAACTGGGATGTCGATCCAGAAGTAATTGTCTTTTCCGCCTGCTTCCACTAACAAAACTTCTTGGTTGGGGTCAGCGGACAAACGATTTGCCAGTACGCATCCCGCTGTACCTGCTCCGACAATAATGTAATCGTATTGTTTTGCCATTTTTTATCGCTAGAGAGTATTTCTTATACTTAGAAATAATTGTTCTTAGTTTATTGCTTGGTAAATTGAGATTCTAGCGTAATTTTATTTTTGGTCTGGTTAATGACAAATCCAATAGAAGCCGCGCTTAGATTTTTCTTTCAAACCAAACAGGTAGAATGCTGTCGAGTATTCCATGGGCGAGGGCAACGGTTTCCAGGCTATGAACACATTTGCCTCGATTGGTATGCGCCAGTTCTACTAATCACTGCTTATAGGCCAGACATCGATATCGAAGCTTTTCTAACCCTAATTGGTAAAGCCGATATTCACTCTCAAATAACTTCGATTCTTTTACAGAAACGCTATGAAGAGGGGTCTCCTGCAGAAACTATAAAAGGAACTTTGCCGGAAAAAACCCTCGCCCTCGAAGATGGATTGGTTTTTGAGGTGCGCCTGGGAAAGCAACAAAACAGTGGCTTGTTCTTGGACATGCGTCCTCTCAGGAGTTGGGTAAAGGCAAACAGTGAGGGTAGAAATGTTTTAAACCTGTTTGCTTATACCTGTTCATTTTCCGTGGCAGCCTTAGAGGGAGGAGCGCTTTCAGTAACCAATGTGGATATGTCTAAGACCAGCATGCGGTGGGGCGCAGATAATCATGTTCATAATCGCCTTGATATTCGTTCGGTAAATCAAATTCCTTACAATGTGTTTACTTCCTGGGGACGTATTAAGCAATTAGGTCGCTACGATCTGGTAATTATCGATCCGCCCACAAGGCAGCATCGCAGTTTTGATGCAGAGAAAAATTATGGATCAGTAATAAAAAAAATGGCAAAGCTCTGCAATGACAAGGCAGATATCATTGCCACTCTTAATAGTCCCTTTCTCGATAAGCAATTTTTACTGGACAAATTTTCTAAAAATGCTCCTACGGCAGAATTTATCGAATCAATTCCTGCAGCAGAAGAATTTGTAGACAAGTACCCAGGAAAAGCTTTAAAGATATTGAGGTTCAAATACAAAAAATGAGAA
>DFQD01000168.1:0-5436 GCA_002377605.1 Gammaproteobacteria bacterium UBA3498 | reverse complement strand
TAAGGCATGGGTTCTGAACTTTAAGTTAATTATCTTCTAGTTCAAATGTAAAAGTGCCACGCTGAGATTGACCAAATTCATCAGTACTTCTTACGACTATATGGTGCAATCCAGTACTTAAGTTTTCGGGTATAGCTACTTCCCAGATGTGTGATGATCTGTCCGGAGTTGGGTAAGCATCATCAGTGCCTCTAAATTCTTCATATAGTGTTTCAATAAAAGGGTCAGTTCGTACTCTATAGGCCATGAGTATTTCCTCGTTACCATTTATTGAGGCTCTCACTGAATCCCGAATTCCACCGTCAAAAAGATTGACTACTAGTTTTGTGCCCGCTTGCAAGACCCCTCTGTGGATCCCATTAAGTTCACTTAAAGCCAATGGTGGGTCTAGCATGATTCGCATGCGATTTGTGCCATCAGCACTAGAAGGGAAAGGTATAAATTCCGGAACTAGGTCGACATTATTAAACTTCAATACATAGAAACCATTGGGGTTCCCATCTTCCATTATGGCGTCCCGTACGCCGCGAAAATCACGCGGCCCTCGGGTCCAGCCACTGCCGCGAACTTCACCCAATGTGTGAGCGATCCACGGCTTGCCATTCCATCCGTGCTGATGGTTTACCTGTACCTTAAAACTATTACTGGTATCGTGTCCGGCTAGGCCGTAAATATTTTCGAAAGGTTCAAGAATTTCCAGCAGTTCTACAAAATTCTCTGTGTTAGGCCCAGTTAAAATAGGAGAAACGCCGTCATCTGCTTCGGCAATCAAAGGGATGTGGCTGGCAATCACTATTAGTTTGTCCATTGGTACTTGGGCTAGATCATTTCGCAGCCACTGCAATTGCACCGCGCTTATGTAACCCCGGTAAACACTACTGCTAAATTCATTGCCAGCACCTGCATACTCCACGTTATTTAGTGCGACAAAATGCACATTGCCATAATCAAAAGAATAATAGGGTGGTCCAAAATGCTTCTTGTAAGTCTCATTGGCAAATTGGGCGTTAGGCGATTCAAAGTTCATATCGTGATTGCCAGGCAAATACCATTGAGGGATTCCCATTAAACCCATCATGGCCTTATGTCTGTCATACAGCTCTAAGTTATCAAATACGACATCCCCAACAGTTAGCCCAAATTCAACTCCAAAAGGATTGTTAATTAAGGGATTAACCAGATCTTCCCGGATCATATCCTGGCCAGTTTCATACTGAGCCTGAGTGTCAGCAAATCCATGAGCGAGGAATTCAATTTCGGATTCCATTGGTATAAGAGGAAAGTCAACGGATGTTGGCAGTGGGCCTGTGGCTTCTATAACGGGCCACATCCATTCAACCGATGTACCGGCAATTTGCGCCGGAGTTCCATTTGGATAATGTTTATAGAAAAATTGCGGCACATTGGTTTCATCAACCGGCACCAAATAGTTTGCCGGCTTAGAAAGGAAAATTATCTCCGTAGGTGCGACAGAAATTTCGTACCTTCCGTCACTGTTTGAGATGGCCACATCGCACCCATTAGATAAAGCCACATTGGCAATGCCGATTTCATAGGATTCACGCATGCCATTGTTATTGGTATCTGCATAAACTACGCCTTGGGCTGTTTGAGCTCCTGGCCGATCACTATCACATCGTGCTAATGCAGGGTTTACTGAAATGATAATGCTGATTGCCAATAAGGATTTGATAATGTGTTTTATATCCATGTCTAGGGCCCGTGATCGAGATTTCTTAATTTATCTAGAACAGATGAGAGAATGATTTCATCCTTTGCTAAAGGCTAGCTTTAATTCTTTTGCGCATTCGCTTATAGCTTCCTTAGCCTTATCAAGCACTCCTGGCATGGTTAAAAAGCCATGAATCATATTTTCATAATGAGAATGTTTAATCTTAACTCCAGCTCTCTCCAATTTCTCAGCGTACGCTTTGTTCTCATCTTGTAACGGATCGAAGCCGGCGCTAACCACAAAGGCTGATGGTAAGTCGCTTAAATCTGACGCATTTAGAGGAGATGCTTTCCAGTGACTCCTATCATCATCTTCAGAGAAGTAATGATCATAAAACCAATCAATTAATTCGTTGGTTAGACGATAACCTTTACCAAATTTTTGATGAGATTCAAATCCACAACTCATATCGGCACAAGGATAAATTAGCAACTGAAAAATGAATTGTGGTCCATCTGACTCCTTCGCAATTAGAGAGACTACTGCAGTTAGGTTGCCACCAGCACTGTCTCCACCTATAGCGATATTATTAGGATTTCCTCCCAAAGAGTTTGCATTTTCTGCAACCCACACTGCAGCGTCCCAGGCATCTTCCACTGCCGCGGGAAATTTATTTTCCGGGGCTAATCGATAATCTACTGACACCACAATACAGTCAGCTTCTACACAGATGCCTCGACAGACACAATCGTGGCTCTTTAATGAGCCAATGGTGTAGCCACCTCCGTGGTAGTAAACCAATACTGGCAAGTCAGAATTCTCAGATGGCTTGTAGACCCATGCAGGAATAGGTCCTAGCGAACCGGGAATCTCGATGGTCTCAATCTTATGAGGTGCTGGCGGAACCCCTCTAACTGCCTCGCTAGCCTTATCGTAAACTGCACGTGCTTCCTGCGCGGAGTATGCATTAAAAGGCAATGCTCCAGATTTCTCAATGCTTTCCAGGAGTACCTTGACTTGAGAGTCTAGTTTCATGGGGTATTTGGGTTTAGGTAAATTTACTCCAGTCTAACATCGCTACATAGCTCCTATCTATTGTGTGCCTGTACATATATGGAGGATTGCGGCATTCTCGACGTTATGGTGATAAAGCTTATAAAGAACGCTTCTCTAATCGGTGCATTTCTATCTTGGCCTGCTGCTGGCTTATTGGCAGCTGAGACAAATGAGTTTGTATCGGCAAGCAGTTGGGAAGAAGTTCAGCAACGGCACAGATCGTTGCCCATCGAGGATATCTGGTGGACAGTAACAGGCACACAAATGGCATGGATGCACAAAAATGTGCACCAGCTTTTTCCGACAGTTAATGTTTATCGATCGGGTCAAGTAAGTGAACTTCAGCTTAGGTCAAATTCTGAAATAGCAACATTTCAGGTCGAAACCGCAAGTGGAAAAATACCATTTGCTGAATTCTTGGCCAGTGATGCAACAACAACTTTAGGTTTATTAATTCTTCATCAAGGTAAAGTTGTATTCGAATCCTATCCTCGAATGGAGCCCCACGAAAAACCAATCTACTGGTCAGTCGCCAAAGTAATACCAGCTCTTTTAGTTAGGATCTTTGAGGAGCGAGGCCTCATTGATACCAATAAAGGCATTGAGCACTACATACCCGAACTCTCATCGTCTGAATTTGCCCGAATTACTGTACGAAACATTCTCGATATGGCTACCGGCCTTGATTGCCAGGATGAATATGAAAACCGACAGTCTTGCTATTACCAGTATTCAATGGCTATAGGAGATGGCTATAGAGATGAGGGTGCTCCAGACAATCCTTACGACTTTCTTTCCACTCTGGAAACTACAAAGCATAACGATCAAGGCCAACAATTTTCTTATTCAGGAGTTAATACATTTATCTTGGGCTGGCTGATTGAAAAAATAACCGGTGAGCCATTTCAAGATACTTTTTCTCGTGAAGTTTGGAGATATATCGGTGCCGAATCTGATGCATCTTTTCTGGCTTATCGTTATGGCATCCCATTAACGCATGGTGGATTTTTATCTAATATGCGGGACATGGCGAGATTTGGTCTGTTGTTTACACCTTCTTATTCAGCCGTAAGTGACAATAGAATTGTTTCGCAGGAATTTATAGAGCGCTTGTTAGATGAGCCCAATCCGAATCTTATCAGAGATGATGGGAGCCATAGTAGTTATCAATGGGACTACATTGATGAAGACGGCTTTATGATCAAAGGCGGTTGGGGAGGTCAGGCATTGGTAGTTAATCCGCGATACGATTTAGTTGCCGTTTATACAAGCTATTTCAAAGAAGACTACAGCCAGCAGAACCTTCGACAACCATTGCTAAATCTATTACGTGATCTGTACGTCGAAAACTAAGAGGTAAATAAGTGAAAATAAAAACTCTGGCAAGAGTGTTGGTTTCAGTTTTTACAGTTCTCACAGCTTCATCAATTGCAGCACAGTCAAGGCAACCCAATATCGTTTTTATTTTTGCCGACGATTTGGGCTATGCAGATACCAGTGTTTATGGCAGCGAGGAGATTAGAACACCTCATATCGATGCTTTAGCAGGTGAAGGGATTCGTTTTACCCAAGGTTACGTCTCCCACCCAGTCTGCAGTCCTTCCCGAGCAGGGCTATTAACCGGGCGTTATCAACAGCGGCATGGCTGGGAATTCAATCCTGCTCGCCGCGACGGCTCCGCTGGAATGGACATTAATGAACGAACCATAGCAGATGCGCTAAAAGCTCAGGGCTATACCACCGGAATGATTGGTAAATGGCATTTAGGGCACGGTGAAGAACACCATCCCTTGAGTCGAGGGTTTGACGAATATTTTGGTGTATTAGCGGGGGGTTCCCAGTTTTTTGAAACTCTGCCGGAGGGTGGCGAGTACGCTCGCAATGATGCTCCAACAAAGCGAACTCCTTACAACGGAATATATAGAGGCAGAGAGCAGGTGCAGGTCGATGAATATCTAACAGATGTTTTCAGCGATGAGGCCATAGCCTTTATTGATAATCATGCAGATGACCCATTCTTTCTTTATTTAAGTCACACCACGCCTCACACACCATTACAAGCAACCAAACAATATCTAGATCGTTATGGCCATATTCGCAACATGGCGTCCCGGGTTTATGCAGCCATGGTTTCATCCTTAGACGATAGTGTTGGTAGAGTCGTTCAAAAATTGAAAGACATCGGGCAGTATGAAAACACCATCATTGCGTTCCTAAGTGATAATGGATGTGCTGGATACATCAGTAACGCGTGTTCAAACGGTGAGCTTGCAGGATTCAAACGTTATCATCAGGAAGGTGGAATACGCATTCCCTTTATTCTGAGCTGGCCTGCCGAGCTCGAAAAAAATCGTGTACTGGACACTCCGGTAATATCTCTCGATTTGTTCGGTACATTCACTGCTGCGGCGGGACAAGAGATCGAAACAGAAGATACCGTAAATCTGCTGCCCTATTTAAAGGGAGAAGAGGAAGAGAGTCCCCATGATTTTCTTTATTGGCGTTCTGGAGCAACAATGGCGATTAGGGATGAACGCTGGAAACTTATTAAGTTTAAACTCAGTGATTTTGACGATGACGCGATAGATGCAACCGGCCGTTTAATGCCTCCTGCTGGAGGATGGGGCACCGATGCACCTCTCGGACACAAATTGGTCTTATATGACTTATTAAACGATCCGGGAGAAACAGCAAATCTTGCTGCTCAA
>DFQD01000195.1:1047-3534 GCA_002377605.1 Gammaproteobacteria bacterium UBA3498 | reverse complement strand
CATCAGATTCTTGATTTTCAGAAGAGTGATAGCGCTTATTTTTATTGGATTAGGAAAAGTTAAGTACGAGGAAAGTTTTTTGCATGAAAAAATTGCTCAACGATTTCTTTGATCGTTACTTCCATGACGAAGAATCCATTATTTTAGTAATTTTGCTTAGTGCAGGATTAATCATTCTCTTATTATTTGGGGGTATCTTAGCGCCGTTAGTAGCCGCAATTATCATCAGTTATTTAATGCAAGGCTTGGTAAATTTAGTGCTGCGCCAGGGGATGTCAGCGAAACTAGCATTTGCTTCAGTTTATATATTGTTTGTCGGCATTTTTACAATGCTGCTCTTCTTTGTTCTTCCTCAGGTGTGGAATCAGCTACGACGTATGGTTGATGAAGTTCCTAATTTAGTGAACCAGGGCCAAGAGGCTTTAAGAAATCTTCCTGAAAACTATCCCGATGTGTTCTCTGAACAATGGGTGCAACAAGCCGTCAACAGTTTAAGTGGCGAAGTCCGAGGGTTCGGCCAAACGATTCTTGAGTTTTCCTTGGCAAGTCTACCGTCGTTATTTGCTTGGTTTATTTTTCTAATACTCGTGCCAATCCTGGTCTTTTTTATGATGAAAGACAAAGATGAGTTAGTGCTCTGGTTTGGAAACTTTCTACCACGGAACAAACCATTAATGAACGCCATCTGGCAGGAGATGGATGAGCAGATTGCAAACTACATTAGAGGCAAGGTTGTAGAAATAATAATTGTAGGGAGTGCCGCCTACTTAATTTTTATCATTGTCGGAATTAACTATGCTCTGGCTTTATCAGTTTTAGTTGGGGTCTCAGTCATTGTTCCCTATATAGGTGCGATAACTGTAACTATTCCGGTCGTTGCTATTGCCTATATTCAATGGGGATTTACGGGAGAATTCTATTCGGTAACTCTAGCTTATCTGATTCTGCAAATAATTGATGGTAATGTTCTCGTCCCCATTATTTTCTCTGAAGCGGTTAACTTACATCCGGTTGCTATTATTGCTGCTGTGCTTTTTTTTGGCGGAATTTGGGGCATGGCTGGCGTGTTCTTTGCCATTCCGCTAGCTACTCTGATTAAAGCCATAATTAACGCCTGGCCCAGCAAGGTTCAATCAAAACCTCTGACCGATTAAAGTTTCATATTTTGGTCCCGGATTTGCCAATATGGTAAAGTCTGCGGATTAGAAAGCAGGCGATTATGTCCATAGAATTAACAGGTAGTTTGGTCGCTATAGTGACTCCAATGCGCGAGGATGGGACTATTGATCTCCCGGCACTTGATCGCCTTGTGGATTGGCATGTAGATGCCGGAACTAATGGCATAGTTGTGGTGGGAACGACCGGTGAATCAGCTACGTTGAGTGTTCAAGAACATTGCGATTTGGTGTCTCACTGTGTGGAAGTAGCAGGCAAGAGAATTCCAATCATCGCTGGCACTGGCTCAAATTCAACAGAAGAAGCCCTTTATTTCACAAAATCTGCTGCAGAACATGGCGCGGATGCAGCGCTATTGGTGACTCCTTATTACAATAAGCCCTCGCAGGAAGGCCTTTATCAACATTTCAAGGCTGTGGCCGACGCAATCGATATACCACAGATTCTATACAACGTACCTGGGCGTACCGCCTGTGATATGAGCTTGGAAACGGTAAATCGATTGGCTGATCTTGAAAATATTGTAGGTATTAAGGATGCGACTGGAGACATTATGCGCGGCCATGAGCTCGTAAAAAGTTGTGGTGATCGCTTAAAGGTTTACAGTGGAGAAGACGCTATTACTTTGTCGCTGATGGAAGGTGGCGCCGACGGAACCATTTCTGTTACTGCTAACGTGAACCCCAGCCTGATGGCTGAAATGTGCGGATTGGCTTTAGCTGGAGATTTTGTTGCCGCTGCGGAAATCGATAGTAAATTAGCACTGTTGCATCAGAATTTGTTCCTCGAAGCGAACCCGATTCCGGTAAAATGGGCCTTAGCAAAAATGGGTCTAATTGGACCAGGAATACGGTTGCCACTTGTGGAACTTGACGTGAAATATCACATCGAAGTAACAGCTGCTTTAGAACAAGCGGGCGTTTCTTTTCCAGAAGCCGCCTGAAGAGGGAAATAAAGATTGAACATTAGAAATCTATTGCTTTTAGCGGGCTTTGTCGCTCTTAGTTCTTGCAATTATATGCTGGGAGACGAGGGGCTATTTCCGGATCCGGGCGATGATTATCTCAATGCAAACACCGCACCGCAGATGCAAATACCGAACCAGCTGGATAGCTACACACTTGATCAGCTGTATGTAATCCCTGAGAGATTCTCCTCCTTGACAGCGCTTGAGGATGTACCGATGCCTAAGCCTATCGAACGAGGAAGGCGTGAAGGAGTAGTAATTCAAAGCTTGGCAGATCGTCGGTGGATTGTAATTGATGCAACTCCTGGTCAAGTTTGGCCTCTAATTAGAGATTACTGGACAGA
>DFQD01000195.1:0-679 GCA_002377605.1 Gammaproteobacteria bacterium UBA3498 | reverse complement strand
TGGGTTGAAGTTGGTGGAGATGATGAAAAGCGTCATAAGTACCAGATCAAAATTGAGCCGGGACTCCATTCTGGTTCGTCTGAGGTGTATATCTTACACCATGAAAATTTAAATTCTGAAGTCGTACCACTAATTATCAGTTGGCCGGAAGAGTCTAATTCTCCTGATTTAGAGCAACGAATACTCACTTCAGTTTCACAATACCTTGCGGATAGAAATGATGTTTATCAAGCGTCCTCTGCTAGCCTATTGGCAGGCAATATCGAGGCTGAAGCGAAAGCAAACTTGATTGAAGATGAGTCGGGTGACCCGATGCTAGAGCTCAAGGTTGATTATAATCGTGCTTGGGTGCAGGTTCGGCAAGCATTGGAGAATGCTCAAATCAATATCGTAACCAGTGACAGAGATCAATCTATTTTTAATGTTCAGTTCGCAGGTATTCCTGAAGAGGATGATGGGCCAAGTTTAATTGGCCGCTGGTTCGGTTCTAGTGATGATGAGATTGCTGAGGTAAGAGACTTTAGTGTTCGGCTTTTACGAACAGAAAATGTAATTAATGTAGTAACAGAGGAAATGGAAGTGTCTGAGGATTCCTCCCAGCTTACTGAAGAGCTGTTACAAGTTATCAATGATAATCTGAGCTAGTGCCCACGCTAGCGACTGTTTAATTTAATGGAAA
>DFQD01000089.1 GCA_002377605.1 Gammaproteobacteria bacterium UBA3498 | reverse complement strand
TTAAGTTTTAGGAAGCTTTCTTAATTGGCTCCCACTACTATGCGTATGCGCCATTAGCAAAACAGGGTTACCTCATTAAAGATAATGGATTTAGAGATCAGTAAGCCCGGCGATAATGATTAAATTGTAATCGTTAATTCAAATTTTATGGTCTGAGTAATTTAAAAAGAGGTAGCACTGATGTTATTGAGAATACAGCCATTCTTCAAAAAATCTGATATCGCTCTATTTGCTATTGCACTGATTGCGTCAATTGTTGGAGCAAAGTCTTCAATCGCGCAGTCTTATGAAGAAGGTGCATGGACTTACTTTGGCGGCGACAATAAATTCAACCGCTACTCTCCGGTAGATCAGATCAATGCAGGTAATGTGGACCAAATTAGTATCTTGTGGCGAAGAGATGCTACCGCTGCTTCTCTGCGGAATGAGTACAATGGATTAGGTTTTGAGAAAAACCTGCGATCAACTCCCCTATTAATAGATGGCGTTTTATATGCTCCAAATATTTTTGGTTTTGTGGAAGCATTTGATCCAGCAACAGGAGAGTCAGTCTGGACTCAAGAACCCTATCAATCAACTTTGTTGGAAGCGGCCGGGATCAGTTCCCGCGGCATAGCCCACTGGAAACAGGGCATCGACCAGCGGCTCATGGTGGTGCGAGGTAACTATCTTTATGCGCTAAATCCACAAACTGGTGAAACCTTTCCTGATTTTGGTCGTGAGGAACCGGGCAGAGTCAATCTTACTTACAATGCCGCGGACGCGAACAATTTTGCACTTACTACTTCCCCTTTAGTTATTGGTAACATCGCGGTGATAGGTGGTTTTCTAAATGGTGCCGGTGATGGTGGTAATCGGAAAGAGGCAGCGCCGGAAAATATTCGAGGTTTCGATGTAAGAAATGGTGAGCTTAAGTGGGAATTTAATGTTGTTCCCAGATCAGGAGAGTTTGGTTATGAGACTTGGGGAGAAGGATCTGCTGAGTGGTCAGGGGACATAGGGTCTTGGTGTTGCTTATCTGCCGACAACGAGCTGGGTATCGTATACGTTCCTTTAGGTTCCCCAACGTCTGCCTATTATGGTGGTCATCGACCAGGAGACAACTTGTTTGCAAATAGCCTTGTCGCGCTGGATGCAGAAAGCGGCGAAAGAATCTGGCATTTCCAGATGATTCATCATGATCTTTGGGAGTATGATAATAGTAGTCCTCCTATATTGGGTGACATTACAGTGAATGGCCGCACAATTAAGGCTGTAATGCAGGCGAACAAGAACGGTTTTGTGTATGTGTTTGACCGCACCAACGGTAAACCGGTATGGCCAATTGAAGAAACTCCCGTTCCTCAATCAACTGTCGAAGGTGAAGCGACTTCCGCAACTCAACCAATTCCTACCAAGCCCCCGGCTTTCGATCGCCAGGGGATAACAGTAAATGATTTGATCGATTTCACTCCAGAATTACGCAGCAGGGCATTAGAACTTATAGACGATTTCGTACTAGGACCAATTTATACGCCTCCATCTCCATGGGTTGAAGGAGGGTTCCAAGGAACGATCACTGTTCCCGATGCTTGGGGCAGTGGTAATTGGAATACTGGTGCATTCGATCCCGAAACAGGAACATACTTTGCAGTCTCCTACAGCAATCCGGGTAATTTGGGTATCGCTCCAACCAATTCCGAATTTGCAACCATGACTCATTCAATTCCTGATGAAGCACCGAGTGCGCCGACCATTCAGGGGCTTCCCATCGTTAAGCCTCCTTATGGGAGGGTTACGGCACTTAATATGAATACTGGAGAGTTGGAGTGGTCAGTCGCAAATGGAGACGGGCCGCTAAAACATCCTTTACTAAAAGATTTGGATTTACCTTCCTTGGGAATTCCAAATCGACCCGCTCCGTTAGTAACTAAATCACTTTTATTTGTCGGTGAAGGCAGTGATGCGGTTGTAGGAACAGTGCCGGGCGGTTATGTAGCTGATACAGGTTACGATGAGTCCTGGCGTTGGGGGACTCTGTTCCGGGCCTACGATAAATCGACAGGCAACACAGTCTTCGAAATAGATCTTGGAGCTGGCACTACCGGTGCCCCAATGTCCTATATGCATGAAGGTAAACAGTATATTGTTGTGGCCATTTCGTCCCGAGCAACTGAGCCCGAATGGGTTGCTTTAGGGCTTAGCGAGAATAGCCAATAAACGTTTAGTAAATTGCATTTGCTGAGTTGGCCACGGAAAGTAAAAGCAGTGAAACTGCTCAAGGCTGTTTTAATCAATCTCCGGCTGTTTTCTTTTCCGTTTCGCTATAATTTAAATCGAGAGTCGTCCACTTGAGTCACCTAAGGACTCTACTGGAGTTCCTAATTTATCCAACAGACTTAAATGTAAGTTAGATAGCGGCGTGCCTTCAGGGTATTGCAAATGATATCCGCCATGACTAACGTTTCCTGCTAACAAAATTGGTAAGTCGCGCGAATAATGCGAGTTACTGTCTGCCATCCCAGCGCCGTAAATGATCATTGAAGAATCCAGCATTGAGCCATCAGCATCTTCAGAGGTCCGAAGCCGCTCTAAGAACTCAGCAAAGAAAGTCATGTGATAAGAATTGATCTTGAGCAGCTTTTCTAGTTTCACTGGGTCACGCTGGTGATGTGAAATTGGATGGTGAGCATCAGGCACACCAATCTCGGCATAAGTCCGTCCGGTAATTTCGCGTCCCATCATGAATGTGGCAACGCGAGTCATATCAGTTTCCCAGGCCAGTGCCATCATATCGAACATCAGGCGAGCATGTTCGCCAAAGGTGTCAGGAATACCAGCAGGTTGATCGACTACTGGTAATTCGCGATCGCTTTGAGCTTCCGCCATTTGAATGCGGCGTTCTACGTCTCTCACTGCTTCCAGATATTGGGCCAATTTGGTTTGATCATTGGCTCCTAATTTTTTATACATTTCGTTAGCACGTTCAGTCACAGAATCTAGCAAGCTGGCATCTTTGCCTAAACGCGCGCGACGTACTTCAGGATCGGTGCTACCTGTGTCGCCAAACAACCGTTCAAAAATTGCTCGAGGATTATTTTCCATTGGCAATGGAGTTGTCTCATTGGCCCAGGTGATTGTATTGGTGTAGGCGCAACTGAAACCTTCATCACATGAGCCGGCAAAGTCGCGGCCGTCAATGGCCAGTTCTAGTGTTGCAAGCTGGGTTTCATTTCCTAGCATTCTTCCGGCAATTTGGTCCATGGAAATTCCAGCACGTAGGTTAGCTCCATTATCCCGGGTAGAAGCTACACCGGTCAGAAAGCGTGTGGATGCTCTGGCATGAGGACCTTCGCCGTCGACACCATGAAGTCCAGACAGAATCTGAATTTTTTCTCGGAACGGCTCCATTGGTTTAAGAACAGTAGGGAATTTAAAACCACTGCCTATAGTCGAAGGAGTCCAATGGTCCATACGCATACCATTGGGAACATAGACTATTCCGAGACGACGAACAGGTTTTGGCGCTGTATTGGCCATGGCAGGAATCATGGCGTCTAGCATAGGTAATGCTACTGCGGCGCCAAGACCCCGAAGTACCGCGCGACGAGAAATTGCCTTCTTAGTAATGATCATAATTCTGACCTCCGCGTACGGAAAGGGGCGCTTTTTACTATGCCCGTAATAATAGACGACCAGCTATAGTTATCCAACTCTGCAGAACGGGTTATATCCCGAACCGTCGGCTTATCAAAGTATTCGGGCGGTCGCCCGATTGCATAAGCAAATAATTTTTCTGTCACAGTTCCTGCAAATTCGCCGCTACGGTCCATCAAAATCTCTCTTAGACCATTCAGTCCATAAAAGGCCTGCCCGTTTGGTAATTGTCCCGAAGCATCGATATCTAAGCCTGCTTCACCGGTGAAACGCCAGCGACCAATAGCATCGTAGTTTTCCAGTGCCAGACCCAGAGGGTCCATGGGCAAGTGACATACGGCACAGTTTGGATTAGCCCGATGTTGAATCATACGATCACGAATGGTTGCGGGCTGACCGTCTTCACCAGTTTCTGGAAGATCAGGAACATCTGCCGGAGGTGGAGGAGGAGGAGTGCCTAATATATTGGTCAGTACCCATTTGCCTCTTAACACTGGAGAAGTTCGATTGGCATAGGAAGTTGCGGTCAATAGGCTGCCTTGGCCGAGGATGCCGCCCCGTTGTTCTGCAAGTTCACCTTCTAGTTCAACGCGACGGAAATGGCTACCATATACCCCATCAATACCGTAGTGGCGCGCCAGCCTTTCATTAACATAGGTATATCCAGCGCCGAGTAGATCTAAAACTGAGCGATCTTCCCTCAACAGGCTTTCAAAATAGAGCTCGCTCTCCTGACGAAATGCCTCGCGCAGGTTCTCATCGAACTCAGGGAATTCCACTGCGTCCGGCACCAATGAGCGCAGATTACGTAGGAACAACCATTGTCCGGCAAAGTTTTTAACTAATGCATTACTGCGAGGGTCTTGCAGCATGCGAAGTGTTTGTTCTTCCAGCTCTTGAGGATTTTGTAATCCGCCACTTTCTGCTACTGCTAAAAGCTCGGGATCTGGTATGGAGCTCCAGAGGAAGAAAGAAAGCCGCGAAGCTAATTCCAAATCACTTAACTCAAAGTCAGTGCCAGGAGGCACATTTAATGGGTCTTCCTCAACTCTAAATAAGAAGTCAGGAGAAATCAGGATGCGCTCAATTGCTAATTGAATACCAGCACTAAAACCTTCTTGACCATCACCGCGACCGACTCGATAGAAATTCATCAACGTATCTATATCTTCCTGAATTAGAGGTCGTCGATAAGCCTGGTTCGCCAGGCTGGAAAGAATTTCCGTCGCACAGATTTCTTCTGATCTTTGATTCCCTTGCTCTGGTGTACAGATAAAAATCGCCTGACGACTTGGAGTGTCACCTGGTCCTGCCGGTTCGAACGGCCCAGTTATTTGCGCTTCTTCAATAGCAGCGTTGCCATCGCGCATTTCATTCACCGCGGCAGCAAATACGGACTGAGGAGGTTGCAATACACCCTCTGGTTCGGTGAATTTTCTGACGAAGGAAACGCCAACCACATGGGGTCCGGCTTCAGCATCAAAACGCAGGCGCAGATTTGAATCGGCAAAAAGCATGTAGTCTTCCCATTCGCGGTCGCCGAATTGATTGCCACCATAGCTTGCCGGTGCCTGCAATACGTCCGGTTCCTCGCCACCTATTTGAAAATTTTCAATTAGCATGCCATCAAAACGCACTTGCAGTTCGTGGCTTGAACCCATGCCACGAATGTAATTTACATAGTTGCGATGCAGCCGTAAGGCTAGATCGTATTGTCCTGCGACAGGAAAGTAATGTTTCATGGCAACACCTCCTCGGGAACCGAAGGGGAGGTCATCGCTCATGCGATCATCTTGATTTAGAAGAATAGGCACTTCGTATCTTGTGGATAATGGTCCTGCCGGAGTTTCTCCTAGAGATAGACGGGAAATCTTCCGCGCGGCTGATAAGTAACGTTCCATTAACGCAGGAGACACAGTTAGAACATCAGCCATGTTGTCGAAACCATAGGCGTCAATGTCATCTGCTGGTAATAGTTCTTCAACATCGACTTCTATGTTCAACAAGTCACGAATCGCGTTTGCATATTCCGCCCTGTTTATCCGATGAAATGTGTCTGTTCTACCAGGGTTAGGATTTGCCGCAGCTAAAGCATCGATTTCTGTTTCCAGCCAATTAACAAGTTCGAGATAAACTTCTTCTGAAGGTTTTGGCATTTCCATCGGCGGCATGCGACGATTTCGCAGCTGAGATAACATCCTTTCTGGCAGGCCACCATGAGCTGATAAATCAGAAAGGTCGACATTTTGGAACGATATGTCTGCATTACTTAGGACATCGTTATGACAAGCTAAGCAATATTGATTCAGTGTTGCGTTGAGTAACTCTGCCCCTGATTGCGCTAGTGACACACAGGGGAATAGGAGAATTATAGCGAACAGGGAGATCCTGTATTTTCCTTGTTTGCTTTTTACCGAATTTAGTGGGATTTGGGCCATCTGTTCTAACCGCTTCCAGCAATAACTAAGTGCTTATTTTATTTGGTTTTTCCCGCCAGCAGCCGATTTAGCTTTGTACTTAATCATACCTTATTCAGCGACCTCGGTCCCCAATAATTCAACTTGCCACGGCCTTGTCGGGCTGTCAATTCAGCAATGAATGCCGTAGGATTTGGCGGTATGGATAACAATAAAAATTCCCCAAATTCCTCTAGGCTCCTACTTAGCTTTGTTGTCGGGATTATTACTTTTTCCCAGATTGCCCATGTGCAGGCTTCTGACTTAATCGCAGCGGCTCGTGCGGGAGATCTAAGTCAGGTACAACAATTATTAGGTGCAGGTGCAGAGGTAGATGAGCGTCAGGGTGATGGTGCCACTGCATTGCACTGGGCGGCTCATCGGAACAATCAGGAATTGGCGCAATTATTAATCGAGGCTGGAGCAGACGTAAACGCCGCTAATGAATTAGGGGCAACTCCAATATGGCTCGCCGCTTCTAACGGCAGTGCAGAATTGCTTGAAATGTTATTGGACGCTCGTGCTAATCCGAATGCCTCATTGCAACTGGGTGAAACTCCATTAATGAGCGCAGCCCGTTCTGGTGATTTAGAAAGTGTCGCCTTATTGATTGAACGCGGTGCGGACGTAAACGCTTTTGAACAGGAAAAATCACAAACTGCATTAATGTGGGCAGTTGCCCAAAGCCATGCCGATGTGGTGCAACTACTGATTGATAACGGCGCAAATCTGAACGCCAGATCCAGTGTCTGGTATCAGTTAGAAAACACCGCGGGCAATACGAATCCTTCTGGCAATTTTAGAATGGCCCACGGTGGTTCTTCGCCAATCATGTTCGCGGCGCGAGTTGGCGATATAGAAACTGCGCGAGTCTTGTTAAAAGCGGGCGCTGACGTAAACGACACTGCAGCGTCTGGAGTAAGTGCTTTAACTCAGGCTGCGCATAGTGGCCATGAAGAACTTGCTTTGTTTTTGTTGGATCAAGGCGCTGACCCCGATGCAAACAAAGCAGGCTATACCGCATTACATGCAGCAGTGCTCCGCAGTCAGTTGCGTTTGGTCGAAGAATTGCTGGAGCAAGGTGCT
>DFQD01000086.1 GCA_002377605.1 Gammaproteobacteria bacterium UBA3498 | reverse complement strand
AAATCGATCCCCCTGGCTCACTGCCTTCCAAGTTGATGCTGTGTCGGCAAATTGTACCTTCATGTCAAAGGTCATCAACTGCTCACCAAAGATTGGAAACCAGGCACTGCCGTAATTTAGATAGACACCTTGTTCGCCAATAATCCCAGAAGTCTCGGAAAAGCTCTGGGCGTATTCAGGGCTGGATTGTTCGGCGAGATCATAAATAGAACCGCTATAAATAAGCAAAGCCTGGCCATCGTTGTTTGCGGGAAGACTTAAGGAATATTCGTTGGTTTCCGCAGCTAGACCACCGGAGGTATTAATACCAACGTTTGTTTCCGGTTCATTGCTGGTTAGCTGCTCTAAGGTTCCAAAATTATCCGTAATAGATAGGTTACTGTTAAGTTCAAAGTTTATCGGTATCGAGTGGAATTCTTCGGGGAAGGTAATAGTATCCTCAACAGTAATCGCTCGATTCATTGGGTCTAGCGAAATTTTGAGGCTGTGATGAATCGGCGCTTCTGGTTCCGGAAGCGCTGCGACCTCCTCCTGGAGCTGCCCTAGGACACTGCCAGGCAGACCCATATAAAGAAGAAAGATTATGCCTAAGCGCTTCATGGCAGCTTTACTCGCTAAAACTAGTCGAGGCTGAGTAATTCCGAGGCGCGCTGGTGGTTCCAGTTAGCCATGTGAATCTGAGAAGTACCATCAGAAGTTCGAGTGGTACTCCAGGCGAGACTATTACCATCCGGCGAAAACACAGGAAGTATGTCAGTTCCTTCGGTATTGGTTACTCTAATCGGCGGATTAACGCCCGCTTTATCTACTATAAACAGCTCGAAGTTGGAATGCCCAAGTATATTGCTGGAATAGATTATGTAATCCCCGCTAGGATGAAAATAAGGCCCCCAGGCCACCATGGCATCAGCGGTTAGCTGACGCTGATTGCCTCCATCTATATCCATGGTCCAAATCTCAGCGCTCATACCATCAGGGTTAAACCGACGCCATACGACCTGGCTATCGTCTGGGCTGAAAAAGGGTCCCCCATCATAACCTGGTGAATGAGTTAGCTGTTTAACATTAGTCCCATCGGAATCCATTATGTATAGGTCCATGAAGTATGCAGAATCTTCATCAAACAGTTTTTGTTCTGCCTGGGTTAGTGTGCGGTTATACGCATTCCGATTCGAAGCAAACAATATTTTCGAGCCATCGGTGGAATAAGATCCTTCAGCATCATACCCATCGCTGTTTGTCAGATTAACGATGGCTGTACCATCAGCATTAGCTTGATAGATTTCATAGTGGCGATCGTAGTCCCAGCCATAAGGTCTATCAATTCCACTTTCTCGTATACTAATTTCTTCGGCTTGTTTTGCTAATGCCTCAGGATCTTCATGAGTCGAAGAAAACATAACCCGATCTAAAATTGGGTGCACCCAGGAACAAGTAGTCAGCCCAATCCCTGGAGAAACTCGATGAGTATCTCCTGTATCTAGATCTCGCAGAAAGATCTGATAGAAAGGATTGTCTCCTGGCACCTCGCTTTGAAAAATAAACAGTTCGCCATCCGCTGAAAAATAACCTTCGCCAGAACGTAGACTGTCAGTAATTAACTGATATGTACCTGTCAGTAACTCTGCTTCGTACTCAGTGTTATACATTTCAGGACCAGGTGGCTCAACGTAACCGCTGGCTCCGGCAACTCCATCCGCTGCAGCTGTAGCTCCGGCGGCACCATCTGGTTGCGACAAACTGGCTGCATGATAAAACAGTAATAAAAATCCACTAATTGAAACTAGGCTCTTGCTTATAAAAGATCTCATCGCTCATACCTGTTGCTGACTAACAGTTAGTTAGTCAAATCTAAAATTCTGCTGTTGTGGGAACACACCAAAAAGGCCACCAGTGTGCACAAAAACCAAATTGCTTGCCCCTGGTAGCTGGCCTTCAACACCTTTCTGAATCTCAGTTACCATGCCATGAAAGGCTTTGCCTGTATAGACTGGGTCCAAGAATAGACCTTCAGTTCTGGCTAGTTCAGCGATTGTTTTAAATACCTCCTGATCAGCGGTGCCGTAACCCGGCCCAACATAGCCCTCAATCGTGCAAATCTCCAAATCGTCTTCATTTAACTTCATATTGTAACGGTGCTTCCAGCAAGCGACATCTTCCCTGATTTTATTATCAAAGTATTCCGCATTATCGCAGACGTTAAATGCCACCACCTGGCCTGACAGATCGAAAAGTTTTGCACCAACAACCAGACCACCTTGTGTCCCGCCGGAACCGGTTGCAGTAACAATATAGTTTGGTGAGATACCGTTTGTCTCGAAATCGTTTTTTAATTCTTCGCTCGCGGCAATGTATCCCCACAGCCCAATCTCATCGCTGGCACCAGTTGGAATAAAATGAGAGTTTGACCCCTGTTGCTGATATTGCTGAAGTAACTCGTGTGCCAGATCCACATGGCTGCCCCATTCTAGCTCCGGCAGGTAAGAGATTTCTGCTCCGACTAAATAATCCATTAAGAGATTGCCGTCGGGGTGCTCCGGTTTTTCTCCCCTTAAAATCAGATGTACTTTTATGCCAAGCCGCGCTCCAAGAATTGCAGTGGCGCGACAGTGGTTAGATTGCACGCCTCCACATGTTATTAATGTATCGCAACCTTTATCCAGGGCATGGGCAATAGTGAATTCCAGTTTACGAATTTTATTACCGGACACTTCCGTACCCGTTAGTTCATCGCGCTTGACCCATATCTTGCCGTCAAAATTCGGCACGGCGAATTTCTCTAATGGAGTTAATGGTGTCGGGAGAATGGCTAAGTTGAGTCGATTAGGATATTTCATATTTACAACGTAAAAAAAGAAGAGGGAGTATAAACTCCCTCTTCTTTTCTAAAAACCCTGAATGGACGAGGAATAATAATTATTCATTCTTCTTCATTGCATCGTACGCCACAATACCGCTCTCTTCTTCCGTTGCCAGAGGACGTAGCGCCTCGCTGTAAAGAAAAAGATTAGTGAGCACTGCTCGTAAATGGATAGATGCATTAAGGTTATCGACGACTTCTGATCCTATTTTTTCCTGTTTCAACATAAAAGAAAGAGCTGCACTTGCCTTTATACAGTCATCAGCAATCAGTCGTTCAAAATCTTCTTTACTATTAGCGAAAGCCTCTGAGAGGAAATGCATCGCTGAGGCCATACCGTCAATAGTGGGTCTTGCATGAGGACCAGGACCATCGGTCTCATCAGAGGGAGGTCTGCCTTGTGCCGCATAAGCTAGCAAGAACTCGTAACCCGACTCGATGGTCTCGATACTTTCTTCTATATCCATATTTTACCGCTTCCGAAAAGTTATCTTATCCGATCAGTCTGCTTCCTTCGGCGACCACTTCGCAGGGTCATGGTTTGCAGCTAATTCGTCTTCTGACATCCAGCCAGAAACCATTGAGCGGGTATAGAAAATCTTTTCTGGTCGTAATGCGAAATAAATATGGGTTGCCGCCAATGCTACCAACGCTAGGGTTGATAAGCCGTGCAACAAGAACACTAGCCCAAGCTGATCTTCCGGCATGCTGTTAGTTCGATTCCAGAAAGGCGAATCGATTTGCATGAACATTAAAACGCCAGTCACGATAACGGCTAATACAACAACTGTTACCGCCCAATGCATGCCCTTCTGCTCGAAGTAATACTTGCCAGGCTTACGCGCAGAGTCGAATGGCTCGGCAAAATCCTTTGGCATTAACAACATCGACTTAAAGTCTTGCCAGAATGAAGCCCGAATAATATGTGCGATCACCAGAAATGTAAGAATCAGACCACTGATCCAGTGAATATCCAGCCAAGCTATTCGCAGCCCAATTATCGGTGCTACTCCCGTGAAAATCAGCACCAGAATACTTGCCGCCATTAACCAGTGAAACCAGCGATCAATTGATTCATGTCTAACAATGCGACGACCTTCACCTGTCGGTCTGTCTAAATTTCTCTTAGCCAAAGCTGCCATTACGATTGCATGGGCAATCAGCAAAACAACAATGGCCATGAAAACGACATAGAGTAAATCCCAAGAAACACCAAGGATTACTTCTTCACCCCAGACATCTCTTTTATAGCGGACTATTTCTCCCACTGTACTACCCTCTTATTCTAATTAGTGTTTCTCAGCTAATGGAGAAAATCCGAGGCTTAGCCCCGGATCGCTCTTTTAACCAAATTTTGCATTAAAGGCACTTTGAAGTTGTTGTAATTC
This sequence comes from Gammaproteobacteria bacterium UBA3498, assembly GCA_002377605.1. Classification (GTDB taxonomy): domain Bacteria; phylum Pseudomonadota; class Gammaproteobacteria; order Pseudomonadales; family Pseudohongiellaceae; genus UBA9145. The sequence goes on along the minus strand of DFQD01000086.1, from coordinate 4,509 downwards.
AAAGGACGCGCCCCTGTGGTCGCCATTTCCGCTACTGAATTTGCTGTGCTGTCAGAACGTGATTGTCCGCGAACAGCAGCTTCAACATCTTCCAAACGCCGTGGCACACACTCAACAGCGCCGCAAACAATGCGCGCGTCTTCAATGTTTCCACCAGAAGTTCTGAATGCAGCGGCAACGTTTACGAGAGCGAAATCCCACACGTTCCGATCAGCTACTTTCTCAAAGTAGAACTCGGCGTTAGCCCAAGTGTTTGGAATTCGCACTGCAGTGAGAATTTCACCTTCATTCAGAACAGTCATGTTCAATATGTCACGATCTGGGCCAACGAAGAAATCCTGTGCAGGAATTTCACGCTGACCGCTCGCGCTTGAAACAACCATAGTGGCGTCTAGCGCAACTAATGCCGGCGCAGTATCAGAAGGAGTCACTGCGACACATCGGCTTGCACCGAATAGTGCATGTTCACGATTCAATCCTTCAGGAGAGTCTGCATAGCAAATGTTGCCGCCTGCGCGATAGCAGTCCAAACCACGACGGTAGTACCAGCAGCGAGTATCCTGAATCAGGTTACCGCCCAAAGTACCAACATTGCGAATTTGCGGGCTGGCCACAATACCAGCAGCCTCTGCTAACAGACCGAAGCGAGATTGGATCAATGGATCTCTAGCGATATCGGTCAACGTTGTGACCGCACCAATCTCAATTCCATCGGCAGTCTCGGTGATGCCTTTCCAAGCATCAATCTGAGTCAGCTCGATCATGGCGGAAGGATTCTTATTGCGGTCTTTCAACCAACCGTAAGTATCCTGACCACCACCAAGTAGCCAACCTTCGTTACCTAATCTGGCTGCCAAGTCCAGAGCTGTTGCTTCATCAGCTGGCTGATAAAGCTCGATATCAGGCATTACGTCATGTGATGTGGCTACCATATCAACCTCGGAAATTATTCTGAGCAAGAGGTACGGATTCTTCCGACGTTCCTGCTATGTGGTTAAGGATCATGTCTGTAGTAATTGGTGAAGCACCGAAGATGTGCCCATCCAATGCATCTGTAATCGCCGCCGTAAGAGCAGCAGATACAGAACCTTGTGATGGTTCACCAATACCACGTGCACCGACCGGGTTTTCAGGATCTGGCAGATCCACCCAACCAGTATCAATCTTCAATGGACAATCGAGATAAGTTGGAACCTTACTCTGCCAGTAGCCAGTGCTTGCCGGGATACCATTTTGAGGGTCGTATAAGTGACGCTCTAATGCAGAGAGTCCGATACCCCACACCGCACCACCAACTAACTGGTTATCCATTCCTTTCGGATGCATGATAGTTCCAGCTTCACCGATGCTGATCATGTCGTGAATTTCAATTTTGCCAGTTTCTTTGTCCAACTCAATCTCACAACAAGTAACCGTGAATCCAGGAGGATTACCTTCGTGACGTGGGTCATGGAAGATGCCCATGAAACCAGTTCCAGCTAATCGATCCGCTGCAATCTGTGTCCATTCAGCTAGTTCTTCTGGGAGCTCTGCTTCGCCAGTATATTTGCCGCCCAATTCGATACCGCGGGATGCAACCTCTCCAAAAGTCATGCCAACAGAATCATCTGCAATCTGATGCACACGCTCATCGGAAATGTCGTAATCCTCTGGCGCTCCTCCAAGATCGTTTGCTGCGATTTCCTTCATCTTCAGTAACATGTCTTGTGCTGCACCGTAGAAGGTACGAGTGTTAGTAAAGATTGAGTTACTGCCGTCTTGAGGCGAAGTAATAGGAAGATGTAAGTCAGTGCGACCAGTAATAATGTCTACTCGGTCCCAAGGCATCTTAAGAACTTCAGCTGCAGCCCGTGAAACAGCAGCATAAGAGTATGTACCTAAGTTACCGACACCGTTGTGAACTTTAAGACGGCCATCTGGACCCATCATAACGATTCCGTCCATGCCAGAACGACCTGCGTTGTGATAACCCTGGCCAATACCAAGGCCCACCACTTTGCTGCCGTTTTGCTGACGACGACGTGATTGACGTTCATCCCATCCAAATTGTTCCCGCGCCATTTCCAACGCTTCCGGCATGTAAGCAGAAGTAAATGGAATACGCTGTGGACCACCAACATCACCAGTCATTGGAGTATTGATTTTGCGTATATCAAATCGGCTTACGCCTAACTCATCAGCTGCAACGTCCATGATTGGGGAAATGATTGGAGCAATTTGGTTCTGGCCTGGACCACGCTGCGCACCGCGATGAGCAGTATTAGTTCCGATTGCAGTACCGCGGAAACGAACTGCGTCAGTTTGGTAAAGCACGCTAATACAATCAGCTGCTGAAAAAGCATCAGCTCCTCCACCTTTACCGCCGTTATCGGAAACTATCCAAAGGTCACAGGCTGCCATGACACCGTCAGGCTTAAAGCCAACCTTGATCCAACCGGTTAGACCCTGACGTGCACCACCGATCGTGAATTCTTCTTCTCGAGTAGCACGCATCATTACAGGTCGATTAATTTTTTGTGAAAGCTTAGCTGGTACTGCATAAACCGGAACCGATCCAGCTCGGGCTCGCTGCCCAAATCCACCACCTGTTGCCTCGTTAATGAAAACCAGATCCGCTTTTGGTACACCAATGATGCCGGCAATACCGTCAGCGAATGCAGTCAAACTTTGAGAACCACCGTGGAGATAAAGCTTTCCGTTTTCCCAATAGGCCAACGCAGAACGTGGCTCCATAGACATGTGCGGATAACCGGCGTTGGTAAAGGTGCCTTCGTAAACATAAGTTGATTCTGCGAATGCAGCTTCCAGATCTCCGTATTCAACAGTTTGCTGTGGTTCAGCAGTAGGTTCATTACCAGCACGGAAGCTAGCTACCTGATCTGCTGTCCACTTTTCAGTGGCAAAACCCTGACGGAATACAAAAGTGTTAGTGTCACCCGGGTAAGCATTACCTCCACCCTCGGCAAGACTATCCAGTGGATCTAATACAAAAGGCAGTCTTTCAAAAGTAACTGAGATTGCAGCAATTGCAGTCTCGGCTGTCTTTTCATCTACCGCAGCCAGAGCCAGAATAGGCTCACCAACCAGTGTAGGCTCATTAGTGAGAATTTTTAATCCTGTGCTTTGAGGTTCACCGTCAGGATAAACATCATCCGCGGTGAGTATGCCAAACACCCCGTCCATCGCTAATGCTTCAGACGCATCGATGTCTAGTACACGTGCATGGGGAATGGGGCTTGTTAGTAATCTTGCATAGACCATCCCTTCGCGGGTGTAGTCTTCTGCATACTTAATCCGGCCAGTGACCTTACCTGGCACATCTGGTGGAGTAAAATCTTTTCCAATATGCATATATGCCATGATAGTTATCCTGTTAGTTCGACTGCACGCATAACGCCGTCGAGGTAAGAGTCATAAGATCCGCAACGACAAATGTTGCCAGCCAGGGCATGTCGCGCTTCATCTCTGGTTGGACTTGGATTTTCTCGAAGTAATCCCACCGCAGACATAATTTGTCCTGGTGTGCAGTAACCGCATTGTGGAGCAAGTTCTTCCACGAATGCTTGTTGCACCGGATGAAGATCTCCGTTTGCACTTTCAAGGCCTTCAACGGTCTCAATGCGATCATTCTTGAAAGAATGAGTCAGTACTGAACATGCGTAGGTAGGAACATCGTTCACTAGCACAGTACATGCACCGCACTCACCGCGGTTACATCCGAGTTTGGTTCCGGTTAAGCCAAGCTTATAACGCAGGGTCGATGCCAAAGTTTCTTGAGGCTCAACATCAACATTGCGGACCTGGCCGTTTACATTGATTCGAACTAAACGCTCAACAAATCCGGAGGGTCTTTCCTGGCCAGTTGCGGAATACCACGCAGCAGTGGTAGTCGCAGCTGCACCAGAGGCAATTACCCCCTTGATGAAGCGTCGTCGGGTTAGTTTTGGATTCACGGGTTAGTCGCCTCCTTAGTAGGCTTTTAAAAATCTGTAGCTATTTTTTGGAGAAAATTACTTATTATTGTTAAGTGTTGCTATCTGCTCTAATTTCCTGCAAATCTAAATGAGAATTGTTTGCAACAAAGCGCAAATATTTACAGTACATACAGTAGGTTAGAGTAAATCACCTCCAGTGCATAATCAAGCAAGCCAACTTCGGTAATAGCTCCTATTTTGGCAGTTTCAGCGCGGCCACAGTTGCATAGTATCGCGCTATGTTTTTGTCTAATTTTCTTGTGATTTTCGTGGATCGAATAAGGAATTTACTCTAAGAATTTTCTCTAAATGTACTGAAAGAAAATTTTCATAAACGGATTCTTGAAGACAAAATTGCTTAATTTTTGAACAAAAAATTGTCTCAAAATTGAACGCAAACATGACAAATAATTTTCAGTTTTTACTCTGTAAAAGCGTTCTCAAGCAAATAAAAATCAGTCACTTAGATCATTTAGGAAACTGCGGAAACCCGCGTGAACCTTGACATATTCTGCCGTAATGCTATTTTGAGCGG
>DFQD01000156.1 GCA_002377605.1 Gammaproteobacteria bacterium UBA3498 | reverse complement strand
GATATTGCAAAATCTGAAAATCCACCAATTGGAGAAACTAAGAACGCTACACCGTTACGCCGGTCCAAAAAGGTATCGAGCATGACGGAAAACGAATCGTTAGTACGCAACTGAAAAGTGTCGCGGCGCATTTCATTGGCGACCCAATCTTCTTCCGGCACAGATTCGTAATTTTTTGCAGTAACATAGATGGCATCGTCATTGTAAAAAACCCAGACTTCGGTTCGTTCGCTCGCCGGTGCTCCCTCAGTTGGAATGTTTTGAATGAAATCTGAAATTGGTGCGATAGTTTCGTAAACGGATTCGTCTAGTTCTCCATCTATATTTATCTCGCTGTCGAATCGTGTAGCACGAACCGTCAACCGACCATCGGCGTTTTCACCAATCACTACATCCTGTGCGTTGCTTGAAGAAAATACAAACAAACAAAACCATATCGGCAGTAATTTTCGCAAAAAGAAGCCTGTGCTTGGATATATTTTGATCAATTAAAAAATGCTCTTAAAAAGTTGAGCGATCAGCGAGGGAGTAGAAGTCGAGGCAAAAAGGTTGAGTAAATGAGTCGCATGTGAGCATTATGTCATCAATTCACTCACCTTTTTAACAAAGAATTCAGCGCTCGCAGCAAGCGCGCTTCTATCAAGTGTCGTTAAAGAGGTTTCCTAAATTTTAAAGTCATACGATCGGACTCCCCTATAGCAGTGTACTTTTCTCTATCAGTATCACCTAGCCGATAACTCGGTGGTAAAGTCCAAACGCCCTCAACATAATCCTTTGTATCTTTTAGATTTGCATTTACTTCTGATGAAGCAACAAAGTCGAAACCTGCACGGGCTGCTATTTCTTTAACAAACGCTTCACTAACATAACCACTGTCTATCATTTCCTGACGGGACGCGCTGTCTGGTGCACGATGTTCAACCACTCCGAGAATTCCGCCAGGCTTTAGGGAATCAAAAAACGTGTTAAAGAAAGCTTCGTCTTCGTTGCGAGCCATCCAGTTATGTACATTACGAAAAGTCAGAACTATGTCGGCACCTTCAACTGGGCCAATGGCTCTCTCGTTTGGCGGTAATAAGTGCCGAATGATAGCTCTTCCATATAGCTTTGGATCCGCAGCCATTTTCTCTTCGAAATTTTCTAGACTACGCCGCTGGAATTCATTGCCCGAATTAGGGGAAAAATGCGCTCCATAGTAACGGCCATAATCTCTCATATAGGGGGCAAGTATTTCTGTATACCAGGCTCCGGAAGGACCAATTTCAATCAAAGTCATGTCCGTCTCTAAACCAAAGAACTCCAGGGTTTCAACTGGATTGCGATATTCATTACGCGCTATGTTTGCAGCAGAGCGATGATCACCTACCATTATTTCTTCGATGGTAAGCAGTGGTGTGCCATCGTGGTGATCGGCAGATACAGTCGAACTCAATAAGAAGGTGCTTATTAATATAAATAGACAACTACTTTTTAGTCTCACCATTTTGATTCTCGTATTAATAGATAGAATTTATAAAGCAGGTTACATGCAGCAAGGGCATCCTGTTACTTTACTCGTCATCACTGACTCGGCCGCTTTCGCATTCTGTTCAGCCGTACGTCTGACCGCAGAAGCTGACGATACGCTAGCGATAGTTAACGGATCCGGTTGCGCAAAGGCTACTTCCTGTCCGTGATAACCAGTGACTATCTCATATTTGTGCTCGCCGATATCGGTTGGAACTCGAATAGTATTTGAATTTACCACTTGTATGTTGTTCATGGTCGTTCCGTCACGGATGACTGTCACCTCTGGGGCATTGGGTAAGTTAGTAATCTGCCAGCTAGTCTGCTGACCTGAAGCGTTCCTATCTGCAGCATAAGTACTAATGTGAAGTACACCAGCTTCTTTGTCATTCCAGGCTGTATCTACACCCAGGTTTGGATAATCTACGCCTTCAAGAGTTGGTGCAGTGTATTTATCAAGATGCTTAACTTTGAAAGCTTCAATCCAGTTTCCTTCTCCAATCTCATTAATCATCTGTTGTGCTGAAGCTTGACCTCTTGGCCACGGTTCGCCGTTGTTAAACCACCAGCCAAATCTATCCATGTTTTCGCCAAACCACCTGGGCTCAGAGGCTCGTTCAGCTGCGGCTCCTAAACGTTCTGCTACTTCATGATCGCCTAGCGCCTTGGCAATTACCATTCCTTGGGCGCTCGGTGCTATTTCCCTTGAACGGTCGCGCCAACCATTGGCATTGGCAACGGCATCATAAATTTGCGAAGCTAATTCTGGAGATTGAGGCAATAAGTAAAAGGCTAGACCGTTACCCGCCGCGGGACCAGGCAAGTTTACTTTGAATTCTTCCAGTGGATCGTAATACAAGGTCATCCACTCGATCTGATTCTGATCGTTAATGCCCATGTAATTGTCACGCATAAACGCGATCCAATCTTCAAATGCACCATGAGCATTTGTCACTCCTAATTGATCGGATAGATACATACCGAGCCCTGCGGAGGAATTACAGATAGGCCATATTTTTGTATTTTCGCAATGCGGACCTTCAGGGCGCGCTTTGTACTGACCATGAAGATGTTCAACGATACGTGGTTGAGTCCATTCGAAGTGTTCGTTTTCGTAACCGGCGATTTCCCAGGGTTGCTCCCATTTGTCATCGCCAGAAACGTACTTATAAATTGAAAGAAGGAGATTTAACCAACCGCGGAAAAACAGATTACCGTCAGCACCAATAGGATCCGGTTGCAGTCCCCATGGCTGGACACCATTCGCGGTCCAACCTGGTGCGTCGTAATTGCCACGCACACGCTCAGGCCATGCCTGATATCCAGGCGCCCACAACGCGGTATAGTTCTCTCTATCTGGACTTGGACCAATAAAGGTATTCCAATCTATCGCGGCCCAATAAGAAGTATGGCGGATGGCCAGTTCATCCAATATTCGGGTATAAACTTCACGCCAGGCTGGGGTCTGATCCGCCATTAACATTACCGCGTAACTGGAATCAGAGAGATCAAAGCGCGGGTAACTCAGCATCGGTGCTGAGCTGTACTGATCCCACCAAGGGTGGGGGCGATCATCCCTAATAGTAAAGTCAATATCGCCTCGAGGAATATTGATACCCCAGGGACGTTCGATGCCTTCGGAGTAGCTCCAATTGTCATCAGTGGTTGCTTTATCCCATATAAAGCGCATCCAGCCCTTGGTGCGCTCATTGTGTCGGGGATAAAGATTAGAGGCCCTGCGGCTTGTTCTCGTTGAAGAGGCGCAGGCTGCGAGTCCTGCAGATCCTCCAATAACAGCGGCCGACGACTTGAGAAAACTGCGTCTGGTTTGTTTAAATTCTGTGCCCATACAAGTAGCGCCCCCTTTAAAGCTTAGTCGAAAATTACCATCTAGCGTTGGATTGCTCCAGAACAATACCGCAACAAAGGGTTACAGAGGGTTTGCAAAACAGTTGTTCCTAATTGAAAACGCATGGCGACAGTGGTTGTAACCGCGAAAATTCTGTGGCAAAACAGCTCGATTTGTCTCGGCGGGTTCCAACTCTGGCTGTAGATTTCTTCTGCTTCGTAATTCTTATGAGCGGTGTTTTAAGTGAGAAAGCAGAAACAGGGCTTATTGCGCGACGGCCGACTCTTGCCAATAGGTCATATCATTCTTTGTTTAGCCGAGATTCCGGGTCAACATCTCCAATGAAGCCTCGGTAGCCTGAGAGTCAGTGACGCACTAACTGCCCTAGATCTAGGTTTCCTGCTACTGCCATAACAATCTGTGTTTAGATGTTACATCCTGTTTTCAGTACTGTTCCTTCTTAATCTGGGAATAGCATGAAGCTAATACCAACTATCGAAGGAATAAAAATTGATATAGGCTTGCTGCGCTTCAAGAAGGATAAATACTTTTAAAAAAGCATATTAATTACAGATGAAGCCCGAAGAAAGATATAAGAAAAACTGAT
>DFQD01000145.1 GCA_002377605.1 Gammaproteobacteria bacterium UBA3498 | reverse complement strand
GGTGCTGCCTACGATGTGCCTTTTGTGACTTTGGTTGGCTATGTGGGAGGATTAAGTGCAGCTAGCGGTTTGATTATCGTAATTACGCTAGCCCTGTCAAATATGTGCTTGAACCATATCATTCTTCCTATTTATCAGCCGAGTGCAAAACAAGACATATATAGATGGCTGCTATGGCATAGGAGAATATTAATAACTGCGCTAATTTGGGCTGGTTTTTTGTTCCATTATCTTCCGGACGATCGCAACAGTATTCAGGTCATTGGTACAGTGACATTTACAGCCTGCCTGCAATTTTTACCCGGAATCATCGCCATTCTTTATTGGCCCCAAGGAAATAAGAAAGGTTTTCTGGCTGGCCTAAGCGCCGCCTTTGTAATTTGGTTTCTGTTCTTAATGCTACCTCTATTTTTAGAAATGGATGCAACACCACTGTCTCTTGTTTCTATTAATTGGCGAGAAGTTTCAGCGATTTCACTAATCATAAATAGCTTTTTATTTGTAATGGTTTCTATTTTCAGCACAACAAGCGATGAAGAAAAAAGTTCGGCCGATATTTGTGCGCTAGACACCATTCAAAGGCGCAAGCGTAGCGGTTTAGTTGCCAAATCCCCTCGAGAATTCATTCGCAGCCTAAGCAAACCGTTAGGTAACAAAACTGCTGCACGTGAAGTCAATCAAGCACTGCAGGATTTAAATCTAAGCATGGAAGATCACCGTCCCTATTCCATGCGATTATTACGAGGAAGATTAGAAGCAAACCTCTCAGGATTATTAGGGCCATCAATTGCGCGAGAGTTAATTGATGGATATCTGCCTTACAGTAAAGTGTCCGAACACGGCAGTTCCGATTTGAACGTTATTGAAAACCGAATCGAATCCTATCGACCAAACCTATCCGGTATGGCTGCGGATTTAGACAGCCTGCGTCGTTATCACCGACAAATACTTTTAGATTTACCTTTGGGAGTTTGTTCACTCTCATATGATAATGAAATCGTAATGTGGAATAACGCTTTGGAAGAACTTACCGGAACATCTACCGGCGATGTTGTTGGGTCGCAATTGATTGATCTATCGGAACCATGGTTATCGCTCTTGAGAGATTTCATTGACGGAGATGCGGACCATTCTTTCAAACACAATTTTCAACTTCATGGGCAGAAAAAGTCAGTAAATCTGCACAAAGCCTTGATTGAAGAGTCAGGAAAACATGACACAAGTCATGAAGGGATAATTATATTAATAGAAGACATTACGGAAACCGAACTTTTAGAAGCGGGCCTCACCCACAGTGAACGCCTAGCTTCAATCGGTCGCTTGGCAGCAGGCGTAGCTCACGAAATTGGTAATCCAATTACAGGAATTGCCTGCCTAGCCCAAACTATACGCGACGAATACAAAAGCGATGAATTAAACAATCTTGCAGAACAAATCATCGAACAAACCAATCGTACCTCAAAGATTTTGCAATCTCTCGTTAACTTCGCTCATGCCGGTACCAGCCAGACTGAATATGAGAAAGAAGTGATTTCAATCAAAGGGTGTATGGAAGAAGCTAATACTCTTATTTCTCTAGATAAGAATCATAAAAACATAGTTTATGAAATCGAATGTGACCCCAGAGCTAGGGTATTTGGAGATTCCCAACGTTTATTGCAGGTATTGGTGAATCTGCTTAACAACTCAAGAGACGCTAGCCATCCGAACAGTAAGATTCTACTTACCGGAAGCATCGAAGGGGACTACGTACAAATCGCGATTACCGACCATGGAGTTGGTATTCCTGCCGTTATTAGAGACCGTGTTTTTGATCCATTCTTCACTACCAAGGAGGCTGGAGAAGGCACTGGGCTTGGGTTATCGCTGGTTTTCAGCATTGTGGAGGATTTAAGTGGGGATATTGATATAATTAGTCCAGTAGATACAGAAAAAGGAACAGGTACTAGAGTTGTAATTCGCTTCCCTAAATATCAAAGTGAAGCGATAGCGAATAATAACGAATTAGAAGAAGACGCTAAGTTGCAGCAATCTGTCTAAGAAGTTTATGAGCTCAATTAATCAAGTATTAGTGGTTGAAGACGAAGAAGTAATTCGCAATGCATTAAAACGTTTGCTCGAACGCCATGACTACGAAGTTTTCGAAGCAGGCACCGTAAAAGAATCCTTAGAAATGTATGACATGGATAACTTTGATGTCATCATTTCTGATTTACGCCTTCCTGGCGCTCCCGGTACCGACTTAATTAAAGCAACTAAGACTCCTGTCTTAATAATGACCAGCTATTCCAGCATTCGCTCCGCTATAGATTCTATGAAGATGGGAGCAGTTGACTATATTGCAAAACCCTTTGAGCATAACGAAATTATAGAAACCGTCGCGAAAATAATCCGTGAATATAACCGCGAAGAAACACCTGCTTCTAATGAAGAAGATCATGAACCTCCGGTTCACGAAATGATCGGTAGCTGTCCGCAAATGATGGAATTATTCCGGCGGATCCGAAAAGTTGCCCAAACAAATTCCACCGTTCTAATTAATGGAGAATCAGGAACTGGTAAAGAATTGGTTGCCAGAGCGATCCATAATTTGAGCACGCGTCAGAATCAAGAAATGATCTCGGTAAACTGCGCAGCTATTCCAGAAAATTTAATCGAGTCGGAATTGTTTGGACATGAAAAGGGTGCTTTTACTGGAGCGACCGCAACACGCACTGGACTAGTAGAGGCTGCAAATGGTAGTACCTTATTTCTCGACGAAATTGGTGAATTGCCATTGGAGGCCCAAGCTCGATTACTTCGCGTCCTGCAAGAAAGCGAAATTCGCAAAGTCGGTTCTGTTCAATCCAAAAAAGTTGATGTGCGACTAGTTGTCGCGACCCATAGAGATCTAAAACAATTGGTAGTAGACGGAAATTTTCGCGAGGATCTTTACTATCGCATCAATGTTATGACCTTAATCATCCCACCATTAAAAGATAGAGGTAACGACATCCTTGAATTAGCTGACGCGATTTTGCAACGCACGTGCACTCGCTTAAAAACTCCAATGATGCAATTTACTGATGATGCAGGTCGCGCCATCGCCAATTACACCTGGCCGGGAAATGTACGAGAATTGGAAAATGCCATTGAACGAGCCGTAGTGTTAGCGGAAGGCAATGCAATCGGTGAGGAGTTATTGGCCATTGACAACGAAGCCGGTAAAGCCGCCCTAAAATCGACCCAGCCTAGCCAACAAGAAATCAGTGAACCAATCGAAGAACTCTCCCTTGAAGACTATTTCCAACGATTTGTTCTAGAGCATCAGGACACGCTGAATGAAACTCAGCTGGCCAAAAAGCTGGGTATCTCTCGTAAATGTCTATGGGAGAGAAGACAGAGATTTGGAATTCCTCGTAAGAAAAAACAATCAATTTAGCTCCTCTACAGCACAAATCCACTGTCAATTTATTGAAAGTGGCGGATAACTAGATAGTCGGAAGTCGCAAGATTCAGACATTTGCGGCAATCGTTAACGATCGAAAATATTTGTTACTGCTACTCTTTTACACATTTATCGGTGGAATTTAGTAACAAATTTCTGTGGTAGAGGAGTTACTTTCTAGTTCTTGAAAATACAAACCGTTGTTTTTATTGGGATTTAATAACTTGGCACAGTTAATGCGTCTATCAGCCCTGATAATAACAATAAACAATAAGAATAAGTCTTAAGAAAAACAAAAATAGCATTACTGGGTTATACAACTAAGGTTAGTGCATTAAATAATAATAAGGCTGGGTTTGTGGTCTTA
>DFQD01000120.1 GCA_002377605.1 Gammaproteobacteria bacterium UBA3498 | reverse complement strand
CTTTTGAGAGGCTTCAAGTATGATCAATCGGATTCTTCGTGGTGTTGGAGTATTACTATTTTGCTCGCTTATATTTAGTAGATCTTTTGCACAACCTATTGGTGTGCCTGTTCCCCCTCTTGCCGAAGGCCCGTGGGCCATTGAGACTGCCGAGCATCCCAAAATAAAAGTCAGTGTGGTGGCAAGAGGTCTATCGCATCCTTGGGCAATCGCTTTCCTGCCAGATGGAAGTTTGCTTATTACCGAGCGCCCTGGAAATCTTCGTTTGGTCATTGATGGGGAACTCCAAGAGCAAGCCATCAGTGGGTTGCCTGATGTTCGAACTGATGGCAATGGTGGCTTAATGGACGTTGCAGTACATCCAAGGTTTTCGGAAAACGGATTAATTTATCTCACCTATACAAAACCATTTCCTAACGGGTGGGGATCTCCTGCTCTAGCAGTTGGAAAATTAGAAGGTAACTCGCTAACTAATGTTCGAGAACTAGTGGAGACTGAAGCCTTTGAAGGAAATTCTGGATTAAATGGAAGAGTGGCTTTTGGTAGTGACGGTAAAGTCTATATGTCGACTGGAGGTCGTGTTGGGGAAGCTGCCCAAGACCCAATGAGCTTGAGGGGCAAAGTTCTACGCATTGAAGATGATGGCAGTATTCCGATAGACAATCCTTTTGTTAATCGCCTGAATTATCAGCCTGAAATCTATACCTTAGGTCATCGCAATACACTTGGCTTAATGTTGCACCCTGAGACAGGAGAAATGTGGCAGCATGAGAATGGGCCGAATGGTGGAGACGAGATAAACGTTCTGTTGCCCGGTCGAAACTACGGTTGGCCCATTGTTAGTTATGGTCGATTCTATGATGGAAGTAGAGTAAATCGGCATCCTACTCGAGAGGGATTAGAGTCACCGTTTCTTGTATGGTTGCCTGCTATAGCTGCGTCGGGTATGGCCGTTTATACCGGTGAACATTTCCCCGAATGGCAAGGAAATTTATTTGTTGGATCGCTACGCATGGGTGGCATAAGCGGGACTGGTCACCTACAGCGAATTGTCTTTAATGAAAACATGGAAGAGATTCGGCGTGAATTAATGCTTACCGAGTTGAGACGACGAATTCGTGAAGTCCGCGAAGGACCCGATGGATTCCTATATTTGCTGACTGATGAGGCAGAAGACGGAGCGCTACTCAAGATTGAACCTGCATACTGATAAGAGGGCAGTTCAATAAATTCATCTCAAGCGCTTTATTTTGCTTATCCCGGTGAGTTAGAAACACAAACGGGTGGCTATCATTATGATAGGCGGATCATATCTGAGTTGCGGGAGATGGGTGCTGATGTAAAAACATTAGCTTTGCCTGACGGCACTTCAATTCTTGAAAAGAAATCCCACGAAAGTGTTCGACAAGTATTTGCAGAGCTACCCGATAGATCAACTTTGATTATAGATGGGCTGGCTTTTGGGGTGCTGGATAAAATTGCAGAGAAAGAAAAGGATCGATTGAGTCTTATAGCTGTTTGTCACCATCCGCTTGCTTTTGAAACTGGTCTTGATGAGCAACAACAAAGAGATCTACTGGCATCAGAGCGGCGTGCATTAGCATGTACTAAAGCAATCATAGTAACTAGTGAACATACCCGAAGAATTCTAGTACGTCACTTTGCAGTTGCCGATGAAAAAATAACGACGGCACTACCAGGTTCTGATCCAGTTTCTTTTGCAGCTTGTGATGGTGACCCGATTAGATTGCTCACAGTTGCCTCACTGATCCCGCGCAAAGGGCATGATGTTCTCATTCATGCTTTAGCCCAACTGAGCCAGTTAGACTGGGAAGCATGCATTATAGGTAGCAGTAAGTTTGAGAAAAACTGGGCATCCAGCCTGAAACAGCAGGTAACTAATTTAAATCTGACCCAACGAATTACATTTGTAGAATCAGTCGAAAACATTTGGCGAGAGTATCAACAGGCTGATGTTTTCGTGCTGCCTTCACTTTATGAAGGTTATGGGATGGTATTTGCTGAGGCACTCTCCGCTGGATTGCCGGTAGTTGGTGCTAAAGCGGGAGCAGTCCCAGATGTTGTACCTGAAAATGCCGGTATTTTAGTGCCGCCTGGGGACAGTGATTCGTTAGCAGTAGCTCTGAAGCAGTTACTTACTAATAAACCGTTGCGCAAAAAGCTTCAGTTTGGTGCACAGCGCGCGTCCGCAAACCTACCATCTTGGAAAGAGAGCGCGCAAACCATATGCAATACGCTAAAGTTGGTTGCTAACTCATGAGTGGCTTTAGTGTTGATTGGCTAACCTTGCGCGAAGAAGCAGATTTACGGTCAAGGGATTTTGAATTACTGGAAAAGGTCGACCAATGGTTGCGCGACCACTGCGCCAAAGAACTAATCGTTGCTGATTTAGGCGCGGGAACCGGTTCAACCATGAGGGCTTTCGCAAATTTCGTATCACAAAAGAGCGAATCAATCTCCTGGCGATTAATAGATCAGGATTCAGATCTTTTGGAATATGCACATAATCGCCATTGTGATTCTTATCGAATCGAGACTTTCGATCTAGATCTTAATAATACCGCATTATTACCATTACAAAGCGTGCAACTCATCACCGCTTCAGCATTACTCGATCTTGTTTCGGAAGAGTTTGTCGACTCGATTACAAGCCAATTGGTTAGTCTAAATAAACAGCAGCCAGTGGGTCTCTACACAGCACTGACATATAACGGCATGATTGAGTGGAAGCCAGGCCATTCGCTAGATGAAAAGGTGCAGAATAGTTTGAATCAAGATCAAAAGCGCGACAAAGGGTTCGGAAAGGCGCTTGGGCCTGATGCTTCAGAATATCTTGGTCAGAGACTGACTGAGGCAGGTTTCAAAGTTTATAGCGCTGATAGCACTTGGTTCCTAGACGCAGTTGATGAGAAATTAGTAATCGAATATATCGCCGGAATAGACAGAGTGTTAGAAAATGATCAGGTCCTGGGCTTAGAGGCATTGAAAGCCTGGGTTGAATTCAGGGAATCACATGTGACAACTGGCGCTTGTAGAGTAGGACACTGTGATTTGTTGGCTTTGCCTCCAGGTTAAAGATTGGTAAATTTTTAAAGAATGGTTCGACATACTATAAACTAGATTGACCCCAAAATAACTGCATTCTATGATCAGCTGTTGATTTGATAGTCTGCGCTTAAAAGCAGGGAA
>DFQD01000170.1 GCA_002377605.1 Gammaproteobacteria bacterium UBA3498 | reverse complement strand
TAAAAATAATTGCGATAGTCACCGGAACCCGCCAAAGCAAATGTTTCACCTCGGCTCGTTAGTGTTTCATATATCTGAATAGATCCTTCTTGAGGAGATTCAATAGCCGGTATCCAGTCTTTCCCACCAACTCCCCTCCCACTTAGTTTGATTTCTCCACCAACTTCTATGAAGTAGTTTTCCAGTCCCTTTTCAAATAGCAACAATGCAATCTGATCAACAGCGTAACCTTTCGCAATTCCACTAAGATCAATGTATATATTGCTTGTTTTTGTAATTTCAGAATTAATTTCGTCAATCAACAAATTTGCAATGCCAACGTTTACAAGAGCAGCATCGATTTCTTCATCATCAGGGATTTCTTGATTCCTTACAATTTCGCCTGGACCAAAACCCCAAAGATTAACTAACGAACCGACACTCACATCGAATGCGCCGTTGCTGCTTGTGGCGATTTCTTTAGATAGGAGTAGAATCTCGAGCAAATGATCTGAGGCAGTAAAAGGGACATTAACACCTTGCCGATTAAGGCGACTCAACTCCGATTCCTGGACATAGGTTGAAAAAATTTCTCTATCTAATTTAGTAAGCAGGCTCCCCACTTCGAAGGAGAGAGAATTTAAGTCCATGGAATTTGGAATATCTACTACTTGAACATCATAACTGGTCCCCATGGTGTAACCAGAAAATCTTTCGATAGTCCCACTGCTTTCCGGCAATAGGAACATTCCCCCCAAAACTAATGTAAGGAAGGCTACAGAAAAGCTATGACGACGCAGAATTTCATTCATTCGGACGCACCCAATTATAAATTTACAAGCATCGCAAACATCTAAACCTCAACTATTTTCGCTGAAATTCAGGCAAATTAGAAATCACTCAATCAAACTAAAGAGGGCCTTGATCGTCCTGAGGATAGACTTGAAATTTCAGACCTGCCATCTTGTAAACCATGCGCGCCACCTGACAGCAATAGCCAAACTCATTGTCGTACCAAAGGTAAAGCACACAATGATTGTCTTGCACGATTGTTGCGTTGGAATCAACTATTCCTGCTTCTCTCGTGCCAACGAAATCCGACGATACTGCATCTGGCGATTGGGTATAACTGATTTGATTTTGCAGTCGAGAATGCAATGCTATGTCGCGCAAAAATTCATTCACCTCTTCTTTCGAAGTACCCTGAGACAAGCTCAAATTCATAATTGCCATTGAAACGTTAGGAATGGGAACCCTAACAGCATTACCAGTGAGCTTCCCTTCTAATTCAGGAACCGCTTTTACTACCGCTTTTGCCGCACCAGTTTCGGTTAGCACCATATTTAAAGCCGCCGAGCGGCCACGACGACTGCCTTTGTGGTAATTATCGATAAGATTCTGGTCATTGGTATAGGCGTGAACCGTTTCCACATGACCATGCTCAATACCAAACTGATCATTCACAACTTTTAATACTGGAGCAATGGCATTTGTTGTACAAGAAGCAGCTGTGATGATTTTGTCATCGGGGCTCATCTGATCATCGTTGATGCCATAAACGATGTTTTTGAGATTTCCTTTACCAGGTGCGGTAAGAATTACTTTTGATGCTCCCTTTGCTTTAAGATGCAAACCCAAGCTTTCTTCATCGCGCCATTTCCCAGTGTTATCGATAATCAATGCATCATCGATATCATATTCTGTGTAATCGATTTCTTCTGGTGAATTGGCATAGATCACCTTGATCACATTGCCATTAGCAATCAAGCAATTATTTTCTTCATCAACCCGCAATGTCCCCTGGAAGGCACCATGAACAGAATCGGCAGTAAACAAACCAGCACGCTTTTCCAAGTCACCAGGGCCAGCAGGCCGAACTACTATTGCCTTTAGGCGCATTACTTCACCTGTTGAAGTTCGCTCAATCAGCAAACGCGCCATTAAGCGACCGATACGGCCGAACCCATACAAAACAACGTCTTGAGACTTTTCGATGGGCTTTTCTTTTACTCCATCTAGATAGGTAAGTTCGTTTTTTACAAACTCATCAACGGAACCAGACTTACCGCCATTTTCGTCCTGATGTTCCATATAGCGAACGGTGAGTTTGCCCAGGTCAATTTGAGCATGCCAGAGATCAAGTTTCGCCATGGCCAATAACACCGGATGTGTTTCAAATTCTGACATCTCATTGCGCTCTACCTGGCGCACAAAGCGGTGAGATTTCATGATAAATGTTACTGAACGGTTATGGAGTGGTCGTCCATAAATATAAATACCAACGTTGCGCTGGCTAAATAACCTGCCTATGACAGGTATCATTTCCTGTACTAAAGCTTCACGCTGTTTCCAGTCACCAAAGTAGTCAACTACGCTTGGACGTTCCACGAATCCCTCTTTTTGAATCGCTTATGGCAGGCTGCCGGATTTTGAAAGGCAGCTATTATCGTTAGAAAGGTATACCTATGCAATAGAGTGATTTCCCGCCAATGAATGAAGAAAATAATCGACCGAATTAAAGGAATAATTAGTCAGAAACAGTAAAGAATTAAGCTACAATCCGCAATCCGCCACTTTCTTAGTAAATTCTCCTGTTAATCTGATAAGTAGTTGTAATTTTGTAGCAATGTAGCTTTAGGATATAAAGCTGCTCATTAACGTGAATATGAAATCCATTAAGAACCCAACAATTCCCAACGGTCTTTATGAGCGTTCCTATTGGCAAGGTACCGAAGGTTGTGCCAGCAACCTGGCTCTTTGCAATGCCGCAGCGAATGCTGACGCACCTATATTGTTGATATGTGAAAACAACGAGGTGGTAGAACAGTCAATTAGAGAACTCAAGTATTTCTGCTTAACTCATAAGGAATTGACAGTCTTTTCTTTGCCAGACTGGGAAACTTTACCCTACGATAACTTTTCTCCTCACCAAGACATTATTTCTGAACGACTAAGCGCCCTCTTTCACCTGCCACAACTTGAACGCGGCATACTGGTTCTATCTATAACCAGCCTCATGCATCAATTGCCGCCCCATAAATACATTGCAGCAAACAGCTTCGATTTAAAAGTTGGGCAGCAATTGAGCATAGATAAGACAAGAGAGCAATTAACATTAGCTGGTTATCAATCGGTGAATTCTGTTTTTGAACACGGGGAGTTCGCTGTGCGTGGATCGATTATCGACATATTCCCAATGGGATCCTTAGTCCCGTTCCGTATCGATCTATTCGATGACGAAATTGAGACTTTGAGAACCTTTGATCCAGAAAGCCAACGCTCAGAAGAACAAGTTCAGGAAATAAAACTGCTTCCTGGGAGGGAGTTTCCACTCGATGATGATGGCATAGCACTATTTCGTGCCCGCTTTCATGAATTATTCAATATCGATGTCCGCCAATGTCCGCTGTATCAGGATGTTAGTGGTGGCATCAATTCTCCAGGCCTGGAGTATTACCTCGCGCTGTTTTTCGATGAATTAAACACTCTGTTCGACTTCATGCCCAATAACACAATCATTGTTAAGCAAGGAGATCTTAAAGCAGCAGGCGAACAATTTTGGAGGGATATTAAAAATCGTTATGAAGATCGACTAATCGATCGTTACCGACCTGTCTTACATCCAAAGGAAGTTTTTGTTTGTGTGGAAGAGATTCTTTCTCAAGCCAAGAATTACCGACAGATTGAATTTAAGACTCACGATAATGCTTTAGATCTTGGAGCAATAGCTCTGCCTGAATTGGGGAGCAATCCGCATCTAACCAAGCCATTTAGTAATGTTGAGCGATTTTTAGCTTCCCAGAAAAACAGAACGCTGTTTTGCGCTGAATCAGCTGGAAGGCGGGAAACCCTGATCGAGCTATTAAAGCATATCGATGTTAACCCTTCTCCAGTTGACCATTGGTCAGATTTTTTTATTGGTGATTGCGAAGTGGGAATTACAGTCGCGCCCCTTGATCACGGTATGTGGTTGAAGAATGAAAACTTAGCGCTGATTACTGAAACTCAATTGTTTGGCAACCGCATTGCTCAGCGGCGACGAAGATCCAAGACACAGAACAATACCGATTTCATTGTAAAAAGCTTAACTGAGCTTCGAATTGACGACTCTGTAGTTCATATTGATCACGGTGTCGGCCGTTATCGTGGGTTACAAACAATTACCACTGACGGACAAACAACTGAATTTCTCACGCTGGAATATGCCAACGAGTCAAAGTTGTATGTTCCCGTCTCATCACTACATTTAATCAGCCGGTATAGTGGCGGCCAGCAGGAAACTGCGCCGCTTAATCACCTTGGCACTGATCAGTGGAAAAAGACCAAACGTAAAGCTGCTGAAAAGATTCACGATGTGGCAACTGAGTTATTAGAAATATATGCCCAGAGAATGGCTCGAAAAGGCTATAACTACAATTTGGATCAGGAAGAATTAGAAAAATTCTCCACATTATTCCCTTTTGAAGAAACTCCAGATCAAGAAAATGCTATTGCAGCAGTAATGCATGATATGAACAGCGCTCAATCAATGGATCGACTTATTTGCGGTGATGTTGGATTCGGAAAAACTGAAGTGGCTATGCGTGCTGCCTTTATCGCAGTACAAAATAGTAAACAAGTCGCATTGCTAGTGCCTACAACCTTACTTGCGCAACAACATTATGAAAGCTTTCGCGATCGATTTGCTAACTGGCCCATTGTTACTGAAGTAGTTTCCAGATTTAAATCCCAAGCCAAACAAAAAGAGATAATAAAAAAAGTAGCGGAAGGGAAAATAGACATACTTATTGGGACCCACAAACTACTGCATGCTGAAATTGATTACAGTAACTTAGGATTACTCATAATTGATGAAGAGCATCGTTTTGGCGTGCGTCAAAAAGAAAAACTAAAAGGTATTCGCTCCAATGCAGATATCCTCACCCTAACTGCCACACCAATTCCGCGCACTTTAAACATGGCGCTCTCCGGGATTCGCGATTTATCTTTGATTGTTACTCCTCCAGCGCGACGATTGTCGGTAAAAACATTTGTAAGGGAGCAACAAGACAGTTTAATAAAAGAAGCTGTATCCCGTGAATTGTTGCGTGGCGGACAAGTGTTCTATTTACACAACGAAGTTAAATCAATAGAGCGCACCGCCGAACATCTACAGGAGATAATACCCCAAGCGAGAATTTGTATAGCGCATGGCCAAATGGCAGAACGAGACTTAGAAAAGGTTATGGCGGACTTTTACCACAAACGCTATAACATTCTCGTGTGCACGACGATTATAGAGACGGGAATCGATATCCCCAACGCAAACACAATTCTTATTCATCGTGCAGATAAATTTGGCTTAGCACAATTACATCAATTGCGCGGCCGGGTTGGCCGCTCCCATCACCAAGCCTATGCGTATTTATTGCTTCCTGGCCAAAGTCGACTTAATCGAGACGCTCAAAAACGAATTGAAGCGATCCAAGCTGCAACAACCTTGGGTGCCGGCTTTACTCTAGCCAGTCATGATCTGGAAATTCGTGGAGCCGGGGAACTATTAGGAGACGAACAAAGCGGGCATATGCAAAAAATCGGGTTCTCTCTATATACAGAGTTATTAGAAGAAGCAGTTGAAGCGATCAAGGCAGGCAAAACGCCAAGTCTTGAACTCGACTTGAACAAATCCATAGAGGTTAATATACGCATTCCAGCACTAATTCCAGAAGACTATTTGCCTGATGTTCATACGCGCTTAATAATGTACAAGCGCATAGCCTCTTCCATCGACGAAGAGGATTTGCGGGAATTACAGGTCGAAATGATCGATAGATTTGGTCTATTACCAAAACCGCTTAAACTACTGTTCGCCCTAACAGAATTGAAACTGAGAGCCCAGAAATTTGGCATTAAGAAAATTGATGCTAATGTGAATTCTGGCAGAATAGAATTCAATGAAACAACTATGGTGGATCCTCTTTCATTAATACAGCTTATACAGGAAGACCCAATGCACCTTAAACTAACTAGTGGTAATCAGCTTCAGTTTTCGCATCAGAGCGAGAATGCTGAAGCAAAGCTTGAATTTATAAACTCATTATTAGATAAGATTAAGATTGTAGAGCAGGAAGCTGCGTAGAGGCTTATATGGGAATTCGCTTACTCCAGTGTTGCTTTTTAACAAACGCATTAGCCTTTAGCTCAGCGGTCGTTAGCCAAGAGAGATGGTTCAAAATAGAGCTGTCTATTTTTTCAAATGAAAATTCTGCCGATCGGTTAGAAGAACAATGGCTAGCAGAACGAACCGAACTGTCCTACCCTAACGGTTTAAGAAAACTAAATAAGTTGTCGGATCTTTTTCTAACAAACAGTTTATTAACCGACCCATTAAACACCACCTCTTCTGGAAATTTTGAAAATCAACGATTAACCCCTGAAGAAGTCCAAGCTCAGATACGGGCAGAATCCATTACCGAAATTGGGCCCAGTCCTGCAACCAATGGCACCGGTTTCAAGGTATTTGATTTTTTGAGAGAAGACTTTCTTCAGCTGCCTGTTTCAGAAAGCGATTTTCAACAAACTAATAGAACCTTAGAAAGATCACCAGATCATCGCCTACTTTTTCACGGTCTCTGGAGACAGGCAGTAGTTCAACCTGAACAGTCTATACCCGTTTATATTGAAGGCGGCTTGGCCTATGGTGACCAACATGAACTGCAAGGTAGTCTCACTATCAGATTTAATGAAAACGAAGACCGTGTAGTTATCGATACTAACCTCTGGTTAACGGAATTCAGCATTGTTGAAAACCAAGAGAATCAATGGTCTTTGCCAACCGCACCGGAAGAATTCCAATCTTCATCAACTGTGGATAGTGATTTAAGCTACTACCCCATTCAGATCTATCATATGAAGCAGAGTCGGGAAATGCGTAGCACAGAATTTCATTACCTTGACCATCCGGCTATGGGTTTAGTGATACTAGTTGAACCGCACGAGATACCTCCAGCTCCGCTTCCAACTCCAGGATTTTAAAGCTCTTCTATAATCAAGTTTGTTAAAATTTCTAGGACGAAGCCTCTACCCTCTTCCAGATGAGTTTCTATTCCGCTCATTGAAATATTCTTTTCGCCAAGGCCTGCCGCCCAGTTTACTGACCAAGCCAACATGGCATAGCCCAGTTTTAATTCGCGAGCCAAGGCCGCCTCGGGCATCCCGGTCATACCTACCACATCGCAACCATCTTGTTGTAGCCGGTTAATCTCGGCTGCTGTTTCTAGGCGTGGGCCCTGCATACAGCCATACACGCCTTCGTTTAATAAAGATTTGTTCGCGGATCTCACTGTATTTGCTCGATCAAAAGCATCTGCTAACTTTTTGCGTAACTCATTAGAAAACGGCTGGGTAAAATCTACATGAGTAACGAATTCCAGATCTTTTTCGAAAAAGGTATGAGCGCGACTATGAGTGTAGTCAATAATTTGATCTGGAATAGCGAAATTGCCAGGGCCGGTATCTGGGTGAATTCCACCTACTGCATTAATAGCGATGATTTCATCTGCTCCAATCATTTGCAAAGCCCAAATATTCGCTCGATAGTTTATTTTGTGGGGAGGGATAAGATGATTCTTCCCGTGTCGAGGCAAAAACGCTACTGTTTGTTCGCCATGTTTGAACAGTTCCACAACTACACGTTTTTCAGAGAAAGGAGTAGAGACTCTCTTAAATCCAGCGGATTTAAATCCATCTATCTGGTAAAGTCCGGTACCGCCGATGATCGCCAACATGTTGCTCACTGCCTATAAAACTATAGCGCAAGAACATTAAACCAGCCCATTGGACACCGCAATCTAAATCGAAAACGTTAGGAATGAAAAATTGAGGATCTTGGAGAAAGCCAATGTTAGAAGAGAAGCCATTCTCGTAACATTTTCGGTATCCAAACGAACCAATTAAGGCTTGAAGAAGATTGTTTTATCGGCTAACCGACTTAGTTATTATCCATTTTCCAAAAAATGCCGGTCAGTGGATGCTATAGCCATTTCAAAATGCAGTATATTTCACAAAACGCTCGATTTTCTTCTTGTAATCGCTATCGTTACAGCCTCGAACGAAGTTGGGATGAAGGAAAAGGCCGGGTTTTATTCATTGGATTAAACCCTTCTACTGCTGACCACCGACGTGACGATCCAACTATTAGAAGATGTGTTGGCTTCGCTAAATCCTGGGGATATCAATCCATGGAAATCGTAAATTTGTTCGCTTTTCGTGCTACCTATCCTAAAGATCTTAAAGCTGCCTTAGAACCAATTGGGAAGCAGAACGATAGTTGGATTAGGAATGCTGAAAAACGTAGCGATCTGACTATTGTTTGCTGGGGATCTATTAATATGGGCCGTAGCCGGGCCGCAGATGTAATCAAAAACCTTAAATTTCCCCATTGCCTTAAGATCAATCGAACACTGGAGCCTGCGCATCCCCTTTACATGAAAGCAAATTTAAAGCCCTCACCTTACATGGCTCCGCAGAATGCAGGGCAATAATCCATGACAATTGCATCCATGTTTGCCAAAGTACTTTGGCCTACGGCCGGATTGAGCCTAGCTTGGCGTAAATTGCTCTATCGTCAACTTTGCGAGGGAGATAAAACTCCAGATTTTCAGTTTTCAACAGAATTTTTTGGCCTCAAATATGAAGGTAATCTTAATAACAATATAGAGGCTAATATCTTTTTTTATGGTGCCTTTGAAAAACCCCTGTTGTTTTTCCTAAGGGATTGTTGGAATGCGCTACAGAACGAAGACAGTGCAAATCCCAAAACTGCTTTTATCGATATTGGCTCGAATGTTGGCCAACACTCTCTTTTTATGTCTGGTCTCGCGAACGAGGTAGTCGCTTTCGAGCCATTCTCAGAGGTCAGCAACAAACTCAAGTATCATATTTCCCTGAACAAACTCAAAAACATCAAGCTCGAGCAAATTGCCCTTAGCGATCGGGAAGAGATGCTGGATTTTTACGCACCTATCGGTCGCAATCAGGGCATTGGCTCATTCGATAGCAATACCATAAATAAAGGCAACATCGCTACCAAGAAACTCCAGCTAATCCGAGGAGACAGCTATTTTAGAAAGCAACCCTATTTCATAAGACTTATAAAGATTGATGTTGAAGGTTTTGAAAAGAAGGTTATTACCGGACTAAATGAAACCTTAAGTAGGCATCGCCCTGTGATTGTTTGCGAAGTGAGCTACGGTAATGCTATTTCTTTTACTGACGAAAAAGATCTTTTAGCCCGTCTCCCGGAAGATTACTTGTTATTTCGATTTGATACTCGAAACACTGACGGAACCAAGGCAAAAAAAAGAGGATCTAGGGCAAAAAGGACGGGCTTTTACCGGATAGTACCAATTGATGATTGGAGAGCGACAGGTCAGGACGACATTATTGCCTTACCAGCAGATAAGAAAACTCTAATACTGGGTCTTAGCACTAAATAGTAAAGAAAAAACGGCCTAGCGCTAAGAATTCAATCCTAGCCTAGGCCACTCTAAGTATGTTGCTATCCCTATTGTCGGCTTTACTCTAGGTTTCTTTAGTAAATTGTTGTTTTATAGGGGAATATGGTTTTTAGAGGATTCGGCGGATTTTGGTTTGTGAAGATTATTAATATGGTTAGAAGATATGCAGACAAGCTGGATTGATGGAGCTAACCCACATGATATGGCGCGCCCGGGAGGACTCGAACCTCCAACCCCCGGCTTAGAAGGCCGGTGCTCTATCCGGTTGAGCTACGAGCGCATTGAGTAGCAGCGTTTTGGTGTACGTTTATCTATTCAATTTTTACCTTATCAATCATTCCTTACGTCAAACCAAATGCCGAAAGGATGTTGCCAAGCAAAAACGTCGAAATCGTGAAAACTTTTATAAAATAAACTGGGGTGACTGACGGGGTTCGAACCCGCGACAACCGGAGTCACAGTCCGGAGCTCTACCAACTGAGCTACAGTCACCATTGAACGGTTATATATTAAAATTCGAAAATTGGTCGGGGTAGAGAGATTTGAACTCCCGACATCTTGCTCCCAAAGCAAGCGCGCTACCAGACTGCGCTATACCCCGATATATTCATGATGTCTCCTAAGAGGGCGGCATAATACTCGCGTCATTTATGCCCGTCAATTAGTGTTTAGATCACCACTATTGCCAAGCTCCCGTGCATTTTAGATTAGCCAGGCGATGAAAAAGCATAATCTCAAAACAACGAAAATTTGCTTAAGCAATTTAATTTCGGCCAAGTCGAAGGAAGATCTACCTTTCTATACGCCAGCTACTGCCATTAGCGCCATCTTCTACGACTACTTTCAATCTAGTAAGCTGATCCCTGATATCATCGGCTAGAGCCCAATTTTTCTCCTCTCGTGCTTTTTCTCTTTCAGCGATTAACTGATCTATGGTAGCTGCATCAATTTCAATCAACTCATCGCCGCGAAGAAAATCTGCAGGGCTCGACTGTAAAATACCCAAAATGCCACCCAACCCGACTAATAGCTTGCCAAGCTGGTTGGCGAGGTCCATGTTTTCACCTTTTTGTTTATTAATCTCGGTGACTAGTTCAAATAGTACTCCAAATGCTTCGGCGGTATTGAAGTCATCGTCCATTGCCGCAAAAAACGTCTTCTCGAA
>DFQD01000032.1:5648-8446 GCA_002377605.1 Gammaproteobacteria bacterium UBA3498 | reverse complement strand
TCACCGCTGGATTCGGTAATTCTAGCATCCAAAAGTTCTCCGGTGGGCAGCATGCTAATCTGTAAAATAGCACGCATACCGTTCCTTGCGCTCGGCGGTCTATTCCAAACCTGTTGCACTGCCATCTGGATTATTGCTGTTGCACTCTGCACTAATTCAAATTCAGTGCGGGCCGCCTGCGCCGCGACAACTTCCTGCCGCCGACGCTGCTCTGCTTCTTCTTCCTGGCGTCGACGTTCGGCTTCCGCTAATTCTCTTCGCCTCTGTTCCTGTAACTCTTGTTGCTCTCTTTCTCGTTCTAGTTCTAATAGGCGCTGACGCTCTAGTTCCTCCCTTTCTATTAACGCTTGCCTCTCGCGCTCACTTTCTTCCCGCTGTCTTTCCATTTCTGCCTGACGCGCAGCCTCTTCTTCTTGCTGACGTTGCTGTTCCTCTCTTGCAATACTTTCCTGTTCTATCCTTTCCAGTCTTTCCCGCTCTAGTATTCGCTCGTTTCTTACCTGAGGATTTTCATCAATTATCAAGGCCCTGATGATTGTCGGTTGCACCAACTCCAAACTGTCAATACTGGTATTGGATTGTAACCAAATTAGAAAACCCAGAATAAAACTGTGGATTACAACCGCTATCACTACCGATAAGGGATAACCGTTGTAAATAACCAAATTGTTGAATGTATCGTTCATAGCGAATCAACAAGCGAAACTCTAAATCTCATTTAACGGTTCAGTGATGAAATTGGGGTTAGTCACTCCAGCCGCATTCAATGTGGTGATTAGGGTAATCATCGCACCCCAATCCGCTTCAGTATCCCCTTCTACCAAAACTTGAATCTCAGGATTAGCGTTAATTATCTGATTAACTCGCAATCCGACAGTTTCCAGATCCATGGACTGGCGATTATCACTAGTGGCACCAATACTGAGAAAGTACTCTCCATTAGACATTATAGAGACCACTAGAGTTTCAAGATTTTCGTCAATATCTAAAGGCTCGTTATTGGCTTGAGGCAAATCTACTTCGATGCCTTGATTCAGCATAGGAGCAGTCACCATAAATACAATAAGTAAAACAAGCATCACGTCTATATAAGGAACGACGTTTATCTCGCTCATTGGTTGGCGCTTTTTACGAACTAATACTTCCATAATAACAATCTATAGCTCGGTAATCGGGTTCTAACTAATAGTTGTTACGTACTATGAATCTGACGATGCAAAATACTTGAGAATTCGTCACTAAAAGTTATGTAGCTACTGGTTACCATATCCAATAAAGCCGAATATCGGTTAAATGCGACGACTGCTGGTATAGCTGCAAACAATCCCATACCGGTAGCGAATAATGCTTCAGCAATACCTGGAGCGACTACTTGCAGGGTTGCCTGGGCCTGCGTAGCCAAACCCAGAAAGGAATTCATAATTCCGATTACGGTTCCAAATAGCCCCACGTAAGGAGAAACAGAACCAACTGTCGCTAGAAAAGCCAGATGTTTTTCTAGTTTCTCTTCTTCTCTGGAATAAGCAACTCGCATTGCCCGCTGCGCTCCTTCCATGATGGATTCGCCATCAACCGCGCCCTGCTGCCGCAATCGCATAAATTCTTTAAAGCCGGCACGGAAGATATTTTCCATTCCGACAATCTGCATGTTGTCCTGCTGCATCTGGCTACCTTCTTTATACAACTGACTGAGATCCATTCCGGACCAGAACCGCTGCTCGAAACTAAAAACACTTTTTCGGGCTGAAGATAAAACTAGCCAGCGCTGAACAATGATTACCCAGGATGCGATGGATAAGAACAACAGGATCAACATGACGATCTGAACTGCCCCACTGGCATCCAGAATTAATTCAATTAGGCTAATGCCTTCGTTCACCAATAGAGCTCCACTTAGATCGATTTAGAGGCCGCGATTCTTTAAATATGATAATGGCTTTACACGCGAAAATTACGGATTTAAAAGTTTTTTCGGCCAATATGTTAAATAGTTTCATGAAAACGCATTTAACAGTCTAAAAGTAGCTTATAGGTGATTTAAATAGGCTCAAAGCTGCTGAAATATGGCTAAATGAAGACAATTTACAAATTTACTGAGACTAAACTTGAGCGGCGGTTTTAGTGAGTCTGATCGTTAGAGAAAAGATCTTCTAATGCCTGAGACGGCTCAATACCAAAATGGCGATAGGCATATTGTGTGACGACCCTGCCCCGAGGAGTTCGCATAATAAAACCCTGTTGGATTAAATATGGCTCCAAGACATCCTCTATCGTATCTCGTTCTTCGCTGATAGCGGCTGCCAGACTATCTATTCCTACTGGCCCACCTTCAAATTTTTCGATCATGGTCATTAATAACCGTCTATCCATATGATCGAAGCCATTCTTGTCGATGCTCAACATATCTAAAGCATTACTGGCACAGTCGAGATCGATAGATCCGTCAGATTTAACTTCTGAATAATCTCGCACGCGGCGTAACAATCGATTAGCGATTCGAGGTGTACCACGAGATCGCTTAGCGATTTCCATAGCTCCGTTATGCTCGATAAAAGTGCCAAGAATATCTGCCGATCTGAGAACAATACTGGACAGTTCGTCGGTCGAATAAAATTCCAGGCGTTGAATGATGCCAAAACGATCTCTCAGAGGAGAAGTCAGTAAACCGGCCCGCGTAGTTGCACCTACTAACGTGAAAGGAGGTAGATCTAATTTAATTGATCGTGCCGCAGGTCCTTCACCAATCATAATATCTAGCTGATAGTCTTCCATGGCTGGATAGAGTATTTCTTCAATAG
>DFQD01000032.1:598-5271 GCA_002377605.1 Gammaproteobacteria bacterium UBA3498 | reverse complement strand
ATTGCTGCTAGGTCCCCTGCCTTTTCTAAAACAGGACCAGATGTGGCTCTGATAGTTACTTTCAATTCATTAGCAATAATATTTGCCAATGTGGTTTTGCCAAGCCCGGGGGGGCCAAATACCAAGGTATGATCAAGAGCTTCACCACGATTTCGTGCGGCATTTATAAAGATGTCCATTTGATCTTTAACATCTTTTTGACCGACATAGTCTTTCAGATACAGTGGTCGAATCGCGCGATCTTGAGGATCTTCGAATTCTTTCGATTCTGGCGAAATGAGTCTGTCGTCTTCCATGCCTAAACCATGCTCTTTAATGACAAACGAATCAGTTCTTCACTATCGGATATATCTGATTTTTCTTTTAACACCTGAGCAATTGCTCGCCCTGCTTGCTGGGGCTTATAGCCGAGTCCGATCAAAGCTGTTTCAGCATCTTTAATAATCGAAGAAGCTGCAGATATTGTATCGCTAGTACTTATGGCAAATTCACCCAAATCCCATTCTGCTAAACGATCGCGCATTTCTACTATTAAGCGCTCGGCAGTCTTTTTCCCTATCCCTGGCATATTTACCATAGCGTTTACATCGTTGCTGCGAACGGTTCGCACAAATTCATCGGCCTCCATGCCTGACAAAATTGCTATTGCCATTTTTGGGCCTACTCCGTTCACCCGAATCAGAGCACGAAACATCTCTTTGTCTTTACTGTCGTAAAAGCCGTAAAGTAATTGAGCGTCTTCTCTAACTACAAAGTGTGTGTGCAGGACTACGTCCTGGCCAAATTCTGGTAATTGATAGATAGTGCTCATGGGAACTTGCAGTTCATAGGTTATACCGCCTACTTCCACCAAAATCTCCGGTGGGGTCTTTCCAACGAGCTTTCCGCGGATCTTTCCTATCACAGCCTACTAACCTATTTTCGCAAGCGCTTACGACTAAATGATTTTGCGCCAGCCATTCTAATTAAGCTGGTTTGTGTGTTTGCATGACAGATAGCTACCGCCAGTGCGTCCGCCGCATCCTCTGCAATCTTAACATTGATCGACAGCAACGCTTTAACCATATGTTGTACCTGTCTCTTATCAGCAGACCCGGAACCTGCAACTGCCTGTTTCACCTTACGAGCAGAGTATTCTTCTACTTGTAAATCATGGTAAAGGCATGCAGTTATTGCTGACCCACGGGCCTGTCCCAGTTTCAATGCCGAGGAGACATTTCGCCCCATAAAAACTTCTTCTATGGCAGCCTGTTGCGGGGTGTGTTGCTCTATTACAGTGCATAAACCATCGAAGATTGTTTTCAAGCGATCAGGCAATGCTAAAGATTCAGCACGAATGCTCCCCGCATCGATATATTCGAGCTTATCTCCTACGGAACTGATAATGCCGTATCCGGTTATCCGAGAACCTGGATCGATGCCTAAAATTTTCGCCATCTAAAATTCTTCAAAAGAACAAACAATTCTCTAGTTTATGTTACCGGTAATTAAATCTGGGAAACGATGTCGTCCGAAACATTGGCATTGAAATAAACATTCTGTACGTCGTCCAAATCTTCCAAATGCTCAACTAACTTTAGAAGCGTTTGCGCCCCTTCTAGATCGAGATCGACCTCGGAGGAAGCCAGCATAGTCATTTCTGCTCGCTCTGGTTGTAGCCCACTATCCTTTAACCCGTCTTGCACGGCTCCGAATGTTTCCAGGGTTGTTAATACATCGATACTACCATCGTCATTGCTAACCACATCATTGGCACCAGCCTCCAATGCTGTTTCCAAAATTTGCTCTTCATCGCTCCCAGCGATGAAATTAATCACACCGGTTTTTTCAAACAAGTAGGCGACCGAACCATTGGTTCCCAGGCTGCCACCAAACTTTGAAAAACCATGGCGAACTTCTGCCACAGTCCGATTCTTGTTATCGGTAAGTGTCTCGCAAAGAATCGCTACACCACCAGGTCCGTAGCCTTCATATACTAACTCTTCTAGACTATCGCTTTCTGCGGTGCCAGCCCCACGGGAAATCGCGCGATCAATAGTATCGCGTGTCATATTAGCACCAAGGGCCTTGTCTACTACTGCACGGAGTCGTGGGTTATCCGCGGAATTGCCACCACCCAATTTGGCAGCGACGGTAAGTTCTCGGATTATCTTAGTAAAGATCTTACCGCGTTTAGCGTCTTGCCCGGCTTTACGATGCTTTATGTTGGCCCATTTGCTGTGACCAGCCATGATCCACTCCAAATCAGATAAAATTAAGATGAAGATTTCTGGTCCCGCAAGCGAATACTGAGTTCCCGCAATTGCCTGGTAGAGACTAATCCCGGAGCATCTGTTAGCGGACAAGAGGCAGATTGAGTTTTCGGGAAGGCGATAACTTCACGAATCGAGCTCGATCCCGTCATCAACATGATTAGGCGATCGAAACCAAAGGCAATACCGCCATGTGGGGGACAGCCATAGGAAAGTGCATCCAAGAGAAAACCGAATTTCTCTTGCGCTTCCTCTTCACCAATGCCTAACACTTCAAATACTGTCTCTTGCACTGCAGGCTGGTTAATACGAATAGAGCCACCACCTAATTCAGTGCCGTTTAAGACCATATCGTATGCACGAGACAAAGCTGCCTTAGGATCCTTTTCAAAAGCCTCAGCATCACAAGTTGGAGAAGTGAATGGATGGTGCAAAGAAGTTAAGTTACCTTCTCCATCTTCTTCAAACATTGGAAAATCGACGACCCAGAGAGGAGCCCATTCGCAATTAATTAGATTCAGATCCTCAGCAACTTTGATTCGAAGAGCCCCCATCGCTTCGTTCACTATCTTGGTTTTGTCAGCTCCAAAGAAAATAATGTCCCCAGTCTCTGCCCCTAGAATGGAAATCAAGGAATTTACTACCTCTTCGCCCAGGAATTTAATAATCGGTGACTGCAATCCTTCAATTCCAGCATCCAGATCATTCACCTTGATCCATGCTAATCCCCTCGCCCCATAAATCCCGACAAAATCAGTGTACTCATCAATTACTTTTCGGGTGAGCGATCCACCCCGCGGAACACGCAAAGCTACTACCCTGCTCCCAGCGTCATTTGCCGGCCCACTAAATACTTTAAATTCCACTGATTTCATTAATTCAGCAATATCTATTAATTCTAAATCGATGCGAAGGTCTGGTTTATCCGAACCAAAGCGGCGCATGGCTTCCGCATGAGACAAACGTGGAAATTTTTCGAATTCGATCCCAAGAAGCGATTTAAAAGTATGGCGAATCATCTCCTCCATAATTTCCATAATCTGATATTCGTCCATGAACGATACTTCAACGTCAATCTGTGTAAATTCAGGCTGGCGATCGGCTCGCAAATCTTCATCGCGGAAACATTTGGCTATTTGATAATAACGATCCATCCCGGAAGCCATCAAAATCTGTTTAAACAACTGCGGTGACTGTGGCAATGCAAAAAATCGATTAGGATGAGTACGGCTGGGAACTA
The DNA here is from genome assembly GCA_002377605.1 of Gammaproteobacteria bacterium UBA3498. Classification (GTDB taxonomy): domain Bacteria; phylum Pseudomonadota; class Gammaproteobacteria; order Pseudomonadales; family Pseudohongiellaceae; genus UBA9145. Next base: position 1,779 of record DFQD01000032.1, on the reverse strand, counting down.
AATAATCCCTTGCCCCTTCTGGAGTCGCTTTAGTTAACAAAGGTGTTTCGATATCCAAAAATCCATTGCTATCTAGGAAATTACGAACGGTATTGGCTACCTTGGAGCGAAAACGAAGTTTCTCTGCCATTTCTGGTCTGCGCAAATCTATATAGCGGTAATGCAGCCTTACATCTTCGCCTACCTCTGAATATTCATCTAATTGCATAGGAGGAGTTTTAGCTGAATTTAATATAATTAACTCTTTGCCGAGCACCTCGATTCTGCCGGTCGGCATATCTTGATTGATAGTCCCTTCAGGTCGTAACCGGACCTTGCCTTTTATTTGGATGACATATTCGTTACGAACACCTTCGGCAATAGCAAAACTTTCCTTGGAATCTGGATCGTAAACTACCTGTGCGATACCCTCCCGATCACGGACATCTAAAAAAATTACGCCGCCGTGATCGCGACGACGATGAACCCAGCCACAGAGAGATACTTCCCCATCTACATGGGACTCGTTCAATTCGCCACAATAGTGACTTCTCATAATCAATTCCTATTAACTACTTGCCGCTGCTTAAAGGATTCTTTTTCAACTAACTTTTTTCTGTGAGGTATTCCCAGTATCAGTTTTTGCAGAATTTCCTTTAGACTTTGATTCTTTCTTTTCTACTTTTGCAGGTTTCGATTCTTCGCTATCACTGCTTTTGCTAGCACTGCCACCTTCTTTATCTGTCTCTTTGTTAGAGTCCTTAAAATCTTTTGAATCGGATTCCGCCAATTGTTTCTTATCGCCTGTTTTAAAATCCGTCTCATACCAACCCCCACCTTTTAGCCTAAAGCTAGGCGCTGATACCAGTTTTTTGAGCGCTGATTGATTACATTCAGGGCAATCTTGTAGTGGATCGTCGCTGATCTTCTGCAAAGCTTCCAATCTGTGGGAGCACCGCTCACACTGATATTCATATATAGGCATAGTTTCAGCCCCGTTAATTCCCTAGCGGCCGTTTTAGCATCTAGTGAAAATCTCGCCGCTTGAACGCAAGAAAGGTGTTTAGCAGACAACCAAGGCGGATAAATTCGCCGCCAGCCATTAAAAACCGGCGATTATACCCTATATATTCGATGCCGCACCCCTGATGGCAAAGGAAATTCCGAACCATGGAACTGATCAATTCATTTCAAATTATTCG
>DFQD01000032.1:0-231 GCA_002377605.1 Gammaproteobacteria bacterium UBA3498 | reverse complement strand
TTTTTATCGCATTCTGCCATCAATCCATTTTGCGAGTTTTGCAGGAATCTGATTAATCAACTTGAATAAAAATTACAGCGATACAACTTTCAAATTGAAAGTACGGATTCAGAAATCTTTAGTCTGCTTATGTTAACTAGGGTAGATTCTTAACCAAGAGTCGAAAAGAGAAAGTAAGATTCGATTTGTCAAGATTTAAAGGTTGATGATTTAGGCTATTTTTACCGATGT
>DFQD01000047.1:67347-67698 GCA_002377605.1 Gammaproteobacteria bacterium UBA3498 | reverse complement strand
AGCAAGTGCAGCCAATAACCGGAGGTGAACTTTTAGATTTAAGGTAAAATTTAGATTCAGCATGACATGCCCTGCCTTTTTATCCTGTTGTTTTTAACTAAGGTGTTAGATAGTGAAGCATTAAGAACCAAAGGACTAGTATAAAAAAACTATACGCCCTCTCTAATTCCTTGAGAACTATTAATCGAGTCTATCGAGCTGTAAGCTAAACCTATTCTTTGATACAAGAAAATGGGACAAGATATGAAAAAACGCAAAATTTTTGCATATTCATTTGCCGCTCTAATCGCAGTCGGGATAGGTCTCTATATAACTGGAGTTGGTGGTAGATTATTAATGTCTGGAATCAAC
>DFQD01000047.1:66380-66979 GCA_002377605.1 Gammaproteobacteria bacterium UBA3498 | reverse complement strand
GATTACAGCCTTATAGAAAACTGGGCGGCTCATCCTGAAACAAGTGATCCTGCTGATCTTTCACCTGAGGGGGTCACCGTTCCGGTTCAAGGAGAACTGCCTATTGACGTGTTTTTTGTTCATCCCACTGGCTATCTAACTCCAATTAGCTGGATTTCGCCAATGGATCCTGACTCTGGAACAGAAGAGAATGTCGACTGGGTAATGGCAAACCAGGCCAGCGCGTTTAATGGCTGTTGTAATGTTTATGCGCCGCGTTATCGACAAGCGAACATTTTTGCCTATTTTGGCAATGAGGAAGAACGGGAGAACATCCTCGGCTTTGCCTACCAGGATGTAAAACGTGCTTTCGAGTACTACCTAAACAACTACAATAACGGCAAACCATTTGTCCTCGCTAGCCACAGTCAGGGCACTCATCACAGTATGCACCTGCTGAGCGATATCATCGACAGGAGTGATTTACACGAACGTATGGTTGCCGCTTATCTTATTGGCGCGGTAAATATCGCGCTATCACCGGAATGGTTTGTAGAGATGGAAAATATTGAACCCTGTAATAACGCGTCGGACTTAGGTTGCGTTATACATTGGGATAC
>DFQD01000047.1:41668-66007 GCA_002377605.1 Gammaproteobacteria bacterium UBA3498 | reverse complement strand
GCATGGAGTCTTGATGAAGAAGCAGTTAGCGCTGAACAAAACGCAGGTATTGTTATTCCTCAGCATTCATACAACTTGTTTTTTAGTGGTTCAGAAGATACTGCGCAAGGAAAAATCTTTAATTCTCTGGCCGCACCAATTGTCGGTTTAACTGGCGCCCAATGTCGCGATGGAACTTTGTTTGTAGAAAGACTGGAAGATCCTGCGTTCGGAGAATCAGGATTTGCTGGGACGTCCTATCATCTTTTCGATTACAACGTGTTTTACATGAACATACATGAAAATGCACGCTTGCGATCGGAGACTTTTCTGTCTGCGCAATAGGGAAACTACATCCATGACACCACACTGGCAACTTAGCGCTGTCGACCAGGCAGCGGGAATTCGGATTGGCGATTTTTCTTCAACATCAGTTGTTGAATCTGTACTAGAACGCGTTGCTCAAAAGAACCCTGAACTAAATGCCATTGTTGACCCACTAAACGAACAAGCATTGCTGACAGCTAAAAAAGCAGATGCCGCAGTCGCAAATAATAAATCATTGGGTTTGTTGCATGGGGTTCCAGTTACCATCAAAGTAAATGTCGATACTGCAGGCAGGCCAACTACCAACGGCATGGGAGTCTTCAGAGATGTAATCGCACCAGACAATTCCCCGGTCGTGCAAAATCTCTTAAATGCCGGCGCCATAATTATTGGTCGCACCAATACACCTGAAATGTCTATGCGTTTGACTACTGATAATCCACTTTATGGCCTGACACGCAATCCCTGGAATTTAGAAATGTCACCGGGCGGATCATCCGGCGGAGCCGCCGCTGCCGCTGCCGCAGGTTTCGGTGCCATACATCATGGCAATGATATCGCTGGTTCCCTGCGCTCCCCCGCCACTGCTTGTGGATTGAGTACTGTGAAACCAGGGCTTGGTCGTGTACCAGCTTTTCTTCCTTCTGCTAAATCCGAACGGGGTATGTTGGCCCAATTAATGTCCGTACAGGGAGTGATTTGTCGCGAAGTAAAAGATGTAAGACTCTCCACTGAAGTTTTAGTCAGTCATGATCCTCGCGATCCATGGCATGTGCCTATGCCTTTCAATTTTGAAAATACCGACTTACCTAAAATTGGTTTCTGTAAGAATGCTCATAACTACCCTATTCATAAAGACATCATCGCTAACTTAGATAGAGCTGCATCGATTCTTGAATCTGCCGGATACCAAGTTAAAGAAATTGAAACTCCGCCTATAATAGAAGCGGCGCAAGCCTGGCTTCAGATCACTAACTTCGAAATGAAGAAAACACTCGAGCCGGTGTTTGCTGAGCACGGCAGCGAAATCATCAATCAGGTTTTTAACGACTACTATAAACTTGAAGAGATGGTTGACGCAGAGGGCTATCTATTCGGCATTGCCGCGCGCACGCGTATGGTAAGGGAATGGAATCTTCTTCTCGCTGAATATCCATTAGTGCTTACCCCCTATCTGATGCGACCAAGTTATCGTCACAACTATGATGAAACCTTCGAAGGGGTTAAAGATATTTTTGGTGCTTCTATTTATAGCTACGGCGTGAATTACATCGGTATGCCTGCTGGTTTTGTGCCGGTTGATCTGGTGGAAGACATGCCATCGGGTGTACAGCTAATTGGCCAAAAGTGGCGGGAAGATCTTATCCTGGATGCCATGGAAGTCATCGAGAATACCACTGGCATTATGACCCAGAAGCTATGGAAGCGAGAACTCAACTTGGATGGTTCTGCTACAAATTAAGCAGACAGGGCTGTATTTTTCCGCTGGCTCCTTTTATTCTCTAAATCCTTATATTGCTGGAAGCCCCTGCAATTGCATGCCCATCTAGATCAAGCAGGAAAATAATAATGACTAGAAAGAACTCACTTCTTAATTCTGCTCTTATTGCTTGGCTATCACTTGTTATCAGTGCGCTAAGTAATGCTCAATCGCCTACGAGCGATGGTTCACCCGCAAGCATTAATGAGCGGGCTGACTATTTCCGTTTGGATAATGCTTACATACCTCCGCCCGGCGAGGCGCTTCATCACTACACAGCCGGCTTTGCCAAGATTCTGTGTTCAGCTGTGTTCGTAACTGGCCTCGATCCAGCTGATGCGGCGGTGAATATGGGCGGATTTATTTCACCATTCAATCAGCGCCATCATGTGGTAAATACTCGTGTCGATCGCGTGCGCGAGGAAGTAAGTCTAGTGTTACCAGATGGTGTCGTACGAACTGCAAGACGTTATGACAATCAAGGCTGTGTTGCACATTCGCTTGGGGAAAATAACATCGACTTCAATCCTTCTATTGTTGAAGCCAATCTTCCTCCGGCTCATTCCACACCTTGGCCAATGGGTGATATTGTCGATGAAGACAGCTTTCCAGCTGGTTTAGATGTTGAACTGATTCAGCGGGCCTTGAACACAGGATTCGGACCTGAAGAAGCGCGCACATTAGGATTGGTAGTTACTTATCAAGGCAAGGTTCTAGGCGAGCGTTATAGCGATGAAGTCGACATACACACACCATTAGAAAGCTGGTCCATGACAAAAAGTCTGACTGGAACATTAATGGGTGTTTTGATTCAACAAGGTGAATACGAGCTCTGGCAGAAAGCACCGGTGCCAGAATGGCAGGAAGACCCGAATGATCCTCGTCAGGAGATTCGTATCGGCGACATCATGCGCATGTCTAGTGGCATTATGATTAATGCCCCTTCCGATCCAGACTTCGATACCAACACCTACCCTGATCACGTTTATCTCTACACCGGTGGCGTTAACCAATATCACTACGCGGCTACTCGCCCTCAAGAATACCCGCCCAATACTGTTGGCCGCTATCGTAATACTGATCCAGTCTTAACCAGTTACTTGATTCGCCTTGCAGTAGAAGGTCGCGGTGAGGATTACCACAGTTTTCCGCAACGCAACCTGTTTGACAAGCTGGGTATTCGCACGGCATTAATTGAAACCGATACCTATGGTAATTTTCTCGGACAGGGTCTTGCATTCATGTCTGCAAGGGCTTGGGCCAAGCTGGGTAACTTGTATTTGCAAGATGGTGTTTGGAATGGTGAAAGGCTATTACCAGAAGGCTATGTGGAGTATGCCAGCACTACAGCTCCAGCATGGATAGCCGATGGTCGACCGGATTATGGCGGTGCTTTTTTCTGGGTTGATAATGAAGTGGGCGACGATGGCTTGCCTCCTTCTTTTAGAATGAGCGGCGCTGGGGGACAATCCACAACGATTATTCCCAGCCATGACCTAGTAGTCGTGCGCATTGGAAAATATACAGGCGCTCGAGCGGGTGGTGCAGCATTGCAAGAAATGATGCCAATGTTATTAGATGCAGTGCCAGAAACACGGTAAGTTGTGGAAGTAATAATTGTTCGCGCGCCTAGCACTTCTCATGGAATTGCCGGTAGACTTTCGCGATTAACTGGCAAAGTGGAAAATATTCTCAGCTGGTCTTAGAAATATTCTTAGCAGGATTAGTACTCCGAGTTGTAAATGCCCCTTCGAGTAATAGATTCTATAGCGATCCGTGAACTCTTACCTATGAGTAAGTGCATCAGCTTGATGCGCTCTGCCATGATCGCCTCCTCTTCCGGCAATATTGACTTACCAGTGCGCTCCGTCACGACAATTCTAAACAAAACTGGTTTTCTTGCGCAGATGCCTGGTGCCAGTAATGAGCTTAAACACTACGGAATTAAACTGCTTAGTCTACATTCAGCCAATCCCACAAAAGGATTACCGGCCATTCAAGGCATGGTTGTTATGTTTGATGTCGAAACTGGAACGCCAGTGGCAATCTTAGAAGCAGCCCAAATAACTGCGATTCGAACTGCTGCGGCTTCAGGTTTAGCAACTCAAATACTCTCCAGAGAGGATGCCAAAACCTGTGGGATTTTTGGTAACGGTGTGCAGGCTGTCTCTCATATCGAAGCAATAAAAGCTATTCGGCCTATCGAGAAAGTTATTGTTTGGGGACGTAATGCAGAAAAGACGGAAGCGTTTGCAAAGGAGCACCAAGAGTTAATTAATTGCGAAGTCGTTGCCACATGCGACCCAAGTGAAGCAGCACAATGTGATGTTGTTTGCACTGTCACCGCATCGAAGGAACCAATCTTAAAAGGACGCTGGGTTAAACCTGGTGCGCATATTAATCTGGTTGGTGCACATTCGCTTAGTACTCGCGAAGCTGACTCCAACCTTGTGGCCAATTCGGCAATCTATGTCGATTCTATGGAATCCACTCTAAAAGAAGGAGGCGATATTATGATTCCAGTGGAAGAAGGAGTGATTTCCGAGGGCGATATCAAAGGAGAGATTGGAAAGTTACTCACCAAAGACTTAACTGGGAGAGAAAGCTACGAGCAAATAACCCTTTACAAATCACACGGCATCTTTACTCAGGATTTGTATGCAGCAGATTATGTCTTAGCTAAAGCAAATGGTACAAATGCGGGAAAGTTTATTGAGGGCTTTTGATCAGAATCGAAAAATCAGTGCTCGATTTGGCGCCTCGTTTAAAAAAACGATCGTTTACCATCCCGTACAAAATTGGATAAGATCACAGAAAAACGCCCTCTCGTACTCTATTCAAGATTTCACATAGACATGGCACCCAACTCTGATTATCTTTAGCTAAGAATTAGCTCAAAGAAGTAAAAAAACACCATGCGCACTCCTAAATTTTTGTTCCTACTGCCTTTTCTATTGCAGGCCTGCTCCGATTCCTCAAACCAAACCAGCGATAATCCAATAAGCACAGATCCAGTCGTTATGACTGAGCCTATTGAAAGTGACTTTAATGTGAACAGAAATGCTTACTTTGGCGAACTACATGTACATTCGATGTACTCCTATGATGCTTTCATACTCGGTGGCATCGCATCGCCGGATGAGGCTTATCAATTTGCCAAGGGGAATGCGATTACCCATGCTGCCGGTTTTGAAATGCAGCTGGATCAGTCATTTGATTTTTACGCTGTTACCGATCACGCTTATTTTCTAGGAGTGATGCGCGAGATGGCCTTGGGAGATTCTGCACTTTCACAGCATCCGGTCGCAGAAGGTATTGACCAGATCGGCGACGACCCTGGGCCACGTCGCCAAATATTTTTCAATTTCACTGATTTTGCTAATTCCGGGAACGGCAGTGAAATAATGGACGAAGAAGTAGTAACTAATGCGTGGAATGACATAGTAGAAAGTGCCAATCGCCACAATGATCCTGGCAATTTCACTACCTTTGTCGCTTACGAATACACCGGCACTGGACCGAACCGAGAGATGCTGCATCGAAATGTAATCTTTCGCGATAGCAATGCGCCAGACTTACCATTTTCTCGATTAGATTCTGATGACCCTGCTGACCTTTGGAATTGGATGGATAACAATCGATCTATGGGAATCGAAAGCCTAGCTATCCCGCATAATTCTAATTATTCCGAGGGGCTAATGTTTGATCTGGTTGATTACAACGGTAATCCTCTGGATTCAGCGTACGCTGACCAGCGCATGCGCAATGAACCTCTGGTTGAAATTACGCAAGTAAAGGGTACCTCTGAAACTCACCCCGCCCTATCCCCCAATGATGAGTGGGCGAATTTCGGCGTGTTATATACCCGTATCGGAACAGACGTATTAATCCAGCCTGAAGGTGCCTATGTGAGAGATGCCTTACTAAATGGTATCCGGCTACAGGAAGAACAAGGCTTTAATCCATTCAAATACGGTATCAGCGGTTCATCCGATACCCATAATGGCACGGCTGTAGGGAACGAAGATGACTTTTACGGTGTGTCCGGTTTACTAGATAGCAACGGACAGCGACGCGGATCAGTACCACTAGATACACCGAATCCTGACGGTAGTCTCTACTTCGATCGCTATGCAAGATTTGGGGCGTCTGGCATGACCGGTGTATGGGCTGAAGAAAATACACGGGAAGCCATTTACGATGCCTTTCGCCGTAAGGAAACCTTCGGCACTTCAGGTCCTCGCTTAAAAGTACGTTTTTTTGCCGGTCACGACCTTCCTGAGATTGATGAAAGTGAACTTGTTGCGAAAGCTTACGAGACTGGCGTCACTATGGGCGGCGATTTAATGGCTGAAAGCGATAGTGTTCCTTCTTTTATTGCTTGGGCTGCAAAGGATCCCAACAGTGCGCCATTGCAAAGACTGCAAATTATAAAGGGATGGGTTGAAGGGGGTGAGATGCAAGAACAGCTTTACGACATCGCCTGCTCAGATGGAATTGCGGTCGATCCAACAACAAATCGCTGTGGCAATAATGGTGCCACTGTGAATCTTGAAGACTGCAGTATCAGCTCTAATTTAGGAGCTTCTGAACTAAGAGTTAAATGGACCGATCCAAATTACGACCCAACTCACAATGCCTTCTATTATGTCAGAGCGCTTGAAAATCCCAGTTGCCGATGGTCTACCTGGGATGCAATACGCGCTGGCGTTGATCCCCGCCCGGATGTCCCGTCAACTATTCAAGAGAGACTCTGGTCATCGCCAATCTGGATCATTCCGCAAAGTAACTAAGTGGAACTTCAATAAGGAGCAGGTAGCATGGAAACCTGGCAAAGAGAATTCGTTTCCGTGGCTTCTGCCACTGGTGCCCGGAACGGCGCTGGCTTTATGCCCTGCCAGGGCCTGTACTACTCTCCAAAAAACAAGCCAGTAAAAACCGCGCTTATAGCTACTCACTACAATGTGGATTTTAGTGAACATTATCTCGCCGAATTTATGGCCGCTCGTGGTTACGGATTTTTAGGCTGGAACACTCGATTCCGCGGTAACGAAGCATTCTTTCTTTTGGAACACGCACTGATCGATATCGGTGCCGGTGTTGGCTTCTTAAAAGAAAATGCGGGCATCGAAAAGATAGTTATTTTGGGTAACTCCGGCGGCGGCTCTCTCATGGGTGCTTATCAATCCCAGGCAAAAGGAGTAACAATGACGCCTACTCCGGGCCTCGAATTACCAGAAGCATTGTATGACTTAACCCCTGCCGATCTTTATGTTTCGCTCTGCGCACATTCCGGGCGGCCAGAGGTCTTAACTTCCTGGCTCGATCCTTCGATAACCGACGAGACCGATCCCACCAGTATCGAGCCTCGCTTAAATATGTACGATAAAAAAAACGGCCCGCCCTATTCTGCTGAGTTTGTGAAAACTTATCGCACTGCGCAGAAAATGAGAAATCATCGCATAACAGAATGGTGCCATAGTGAATTACAACGGCTCAAATCCTACGGAATGACTGATCGCGCCTTCAATCTTTTTCGCACCTGGGCAGATTTACGTTTAATGGATGGCTCTATTGATCCGTCTCAGCGAGAAGTAGGACGCTGTTATGCAGGTGACCCTAAACTGGCAAATTTCGGACCACGTGGAATCGGTCTGACTAACACCCTTCGCACCTGGTTATCTATGTGGAGTTTAAAGGATTCCCATTGCCGCGGCGCACCGCATCTAAATCGAATTGAACTGCCAGCGCTGGTTATTCAGAGTACTTCAGATACCGGAGTTTTCCCCAGTGATGCCGAAGCAATCCATTCTGCGTTAGGATCAGAAGATAAATCATTAGAAATGATCGATGGCGATCATTACCTCATGGAGCCAGATTGTGCGAGAAACAAAGTTGCTGATTTAATAGCTGCGTGGCTAAAGGATCACGGAGCCGAATAAATAAAAGGAGTGATTTGTGACACCTGCTAATTTAAATAGTCCCAGTACTGCTTATCAGTGGTATGTCATTTTTGTATTACTGCTGGCGCAGATGTTTTCATTTCTCGATCGCATGATAATGGGTTTATTGGTGGGCCCGATCAGAGAATCGTTTGCAATCTCTGATACTCAATATAGCCTGCTGGCAGGATTAGCCTTCTCACTCTTCTACGCCATTATGGGACTGCCTCTCGCCCGAATCGCCGACAGCAGGAATCGGCGCAACTTAATCAGTATTGGCATTGCAGTTTGGAGCGTAATGACCGCGGTCTGCGGATTAGCCAAAGGATTTGTCTCACTGTTCTTTGCCCGAATAGGAGTTGGAATCGGAGAAGCTACTCTTGGTCCCGCTGGTTATTCCATGATTACGGACTACTTTCCCCGCTCATCCCTTGCCCGGGCTTTATCGATTTATACACTTGGTGTGACTTTCGGCTCTGGACTTGCGTACATACTTGGGGGCGCCGTAGTTGGCTATGCGCAAACCCTAGAAACTTTATCCCTGCCTATTATTGGGACTACCGAAGGTTGGCAACTCACTTTCTTTATTGTTGGTTTGCCTGGGGTACTAGTAGCTGCACTGATGTATTTCACGGTGCGGGAGCCTGCGCGAAAAAACATCGAGTCCCATTCCGCCATACCTCCCATTTCAATTGTGATCGAATATGTCTGGCAAAGGCGCGGCGCATATCTAAGTCACATACTTGGAATTTCCATTTTCGTAATGGTGGTATATGCACTAAATCTATGGGGGCCAACTTATTTTATTCGCACCTTTGGATACAGTACTGCAGAAGCAGGATTTACCTTCGGCATTATCATGTTATTAGCAGGAAGTACTGGTTTATTGCTTGCTGGATTTATTGCTGATGCGTGGACTCAAAAAGGGACAAGTGACGCTTATGTAAGGGTCATATTAATCAGTATTGTCGGCATCACGCCCTGCGCTATTGCTCTGGGTTTTGTAAACACGCCGCTAACTGGAATCATTGCGATGTCCCTAGCTGTATTCTTTTCCGCTTTCCAAGGAGGAATTGCTGGAGGCACCTTACAACTCATGACACCAAATCGCATGCGTGCTCAGGTAATGGCGGTGTATTTGCTTGCTGCTAATCTTATTGGGCTAGGGCTAGGGCCAACAGTAGTGGCAGCCACCACTGATTTCGTATTTGGCTACGATGCCGCTATTGGCAAATCCATTGCACTCTGTGCGGCTGTACTTTGCCCTATGGGTGGACTTTTACTCTGGTCAGGTATGAACAAGATCAAACACGAAATCGACTCTAAAGCATCAACTTAAAAGGTTGGTATAATAAATTTTTCATATTTCTTGCTCGTATACCCTGCTACATTGCTCATATGCTTATTGATATTCACACCCACATTTATACCCAGCGCTGGCTGGAGATTCTGCAGGAACATAGCGGAATCTATCGTCTTAAGATTCGTCCTGACGGGCAAAAAGAAATTTTTCGCGGTGATACTCCCGTATCCATTCCGCAAGCGGGTCATTTTGACTATGACATCCGCATTAAAGTGATGGACGAAGCTGGGATCGACATCTCTGTCGTTTCTTTAACAGCACCCAGTGTGTACTGGGGTACGGAGGAAGTGAGTTGCTTAGCGGCTCAAGAAGCAAATGACTCCTCAGCAGAAGCGCAAGCTAATTACCCTGAGCGGATTCGCTGGTTTACAACGCTACCCTGGCAATATCCAGATGCAGCGGTTGCGGAGCTTGAGCGCACATGCGCAAACGGTGCCGTCGGCGTGATGGTGCTGGCAAACATTGCTGGACGCAGTCTCAATGACGAATTTTTTGCTCCTATCTGGCGAGCCATCGACGATAAAGGTTTACCAGTGTTACTACATCCTACCGATCCGCCTGGCGCAGATGTTTTAGACATGGGTGAATTCGATCTGAGCTGGTCCGTAGGTTTCATGTTCGACACAACTCTGGCTATAACCCGTATGATGTTTCATGGGTTTTTTGACAAGTACCCGAACCTAAAGCTGATTGCTTCTCATGGTGGCGCAGCGCTTCCTTATTTAGTTGGTCGCTTCGAAAAAGGTGATGAGGTCGAAATTCCAGAGCGCCGCCTAATGCAGAAAAAACCTACTGATTATCTGCAACACATTTATTACGACTGCATCACTTATGATCCTCGCTCGTTGGAGTATCTGGTTTCGATCGTTGGCAGCAGCCAGATTATGTTTGGTACGGACTGGCCCCATCAAGTTTTTGATATTGAAGGAGCAAAAAATAATATAGCAACATTATCCGATGACGATTGTGATGCGATCCGGCACCTGAACGCGAAACAGGTTTTCAGTTTGTAATACAAACTTATATGTAAAGAGCAAACAAGGAGTTTTAACTTGGCTGAGCCCGGCGTTAAATTCGCTACTCGCATGGGATTTATTCTTGCGGCCATGGGAAGCGCTGTAGGGCTGGGTAATATTTGGCGCTTTACCTTTATGGCTGGTGAGAACGGCGGTGGCGCCTTTATTCTTCTCTATTTTCTTTTCATAGTATTTCTCGGTATTCCCTGTGTTATCGCAATGATCTGCATCGGACGCCGCGGCGGGCTCAGTCCCGCTGGCAGTACCAAAGCATTGGCGGTAACTGAAGGGCGAAGTGAGAACTGGAAACTACTCGGGTGGCTTGCCATTGGAGTCGCTTTTCTAGCCCTTACTTTCTTTAGTGTGATTGCTGGTTGGGTCTTGGCTTATCTTCCCTATTCTTTGTCTGGGGAATTCGTTGAAATTACCGCAGAAGAATCGGTGCAACTATTCGACGATATACAAGCGTCACCAATAATCATGACCTTCTGGCATGGAGTGTTCATGGCATTGACCATGTGGATTGTCGCTCGCGGAGTACTCAATGGTTTAGAAAAAACCATCAACTTAATGATGCCTACATTGTTTATTATCTTGATTGTTCTGGTCCTTTATGCGGCACTTGTAGGTGACCTGTCTGCTGCATTGCGATTTATGTTCGTGCCGGATTTCAGTCGAGTGAATAATGATGTGGTGTTATTGGCACTAGGTCAGGCGTTTTTCTCCTTAAGTGTCGGCGGTGGTGGTGTTATGAACTACGGCAGCTACTTGGATAAAGCTGCATCCATACCGAGGAACGCTGTGGCAATAGTTAGCGCAAATGTTTCCGTCGATATGTTAGCCGGGCTGGCTATATTTCCAATCGTGTTTGCCTTTGCCATGGAACCAGCATCAGGACCAGGATTGATCTTTGTTACTTTGCCTGTCGCTTTAGGACAGATGCCTGGTGGTCAGATAATCGGAACCTTCTTTTTATTATTGGTGTTGTTTGCAGCTTTAAGCACATCAATCTCGATGATGGAGTCATTAGTTTCTCGATTAGTTGAGCGACCAGGCGCTACACGCAAACGCATGACCCTGATGGCTGGCGGTATTGCTTGGTTTGTCGGCTTAGGATCTGTGTTTTCTCACAACATTTGGTCAGACTTCACGCCATTAAGCTTCATACCCATGTTTGAAGGCTCGACCATCTTCCGCATTATCGATTTCTTTGTGGTAAATAACTTAATGCTGCTGAGTGCCTTCTTTATTACGATCTTTGTTGGTTGGGTTATGTCGAAAGAAGCAACCAGAGATGAACTGGGCATGGGAGATTCACTGGGTTACCGCACTTGGTTGTTTATCATGCGCTTTTTGGCTCCTGCGGCAATTTTCCTTATCGCTGCTGTGACAATTCTTAGTTACTAAAACTTATGACAGAAAGTGAGCAATTGGAGTCTCTCCGCACCATGATTGAGCTAGCCGAACGCATTGTAGTATTCACTGGCGCCGGTATTTCAACAGAATCTGGTATTCCGGATTTCAGAGGACCTCAGGGCGTATGGAAGAGCAAGCCACCAATCGACTTCCGCGATTTTGTCGCATCTGAAGAAGTGCGGCGCAAGTCATGGGAGCTACGATTCTCCGATGCCTACAAGTTAACTGGCGCCAAACCAAATGCAGGACACAATGCCATAACCAAACTAGTTAAAGACGGTAAAGTTACGCATGTCATCACACAAAATGTTGACGGCCTACATCAAGCATCGGGAACACCAGATGAATTGGTGATAGAACTTCATGGAAATACCAACTACAGCAAATGTTTAGACTGCGAAAAGCGTTTCGAAAACGAAGACATAAAGAAGAAATTCCTAAAGAACGGAACGATTCCATATTGCGATGGCTGCGGAGGGATTGTAAAAACGGCGACTATTTCTTTCGGTCAGCAAATGCCAGTCGAAGAGATGCAACGAGCAGAGCAAGCAGCTCTAGCGTGTGACTTGTTTATTGTCATTGGTTCGTCGCTAGTTGTTTATCCGGCCGCAGGATTTCCACAAGTCGCTAAACAAAATGGTGCTCGTTTAATTGTTATCAATAATGAACCAACGGATCTTGATATACTCTGTGACCTAGTGCTTCATCAACAGATAGGCCCGACATTGTCCGCGGTTGTAAACTTATGAATTACAAACTTACAATTACATCTTTAATAAGCTGCGTGCTAGTTGGGTGTGGCTATGATCCTGCCTCAGACACATCAAGCTTAGTGACAGCTTCAAATACACCCAATGTCGTTTTAATACTTGCGGATGACTTAGCCTTTTCCGATCTTGGTGCCTATGGCAGTGAGATCGAAACTCCCCATCTTGATGAACTAGCGAGCGGCGGCGTGTTGTTTACCCGTTTTCATACCAGCGCCATGTGCTCCCCTTCCCGTGCAATGCTGCTCACCGGTGTGGACCAACATAAGAATGGTTATGGCACAATGGGTGAGTACCTTGATGACTCGCAACGAGGTCAGCCTGGTTATGAAGGTTATTTGAACAATCAAGTGGTGACCGTTGCCAGTTTACTAAATAATGCCGGCTTTAATACTTTCATGACCGGCAAATGGCACCTAGGGTCTCAAACCCTTCCTAGTGATCGAGGATTCGATCGAACCTTTATCTTACTGCAAGGCGCTGGGAGTCATTTCGATAATACCGGTTATGCGAGTGCACGGCCTATTGTGGATTACTTTCGTAATGGCGAAGCAGTTGAATTACCAGAAGACTTTTACAGTAGTGATGCTTATACCGATGAAATGATCCAGTATATAGAAGAAGGAAGAGCATCGAATCAACCCTTCTTTGGCTATCTCGCGTTTTCAGCGCCTCACTTTCCTTTACATGCACCCGCAGATCTCATCGATAAATATATCGAGCGTTATATGGTTGGCTGGGATGTTATTCGTCAACAACGACACGAAGCTATGAAAGAGTTGGGAATAATCCATGGCGACGCCGAAATGGCAGATCGATTAGAAAGAGTTCCACCCTGGAATGAAATAAGCCTGGAGGATCAACGTTATCAGGCGAAAAAGATGGCAGTTTATGCAGCCATGGTCGATCGAATTGATCAAAACGTTGGTAAATTAGTGAACTATTTAAAATCTATCGACGAATATGAAAATACGGTCTTTTTCTTCTTGTCAGACAATGGTCCCGAAGCGGTTGATTTCACCACTTACCCTATTCTACCCGTTGCTACAGATTGGATTGCTGAGACTTTTGATAACAGTTACGAAAACTTAGGAAATCAGGGTAGCTATATTTACTATGGCGAACGCTGGGCGCATGTAAGCGCGGCTGCGCATAGCTTTCATAAAACCGTAATCACCCAAGGTGGTATAAACGTTCCACTTATCTTAAGTTACGCGCAGGCCATACCACAAAACGGAATAGTCACTGACTTCTCCAGTATCGTTGATATCGCGCCAACTATTTTGGATTTGGTTAATGTTACTCATCCAGGCAATATATTTAACGGCAGATCCATTCACAATATGGATGGACGTTCCATTGTTCCATACCTGAAAGGTACTGTGGAATCCATCTACCCACTAGGCGAAGGCAATGGCTTTGAATTATTTGGTCATAATGCCTACATCAGTGGTAGCTGGAAAATAACTCGACTGCAAGAGCCCTATGGTGATTTCACTTGGGGCTTGTTTGACATCGAAAAAGATCCCGCCGAGCTCAACAATCTGGCAGAACAAAATCCTGAAAAATTTCAGGAGTTGTTGGCTCTATATGCTGGTTACGCCGAGAGTAACGGCGTAATTCAAGTTCCCGAAGGTTGGCGCATGTTCGAAAACCTTGGTAGTTCTCAGTAAAACTACAAGCCTATTCGTCAGAATAAATCACCCAGATTTTTTCATAACCGTCTGTTTCGAAAATTCCTTTCCATTCCTTCGGAAGTGTTACAGCTTCACCCGCGTGGATGGTCATGACACTGCCATCGATAGAAGTCAGGGTTACGCTACCGCTTAAGAAATACATGAACTCGTTAACGCCATAAGGTCTTTCAGTGATATCGATCCGAGTTGCTTCTGAACGATACATACCGCTGTAATATTTCCCATCGCTGCTAACCATTGAAGTAACGCTTTCAGTCTTATGGCCATCGGCATGCGTTTGCGGTCTCATGTCGGGTCGTTTGAACATATCCCCAGCCAAGTCAGTACTACTCATTTTTAAGGGGAGCACTGTTTTTGGATTGTCATCCGCCACCACAGGGAGCAGCAGAATTGCACAAATCAGTACGCAGAATAGTTTTAGTTTAGAAAACATGAGTACTACCTCCCTATTTCTTTTTTAATTCGCAGGTTTGAAGGCAAGTAACACGTTACCCGCTACCTGACCAAATTGGCCATAGCCAGAACCTACGAACACCATGCCGGATCCTGCTGCAATGGAATGACTATCAATGGAACCACCGTAACCTTCAACACCATTAACCGTTTCATAGTCGCGTACGGTGTCATATTCGAACAGGATTTCTCCGGAATCGGAATCAAACACAAACAAACGTCCGTCTAAGGCGCCGGTAATCACCGCACCATCTATGGATAATGGTGTTGCCGAGAAACCATGCAGAGCTTCACAGCGTCGTAATCTATCATCGCGCCCGTCACTGCAGTCAGGCTCAACTTCATAGAACCAACTTGGTTCCCCTGTGCCAACAAAATAAGTGTAAATACCTGGTACGCTGTTTCGACCAATACCTCCCGGGTCATTAATAGTGAGAAACGCTCGTTCCGAGTTGACAGCAATTCCCCAATGATTTCCGCCCAAGGCAGTCCCTTCTCCAACTCGTTGATTCCAAACTAATTGTCCTGTATCTGGATTTAGTGCCCAAATATCGCCAGATTTTTGTCCTGCAATTAATAGCTCACGATCGCCAGCATTCACCAATACTGCCGGGCCACCGAAATCGTAATCCACAGAGTTAGTATCCTCTAAAATGATGCAATTTGGTCCTCCTCTAGTGCAGCCGAAGTTCCACATGTCATTAACCAATGCCTGAAACACCCACTTTTCTTCGCCAGTTTCTAAATCGAGGGCGATGATTGCATCGCTAGTATTCGTAGTTGGATGGGAAGTATTTTCGCCAGTAGTTACATAAATCTGACTACGTTCGGCATCGATAGTTGGCGTTGTCCATATTGGCGCGCCAGATGGTCCTCGTTGCCGAACTCCTGTAGAACTTAGCTGCCCAGTGTATTCTGCCGCAGGCATGGTGTGATATTCCCAAAACTTTTCGCCAGTACGTATATTGAGCGCCGTAACCGCACCATGATTTTCGCAACATTCGTAATTTGGATTTCCACCAGTAATTACTCCTGAACCTGACACTGGAACAATTACCCTGTCTTCGTGAATTACGGGCGTTCCGGTAAGCATGCCTTGATTGTTTTCCGCCTGACCACTGGCAATCCAGATTGATTCACCGTTGCCTGCATTAACCGCGTGAATCATTCCCGGCATATCACTAAACACTAAGATGCCCTGTCCATCTATAACGTCATACGCAATAGAAGAACGAAGTCGGGTGCCAGATTCATAAATCCACTTCGCACAGCCACTGGCTATGTCTAATGCAAAGACACGTCCTGAATCGGTAGCCGAATAAAAAATAGTGTCGCCAATGATTACCGGCGCGGCGCGCATGCCGGAAGTTGCAGGAAAAGCAATCGCCCATGCTAACTCCAGGCTAGCCAAATCGGCCGTAGTTAATCCTGATTGTGCAACAGTTAAATGGCGCGGATTATTGCCAGCGGAATCTGTGTAAGTAAAAGAAATCGGCTGATTTAAATCTATCGACCTATCGCCGTCTGCACACATGCTTGCAGCCACCCATTCTTCGATTACCAAAGCCTCATCTTCAACATTTTCCTGCTGCGCTGATGCAGCCATGCTCATTCCAAACAGAAATGCCAGACTTATACAAAATTTAAATTTACAACTGTGACGAGAAAGCAAAAACATAAAAATACCTGTTCGAATCTACATTAACGATAAGAAGCTTCGATTGAATCTCTAAGAACGCGTTAAAATACAAGAATCAGACGCTTCTATACAGAAGAATACGTCGATAATCGCCGATTTTTCAGACAATTAGCAAATTAGTCTTGGTTCGTCCCCTATTTCTCCTGTATTTTTAATCTGGTCCCAGACTATTCGAAAAAGGGAGTCTTTAATGCCTAAATCTATGCTTGCAGGTCTACTGCTCACTGTTTTCGCTATGCTGAACTCCGGCTTAGCAGATGCACAAACCCGTATCCCTGGATGGAATAGAGTCGCCCCTCCCGGCGGTCATCAGAATGATCCTCAGCTCGTTCGCGCGACCGGAGGCCCTGTAGTTCCTATTTTTGAAGGCTGGTTCCCGAATGAAGACGGCACCTTCCAGCTATGCTTCGGTTACTTCAACACTAATACCGAAACAGTTTTTGATATCCCCGTCGGGCCAAATAACTATGTAGAGCCCGCTGAGTTTAATGGCCTGCAACCCACTCATTTTAAACCTCAACCTGATGGAGGTCGTCGTCACTATTGTGTATTCAGCGTGACTGTTCCTGAAGATTGGGGAGACAAAGATGTACGCTGGACTCTGATAGATGAAATAACCGGACAAGAGTTCAGCTCTCCGGGGCGATTGGTACACAGCACTTATCGTCACGACGAACCGCTGCAACCTTCCCGCAAAAACAGCCCACCTAAGGTAAGACTGCAAGCTGAAGGTCCAATTGCTGAAGGTCGACTCGGATTTCGACGTGGCATGACGACAGATACCCTAGAAACACAAGTCGGCGTGCCAATCGAATTAAATGCAAGAATTCGCAGAGACAATCCATTTCGAGAAGATGATGATCGAGCAGTTCGAGTCAGATTCTTTAAGTACCAAGGCCCGGGCAATGTCGTATTCACCCCTGATTGGAGCTCCTGGCGGGAAGAAAAAATCGGCTGGGTAGAATCGACAAGTTGGCTGGAATCCGAATTCGCCTATGGCGAGGAGAAAACCGAAGCGGTATTCAGCGAACCAGGTGAATACATTTTAATGGTGCAAGCATACAATATGGTTGGCAGATCAGTTTATGAAACACAAGATTTCGAATTCTGGTGTTGTTGGACCAATGCATTCATACGAGTAAATGTTAATTAAGACAGAGAATTAATTATTGGAAAGATGAAAATTTAGTCGGAGAAAAACATGAAGCTAATTAATCACAGCAAATATGTCTGGGTTAAATTATCACTAAGTTTATTTTTGTTGAGTAGCTTTCCGCAGCATGGTTTACCGGCGGAAGATATGCCAACTTTCTCTAACGAAGTAGTAAGAATTCTCCAGGAGAAATGTCAGAGATGTCATCAGCCTGGAGGTATTGGTCCGATGCCGTTGGAAACTTATGATCAGGCAAGAGTGTGGGCGCCACGTATAAAAGAAAACGTGCGACGCCGTATCATGCCACCCTGGCACTTGGATCCGACCATAGGTATCCAGGAATACAAAAACAATTTCTCTTTAACTCAGGAACAAATTGACACCCTAGTCGCCTGGGTAGACGGAGGCGCTCCTGAAGGTGATCCCGCTAGTCTGCCACAAGGTGTTGATTGGCCAAATTGGCTTGAATGGGAGTTAGAGCCAGAGCTTGGCGAACCAGATATGGTTTTTGAATCTGGACCCATCGCAGTACGTGCAGAAGGCGGAGACTTCTGGCCTTCGATCGATGTGGACTGGCCTGCATTAGATAAGCCACGCTATTTAAAGGCAGCGGAAATCCGCAATACCATTCGAGGACGTGCCGCCTTGCATCACAATAATGTGCGCCTAAATTTAGAAGAAGGTCCTTCGGGACGCGTCGTGGGTGCTGGCGCTGGCAAACGTTGGGATTATTTTGGAGAAGATACAGGTATCATATTTGAAACGGGTCCTGGGGTTGTAAATTTCGGAGCACACTATTTTCCAATAGGTGTTGAATTTGAAGACAACATCGAAGTTGCATTCTGGTTTCATCCGGAAGACAAGCCACCGGAAACTGTAGCCAGTGTCGAAATTCATCACCTTGTGGATCAGTTCGATCCAGACCAGCCTCGTGCTCGAGACATTTTGATACCTCCCCATGGCACTCAGACCATGTATCGGACCTGGATACTGGACGAACCAGTGCTGCTCAATAGCTATCGTGGCCACATGCATTTACATGGTATTGCCATGTCTATTGAAGTAGTTTGGCCAGGCAGAGTACGCGACTATTATGGGCCTGGCGCAAATCGGAGAGACATTATTGCCTCTATTAATAACTACAACCACAACTGGCAAACCAGTTTTGTGTTTGAAAATGATGCGCGCCCTATTCTACCAGCAGGTACCGCGATTGTTATGCGCACTCATTTCGACAATACAGCTAATAACCCTTTATCCATAGATCCTGATCAATGGGTAGTATTCGGCGGAAGAAGTGTAGATGCCATGTCCCATTTTCACGTCAGTGTCACTTATCTGGAAGAAGAGGAATACGATTCCCTGCTTGATCAACGATTCGCACAGCTCGCTGCACGAAAAGAAAAAGACGGTAACTATGGCACTGCGCTATTAGCCATACATCCTGATGAACGTACCCGATTAGAAACCGGAGAACTTGCAGAAAGAGAAGGAAGAATAACTGGGACAGATCGATATTCGCAGAACTAACAATAACTAACGATTAAGCTAGTTTTTCAATCGCGGAAACTGAATGGTTTAAACCTGAATATCCCGAGGTGACAGCATGGCTATACAAACCTATTCTACTCGCAGAAAATTCAAATCAATACCCTTGTTTATAATCGGAGCAGCGTTTGCAACTCCTTGTTTAGCGCAGGCACAAAATTCAGCCCCTCATTCAGATTTTTACAGCCAAGTTGCCGAGAGCCGAGGCCTGGGCGGTGTAGTCGGTTATGGTCGCGGCGCGGCCTTTGCAGATATCGATAGTGACGGTGATGATGATTTGTTTGTCGCTGACACTGATGGCCGGTTGTTCGGTCGACCATTCGGAATGTCTATGATTTATGTAAATGACGGTTCTGGAAATTTCATTCCCGGTGAATTCAATTTGAATCCTGCTGATTTTCACGGTACGTGGGTAGGATCGTTTGCAGACTACGACAACGATGGTGATCCCGACTTGATGGTTGGAAATGGTGGCTATACTAATTCGTCCACATTGGTATTGCTTGAAAATCGAATCAATCAAAATCAGGGTTTCGTAAAAGTGAATCAGCTCGCTGGGCTGGATGATGAAGATGGAGCCGGCGCCAGTTCAGGTTGGTGGGGCGTGTCTTGGGCAGACTATGACAACGATGGTTGGCTCGATGTGTTGGCGACGCGACGCCAGGCGCGACCTTTGTTATTTCACAATGAGCAAAATGGGAGTTTTGTTGAAGTAGGAGAACAATTGGGCTTGAGTGCGAGCGGGCAAAGGGATGCAAAAAACCCTCTCTGGATCGATTACGATCAGGATGGAGATCAGGATCTTTATATCGCGGGTATGGATTGGCATGGATTTTATCGCAACGATTTGGAGCGCTTCACGAATGTCACTGAAGAGATTTTTATTGAAGCTTTAGCAGGTCGCAGTGGCTTGCCTGCAGTATTTGCTGCAGCATCGACCGATTTTGATCAAGATGGGAAAGAAGATATTTATCTCGGGCGTTGGGATTCCCAGGACTACATTTTGTTCGGTAACGGAGTTGACGGTTTCGACCGCGTGGGCGTGGAGGCGGGATTGAATACGGACAATTTACTGGCGATTTCGGAGACTGATAGAAACCCTATGTACAGCCAGACGAGTCCAGCGCGGATTGCCGCTAGAGCGAATGGGCTTGAAGGTGAATCAGAAGCAGGTATTGCTCCTTACGAAAACACCATGGGACTGGGTGTGGGGGACTTTTATGATGACGGATACCCAGATGTAGTGATCGGTACCGGTGATCCAGCATTCGTGGCAGCAGATGTGTTTTTCTGCAATCTAGGTGCGCGCCGTTTTGAACGCTGCACTGATCGCTTTATAGAGCCCGATAGCAGTCACAACATGACCCGAGGCCACGGAGCTATCTTTGGGGATGTAAATCGTGACGGCTTTACCGATTTTTATTTTAACTTGGGTGGACACCCCCCTTATGATTTTGACCAAAATGCAGAATCGCGAGAAACTAACAAGCTCTTTATGCGCGACACAAACGAGACTGCCAATGCAGCATGGGTAACTCTTACCGGTACTGAAAGTAATCGCGATGCCATAGGCGCAAGAGTTCGATACGGAGAGGGAGACTTGACTCGCTATCACTATCTTCGCTCCACTCAAGGTTTTCAAAGCCAAAATAGTATGACGTTATTGCTACCATTAGCGGATCAAGAATCCGCTCCGGTAGTTATCGACTGGCCAAGCGGTAACACTACTGAAATTTCAGTAATGGCTGGGGAACACTACAACATTACTGAGCAATAAAAGCCAGAGAAGGGTAAGTGAATATGAAATATGTAAGAATCGGATTACTGGGGTTTACTGCGTTATTAATTACAACACTTATAACTTTGCGCGTAACTGGTTTCGAGCCACGCTATATCGATCCACGAACGCCGGCATTTGCTGAAAGCAATCGTACTGCTGGACCGGGACTTTGGCTTGCCGGTGAAGTTGTGCGGGAACCGGTAATTAATTGGGATTTTATAAACGATGTGGATCATCCGGTTCGTGGCAACTCGATAATGCTTGAGACACGCACGTGGTATGGAATCCCCCACTCTGTTTCTGTTAATGCCAGACCTCGCGGCCCTGATCTCTATCTAAGCGGAAGCGCGCAAGGCGACAGGCTCGATGAAGAGTTTCCCAATAACAAAGCATGGTGGGCTAACGTCGAGCGCGATCCGCGGATTCGAATGAAGATTGATGGGAAGATTTATGAGGCAACGGTTGCTTTAGTTCAAGATCAAGAAGAAGCCGCTCGCTTACTCGGTGGCAATCCAATTTCCACTCGTGTCGACGAAAATGGGAACGAACAAATAGTTTCGAAGCGCTATTACTGGCGTGTGTTTCAGCGAAATATTCCAACCTATGGGGCTGCCCCTATTTAGCAACTGTTATTTAAATCAGCTACTTAATGCATTAGGGCACTAGCCTAGCAGCTAGAAATAAACAAGTGGGGGTCTTTCACAGGTACCGGGATAGGCAGATGAAAATAAATTATTCAGCCGTTGATTAATCTCGCCCGAATTGCTGATGGGGTTTTGAGTATCCCATTGGAAACCCTGATTTGTATCGGTCACATTTAACGAGAAAAAACTATCCTTTGGATTAGTCACTAATCCATAACGCAAATCAGCATATTGATAGGTTGTATTTCCATTTTGTTCTATCACGGTTCTATGCAACCAGCCCATTGCAAACCACTCGAAGATTCTCACCTCACGCATATCACTCACTTCCTCGAAGTCAGAACGGGGTGTTTGCTCTGCCATGCCCCACTCGATTTCGCAGGGACGCCACATAGAAATATAACCAACCCAATCGGCCGTAGGTGTGCGTGCCACAACTCGGCGATAATGAATTTGAAGAAAAGTTGGAAAGGACTCCAACTGAAAGTCCTGAATCCCTAAGTTTACTAATTGTAATTCTGCTTCTCTTTTAGCTGCCTGGCCTAAATACCAACCGTAAACCAAATAGGAAGTGGTCAATACCAGAAATGTTATACCAATGAGATGCACCTCGG
This sequence comes from Gammaproteobacteria bacterium UBA3498, assembly GCA_002377605.1. GTDB lineage: Bacteria > Pseudomonadota > Gammaproteobacteria > Pseudomonadales > Pseudohongiellaceae > UBA9145. The sequence continues at coordinate 44,129 of DFQD01000047.1, read as the reverse complement.
CGTTTTGTCGATAACGCCAGGCAAAATAAATTCCGATAAACAATGGCACTGTGTAAAGCGGATCAATTATTGGCATGGCAAACAAGGCAAACCGCTGATCGGTGAACGGCAATAGCAATTGCGTACCATAGGGCGTTAGCACATCGAGTAAAGGATGAGACAACAGCGCCAGGAACATCGCCAGCATCCAATATCTCATGCTTTCTTTGTTTATTAAGTCGCTGGAGCGATGGCATTCGTACTTATAGATTAAATAACCCAATATCGGACCCACTACGGGTGCAAAAAATAGCGAATGGGTAATACCACGATGTATTTGCAGATTGTGGAAGTAATCCTCGGCGAAAAATACATCGATATCAGGCATTGCTCCAGCCGCAGCACCAGCCACTACCACTCTGAAGCCGAGCTTATGTTGTGCGCTGGCTTGAGCGACGACTGCACCTAATGCTGCCTGGGAGAATGGATCCATATATTTTTCTCAAAAAAGAGAAGCCAGCAAAAAACTGTTAGCTTAAAGATACAGCACTCTTAGCCACATCGAATAGGCGATTTTTGTAATTCTAGATCGACAGAGAGGAAAGAATTACTCTTTAATTTTACTTGTGTTATCGACCCAGGCTAGAAAAACGAACATTGGTATACATCTGTGGGAAACTTCTAGGAGTCAAAAACTAGGGAAAATAAATAGCAAAAGCAAATCAGACAAAGAAAATAGAGCTGGATTGAAGAAAAAACTAAAAATTAGAAGAATGCTGCCGTTAAAAAGTTTGAGGGCGGATGCCGCAAGCGACACCCGCCCTACAGGACCTTAAGCAGAGTTATCAGTATCAGCGCGGTGAGGCACAAAATACCTGTTAATTCTTCTTCAAACCCTTCCCCAAGATTTCCAGAATCATTCCGAAGAATTCTTCCTTCTTTCTTAAGGGCCCCTGAGACTTGCGTCTCAGATTTTTAGTCTTAGGCTCAGACCCGACAAAGGCTGTTGGCCGAACAGATTCTTTGGCGATGTTCGAGGCTCTGGAATAAGCGCCTTCCACGGCGTTCCAAACCAGTTCACGAATTTGTCCAGGCTAATCACTCGCAACTTTTAAACGAATTCTTCTCTTCCTAATCAGAGTTTCCTCTTCTTATTCAAAGACTCCTTCTTTTAATTGTCTTGGTTACTTTGGGTCAAGCCCACAATAACTTATAAACGATTAGTTTATCCCGGTTCGTTCCCTGCGCCGTGTCGGTGATCAAGAATCGACAAAGTCGACTCAATCACACCTATGATTTTTATTATACATAAAACAAAAACGCGTGCATTAATTTTAGTAATTTTTATCAAAAAAAATCCATTTCTTTTATTTGAACAATCGATTTAAAATAAATTCATGGTATTCATCAATGACACAAACAGTGGCACACTAACAACTTGTTTATTGTTTGTTTAACATCATGTGGATAACTTGTGGAACGTTTAATCCGCAATTTTCTGTTTTATTTTTTGAATTTAAAAATACAAAATTGTAAGTTAAAAACTGAAGTAATAAATGGAATTTACATCTCGAATTTATAACTTTATCAATTTGGAAAAAATTTAGTTAGAACACTTACTTTTTCCTCTGATTTGCGTGATGCTAGCCAATATGAAAATACGTGCCCAAAAATTTCTTGCAGCAATATCAATATTAGTTGTCCTACCAGTTCATTCTCAGACCGGAATGACCGAAGGGGAATGGCATTTTTTTGGAAGTGATGCAGGCAGCACCAAGTATTCTGCATTGGATCAGATCGATCGCTCCAACTTTTCCGAACTGGAGGTTCAGTGGCGCTGGCAGTCTATCGATGGGCGCTTCGACCTGGAACAGTTAAAAGCAGAATACCCAAATCTACAGGTGCCTAATGATGTGCCCGACGTCAGCATTAATGGACTAAAAGCAGCACCTTTGGCAGTAGATGGCGTTCTCTATGTTTCGACTCCACTGTTTCAGGCGGCAGCCATCGATGCGCAAACAGGCAACACATTATGGTCTTATGATCCACGCAGCTACTCTTCAGGCATTCCAATAATGATGCTGGGCTTCAGCAATCGTGGTCTGGCCTATTGGTCGGACGGTGACGATGCTCGAGTTGTTTGGGGCACCGGAGATGGTTATCTCGTAGAAGTAGATGCTCGAACTGGAGAGCCGATTTCGGGATTTGGCAATAATGGCCGCGTCGACTTGATAGAGGACATCCCTCGTGCCCGCCGACAGGCCCCAATAAATTATTCCGTAACATCATCGCCAATTATTGTTGGTGATGTCATCGTCGTGGGGTCGGCAATTTCTGACCAACCGAATTATCGGGAGATGCCTCCTGGCCATGTCCGTGGCTTCCATATTCATAGCGGAGAACTGCTATGGACATTTCACACTATTCCACAACCAGGAGATTTTGGAAACGAAACCTGGGAAGACGGCAGTTGGGAATACAG
>DFQD01000047.1:0-41305 GCA_002377605.1 Gammaproteobacteria bacterium UBA3498 | reverse complement strand
GTTTATTTACCTGTAGGTGCTCCAACGAATGATTTCTATGGAGGGCATAGACTCGGAGATAACCTCTTCGCCAACAGTCTGGTTGCACTTGATGCCAGTAGTGGCGAAAGACTCTGGCATTTTCAAATGGTGCATCATGATCTTTGGGACTACGATCCACCAGCGGCACCAAACCTCGTTGACATAATAGTAGAAGGCAAAAAAATACCAGCTGTTGCTCAAGTAACGAAACACGGATTCGTGTTTGTGTTTAATCGTATAACTGGTGAACCCGTATGGCCAATCGAAGAGCGGCCAGTTCCTGCCACCGACGTGCCTGGTGACAGAGCATCACCCACACAACCATATCCAACAAAGCCACCGCCTTTTGAACGGCAGAGTTTGACCGAAAATGACTTGATCGATTTCACTCCGGAGCTGCGCGCGGCAGCGATCGAGATGCTAGATCAGCATAGATACGGTCCAATGTTTACCCCACCATCGCTGCCTACTGAGAATAGTTTTGGCACGATTCATGTCCCTGGTTACACCGGCGGCGCAAACTGGCATGGCGCTGGCGTAGATCCTGAAACTGGAGTGATCTATATCCCGTCGGCTACATTACCAAGTCGTTCCGGACTAGTAATTCCAGATGCTGGAGATGCAACCCTCAACTACATACGCAACGTCACTACGAATTTAAGGCCCAGCGGCTTGCCGCTGACAAAACCACCTTATGGTCGAATCACTGCTATCGATTTAAATGAAGGCGAGATTCTATGGCAGGTAGCCAACGGTGCTGGCGCACCCACCGTGCGAAATCATCCTGCCCTAGCTGATTTGGATTTACCGCCGCTTGGAAACGGACGTGATCAGATTCTGGTGACAAAAACGTTGCTGATATCTGCACAGACCACAGCAAATGAATCAGGAGAATATCCTTTAGTGGCTAGAGACAAACAAACTGGAGCCACATTAGCGGAAGTAGCATTGCCGGCACAGGCAATCGGCCCGCCAGTAACTTACATGAGCGAAAACCAGCAGCAAATTGCCATTACAGTACGTGGCACACCACCGGAAATGGTCGTTTTAGCCTTGCCTTAATTAACTGAAGGGCTAAAGTATTGTAGCCATGAAGCCCATCATCAATTCACTGCATATCTATTCACGGTTTCTTTTACTAGTTGGCTGCTTGCTTGCACCTTCTGCTTTCTCGCAAAACCAACTAGAAGAATTGGCTGGTGATGGTGGTGTCCTGTTTCATTCTCCTAGCGGGGAAGTAATAGCAAGCCTGAATCCTGAAAACTCTTTAATTCCTGCTTCTTTAGTTAAGATCCCCTTAGCTCAAGTAGCATTAAATGTCTTAGGGGAGGATTTTCAATTCGAAACACATTTTTATCGTAATGAATCAGACGATCTCTTAATTCGCGGCTTGGGCGATCCATTTTTAGTTTCGGAAGAAATTGCAACCATCGCTGAAGTGTTATCTCAGCGTGGTCTATCCGATGTTCGGCGCCTGGTTTTGGACGACTCCGCTTTCGAAAGTGGAGACCTCCCGTTAGAGCTAAATGTAGATGACCCCTATGCCGCTCGCAATTCTGCCTTAGCTGTAAACTTTAATACGGTTAATTTGGCGTGGAATGCTAGTGGCAATTTAATATCAGGCGAAGAACAAACCCCATTAACACCACTAGCTCTAGAATTCGGCGCACAACTTTCAGCTGGGGAATCACAGCGCATCAATTTAGGTAGTGAACCTGAGGACGGGCTAAGACAAGCACAACAACTATTTAACTTTTTTTTAAAAGAGTCAGGTATCACAATATTAGACTCTGATTTTTATCATGAAGCGCTTTCCGAAGAATGGAATCTTTATTATGAGCATTTCAACTCGCGCTCATTGCGAGAAATCTTGGCTGGCATGCTTCGCTTCTCTAACAACTTTATAGCCAATCAACTCTTTCTTGCTCTGGGGGCGCAAAATAGAGGCTATCCCGCCACGTCAGAATCCGCACGCGAAGTTTTGCATCAACAATTGACAGAGATTTATGGAAATGGAGTTGGCATTAATCCACAATCACTATTAATGCTGGAGGGCTCAGGCCTTTCTCGGCAGCAACGCATCACTGCTCGTGGCATGATGCAGATAATGGAAGCCTTTAGACCTTATGCAGATTTGTTGCCTGAGGTAAACGGGGCGCTGCGCAAGAGCGGAACCTTGACCGGTGTTTACAATTTCTCAGGCTATATCCAAAGACCCGAAGGCCTGTATCCTTATGTTATTCTGACCAATCAGAGTGTTAACAACCGCGATGAGATCTTGCAGTTTCTGCATAGGTCAATATAGAGCAAGAATACTATGGCAGATAAAAAACATAACACTGATCGACGCCGATTAATTGCTGGATTAGGAACTCTGGCTGCAGCAAATGCCTTGCCAGGGCAACTTACAGCACAGACAGGCAATGAGACAGACATTCTTATTATCGGAGGAGGTATTGCCGGGTCTTCCACTGCATTCCATTTAGCAGAACAAGGCCGCGATGTTCTTTTATTAGAACGCGGTGAAATAGCATCAGAGGCATCTGGTCAGAACATGGGCGGTCTTGGTGGTTCGGGCTGGGGGAATAATCCGAATCTTCTTTCTTATTTGACCGCGGGCAGTGTCGAGATCTTTAAGCGCATGCAGATTGATCTCGGTTACGACATGGAATTTCGGCTCTCCGGCACTCTCACCGCAATTCATACAGATGAGCAATACGAGTATTACCAGGATGATGTTGCCGCTCAGCGTAACAACGGTTACCAAATCGAGTTGCTTTCATCCAGAGAAGCGAGAGCAATCGAACCGGAATCAAATGGATCGTTACCGGGCTATATGTATCGCCCAGAACGCGGCCAAGCCGATCCGGTTAAATCTACTCAAGCGTTTGCTCATGCTGCTCAAGTTGCAGGGGCAACTATTAACACGGGACACAATGTTGTTTCTATGTCTCCATTGAGTGCTGGTGGATATTCGGTACAAACGGAATCCGCGGAATTTCGTTGCCAGTCTTTAGTGCTGGCAACTGGCGCCTGGTGCGGCCCTATTGGAGAAATGCTTGGGCTTAAAATTCCAATCGTTCCTATACGCGGGCAAATGTGGGCAACTGAAAGTTTACCTGCACGGGTACTGCATACAATCGGTTCCACAGTGTCCAGCTACGCCTGGAGTAAAGACAACGGTGCCGACGAAGTTACTCCTCCAAATTTGACCCACAAAAATGGCAGACGCATGACACGCCACCTTTATGGCCGCCAACGCATGAATGGTGAAATTATCTTTGGTGGCGATCGTGAAAGTCTTGGTTATGACAAGACTCCAAATCGATCCGGCATTGAAGTAAACCGACAACACGCGGCAGAAGTCATTCCTCTAGTGGCTAGTCTTCCGATAGCCCGGACCTGGGCAGGACTAATGCCCTTCTCTTTAGATGGCTCCCCTATTATTGGCAAGATCCCGGTACGGGATAATCTATTTATTGTCTCTGGCTTGGCTTCGTCTGGTTTTGGGCGTGGACCGATGGCGGGAAAATTGGCGGCAGATTATATTCACTCCAGCAACATGAATCCTGTACTGGGTGAGTCTGATCCTGCCAGGTGTGTTACAGAAACCTAGAAACCAAATATGACAGGGTTGTAATCGTTATCTTATGTATTTTCCTTGCTCAATACTCCTATTCTTAATTCAATGAAAGTAATTGCATTGTTATTAATTGCCGCTACTACATTGTCATTAGGGGCCTGTAAAGAAAGTAATGAAGAAATTCAGCAGCGGTTGGAAGGCATTGTTGCTGGAGACAATACATCATCTTCTAATCAGATCGCCAGTGAAAGAATTATCTATCGCGGCGACCCACCTTATTTGACTGATCAGCCAATTCTTGATGGAAAGCTTTATGTGAATAACACAGATGATTATTTACTTTTTGGTGGCGAAAATATAGAAGAAATAAGATTTAGCGCAAGCAAAAGATCAGGGGGTAAAGCAACAACAGTGGTTAGAGAAAATGGAATTAGCTTCTTAATGGATGAACAGCCATATATTGAGTTTAGCTACCATAACAAATTCTACTCACTCCAAATTCTGAGTCGTCCTTATTTTTACACTATGGATTTTAGAGAAATTCCTTCAGCTACTATTCAACTCAGTGAAGGCTATCGATAGCTTTTATTCAAATACCAGCCGAGCTACTTTTACTTGAGATACGCTGCTTATGTCTGTCCAGGAGACATAAACTGAATTCCCTACTTCTTCAATAATTGGAAATCCACTCCGTCGAGAAGCGCTGGATTTTGCCACTTTATAATTATCAAGTAGCTTACCTTCTGCACTGAACAAAGAAAGCATAATTACTGCATCTGCTTCTGTTGTATCCATCCAACTAACAACAATCTCGCCACTATCCAAGATCGCAGTACCAACCCGGCCATTAGTTTTCAGACTTGCAACTACGATTGGAGATGAAAAGCTATCACCACTGTCTGCAGACAATGCGAGTTGCACTTTTGGTGTGTCGTCCTTAGCTGTGAACCAGGCAACTGCAACTTGTTCTTCATTGGCGGAAACAGACGGGCCATTGACTGGGCAGCCAGATATTTGCCAATTGTCATTGTGAATTGATTCCGGCTCAGTCCATTTGCCATTGATATGACGAATCACAGATGTATCGCGGATTTCATTTTCGCTACGATCACGATATACAACGATTGGGCCCTTGGCAGTTAACGCAGAACTGGTTTGACAGCAATCGCAAACCCGATGATCCAATTCCCATTCGTTCAATTTGTTACCTGTTGCGTCAAAGACTCCGGCACGCAAAGTCATTTCTCCATAACCATCTTCCAGCTTGGTATTGCGACCATCGAGCCAGGTAAACATTGTGCTACCACCACCCATTGGAAGCATGGAAACAAAGCCATGCTCAGCGTTTACGCCATCGTTGTGAATAATTCGGGCTTCGCTCCAATTACGGGCACCGGCCGCAAAAAAGCTCGCTTCTATGTTGTAGTCGTAAGTACCTTTTGCGCTCATCCTTAGCCAAAGCGCAGCCATATTCCCTGCGTTCACTGATAGCATTGGGAAATCGGCCCAGTTTACGAACCAATCATCGCCTTCACTAATTGTTTCAGGATTGCTCCAGTCGTTACCCATGAGTTCGGAATATTCGAAACGCGCCAAGTCACCTTCCTGACTAACCCAGGAGAGATAGATTCGACCCGATTTATCACTAACTACTCGAGACAGAGCACTGTTTTTAGGAGCAGGTGAAACAAAATATTCAATTGAACCTTCACTTAATTCTTGCGGTGCAGCAATAAGGCCATTGCTAACGAACACAGCAATAAAAATTAATAAGAATTGTAAATTTTCAGTCTTCATCTAATTTAATTAGTTTTCAATTCCTAGTTTTACCAGTTCCTTGAGGATGTCTTCTTTCTTCTGCATCCCAATTAACTTAGTTACAACTTCATTCTCAGGAGTCAATATGTAAGTGGTAGGCATTACATCTGGCGGACGCAGTGCTAATTCTCCTACCTGCGCCATTGTCAGCGTTGGAAAACTAACTCCAAGCTCTTCAGCTATTTCTAAGGTAATCTCCCTAGGATCTTCATCGAAGTTTACGCCAACGATACTAATATTTTTATCAGCCAGCTCCTCACTTAAGGAGTTGAACATAGGGATCTCGATACGACAAGGAGCGCACCATTCCGACCAGTAATTTACGATGCGCCAATTACCCTCTTCAGCATTGCCAATAGAAACAGACAGCAATACCAGCAGGAAAATTTTTGTAAGTTTGCCAAACATAGTTTAATGCAACGTAATACAGTTGAGTTGGAGTTTAGTTAGATCTGCAGCGCTGGCTTAAATTATCTGTTTCCCAGCGATCGAGCATGCTTCGCTCGTTTTGTTCACGCCGGCTAGCGTTAGCAATGAGACTCTCTGGAACTACATCGCCCACCACAATTCCTTGAGGTTGTGCTTTGGTAAAGTAGTAGCGAGCATTCATCATTTCATCTACAGAGCGTGGGCCGTATCGCACTTCAGCAGTTGAGTCAGGGTTAGCTGGATTATCTATAGAGTTATCGAACCACCAGGTCACATATAATTTAGCACCAGCAGGAACAAATCTTGGCTCATGGTATTCGTAATGAAATTGCCAATTAAAATCGTAATCTGGCACCCAGAGCAATGTTTCTATTTCATCTACTCCTGGCAATTCCAATTCAAGCTTAACAGCCTTACCTCGATAATGTGCGTGAGGTGCTAGTGCCAAAAGAAGAATATCATCCTCTATAACGTGCTCATGTGTCGCCATATAATTAGGATCGCCAGGCGGAATTACGATATCAGTATTCATTGGAATCGTATTTTCAACGACGTAGTCGATAATGTCCCCGGGCTCATAAAATAAAAAGCCCCCAGCAGTATTATCTTCTACCGCAGTTCCCGGTCCTGCATCTTTGGCATAGTGCATATTGATGGAAATGAACGGATCAGCAGGAAGAAGGAACCCCCAACCGTCTGGATAAACTTGAGGCCCTCTTCCAGGAACCGCCACACCAAGATAATTCGACACGGAGTGATGCATAGTGGAACTGCCTGGACGGATTTCTGTTGCTTTCACCCAACGTGGCTGACTTAAATCGCCATCCGCAAGCTCCATACGAATCGTCGGCTGCCAGTCACTCGCTTCTTCACAAACTTCTATTGGTTCAGGAAAAGCGACAAGAGCGTCGGGCACACCCATCCACCAGAGCGAGCCATCAGAGGCTTGCGATGGCACATTGCTCGCAACGGCTTCCAATTCTTGGTGCGCTGTGCGCGCTAAAGCATCGCCCTCTAAAGCACCTCTTTCTACCCAGTTAATTATTAATGCTTTATCAAAATCAGAAATATAGCGTTCATTTTTAAAAGTGCCTTGATGCTGGCGATGAGCCCCCCAGGGCGGCATAGAACCATCTTTTAACCGCAGCGCGATTACTGGCGCCCAAACTTTAGCTTGTTCGTAGGAAAAAACAGAAAATGGTGCACTTATTCCACCTAGATTAGGCGCATCATCCCGATGACATTCAGCACAATTTCGAATTAAGGCATCACGGACTCCATCGTAATAAGTAGGTGCAGTATCGAATTGCCCAAAAGAATTAATAGAATAAAAGGAGAAAACTGAAAAAGCCAAAATCCCAGTTAACGCGCGACTACTTTTTTGAAAAAGTTTCATCGATGCCTCTTGGATTGAAGTCGATTATAGATTTCAGAGCAAAAACGCAACACGCGTTTTTACTCTGAATGGTTTGTATTAATCAGGCAAAGCGTAAGCAATTAACTGAGTAGGTTGTCCGCTACCACCGATCCACATTGCGATATATTGTTTACCATCGTGTTCGTAAGTCATTGGAAGACCAGTTTGGTTGTCTGGTAATTCCATCTCGTGAAGAATTTCACCGGTTGCTTTATCTACCGCGCGGTAGATTGGGCTAGCACCGGCACCACCAGTTCCTTCACCAATAAAAAGTAAACTTTTAGTTGCTAAAACACTGGATCGAGTTGGAATTCCTGTTCGCGGCAGATCAACACCTTCGAGCAGTGGGTGATTCGCAATTCGCTCCGGAGTATCTGCATTAGCTATCATCCAGAGATGATCACCGGTGTTCATATCAATAGCGGTGATTCTTCCATAAGGAGGTTTAACTACTTCGAGGCCTTGTACACGAGGCGCACGCACACCGAATCCCTGACTGAGATCAATATCGGATTCGGGATTCTTTGCCAGTGCTAATACTTGGAGTTGAGTCCTAGAAGGAACGTAAACTATTCCTGTTTCAGGATCGAATGCAGAGTGCTCCCAGTTAGCCCCGCCGGTCGAAGAAGGTAAGCTCAGTAGACCGCGCGTACCATCAGGATGATCCTGCAACGAAGGTGGTGTATATATGCTTGGGCTCAACCGGAAATCTTGAATCGCTTCTAGAGCAAGTGCGCGCAATTCAGGAGTGAAATCGATTAAATCAGCTTCAGTAAATCCCTGACGGTCAAATGCCGCAGGACGAGTTGGGAATGGTTGTGTCGGCGCATACCATTCATTTGGAACATCACCAACAGGGACTTCTCTTTCTACAATTGGCCAAATTGGTTCACCAGTAAGACGATCGAAAGCGTAAATCCATGCTTGCTTCGTTACTGAAAAAACTACTTCTCGACCGTTTGGTAAATTCGCGATGATCGGTGCATTAGGAACATCCCAATCCCAAATGTCATGATGAATATACTGAAAGTGCCATAAGCGTTCGCCGGTTCTAACATCTACTGCAACGATACCACTAGAGAACAGGTTATCACCGTGACGGTCACCACCGTAATAGTCACCTGTTGGATCTTCTATTGGAAGAAATACAATGCCGTTCTCAGCATCTCCAGAAATAGGAGCCCATACACCTGAATTACCAGTGATATCGTTACCGGTTATCCAGGATTCGTAACCATATTCACCAAAAGCAGGAATCGTGTGAAAGGTCCACAACAACTCGCCAGTGTGAACGTCGAATCCACGGATATCACCCTTGGTGTTGAACTTGGAACGTGGTCGCCCCCCAGTGCGGTGTGCAGCGCCAACGATGATGACATCGTTCATTACAAATGGTGGCGCAGAAATTCCAATATCTGGAAAAGGATAACGAGGATCGTCTCCATTACGAACGCCTACATACAAATCGACGATACCATTGTCACCAAAAGTTGGATCTGGAATACCAGTTTCGGCATCCAAGGAAACCAGTTGATAACCAGGAGAAATGTCGATTACCCGGTTCTTCTCGCCGTTACTGTAAAAAGCCACTCCTCTGCCAGGACCTTTTCGAGGTGCTTCATCGAATCGCGCACCCTCATCGTAGCGATACAACCAGAGAACCTGACCTGAAGTTGCATCGATTGCGGCAACGTTTCGAGTGTTGGCGATATTCGCATAGAGAACACCATTAATTTCCAGCGGAGTAGAAGGATTGGCATAATCGATAGTGGTTCCAAAATTTTCGGTAGACCAACTCCAAGCAAGCTCGAGATCTGCCACGTTATCGGCGTTGATCTGATCCAGAGGCGAATAGCGATGGGCCCAGTCACCGCCATAGTAAGTGTTCCAATCACCGTCATTCACGGTGCGGACTTGCTGACTCCAAGCAGTTACGGAAAAGGTCAGTGCCAAAGCACTAATAAGGATAGAGACGATCTTTCTTGTTGTGGTCACCTGATATCTCCTGGGTATTTCCTGGGTAGACTTTCTAGTTTTACCCAATTATAAGGGTCTTGCGGGCCGCAACAAGCTGAGAAACCAAGTGTAAAGGAAAGTTGCAATCCCGCGCGACGGGCTCAAAAAAGCTTGATGGGCCCCTATTTCCAAGGGTTCCGCTCGTTTTACACTTTGATCCCGGAAAGGCCCACTGTATTTTTTAAGTTAATCTTAATTAAAAGAAGAAAGAGAAATAGCAAATGAAAAGGCCCATCATCCTACTTTCCACAATTAGCCCACTCATCCTCGTAAGCTCATATTCATTGATGGATTCACTCAATGCAGCTGAAGATGCCGCTTCTTCTGAAGGTGAGGAAAGAATCGCTGATTTTAATCCCGATCGGAACGCCTATTTCGGCGATTCAGGAACGAGTCTGGTCTTCACCTATCTGGGTAACTCCAGCAGAACCCTAAGTCATGGCCCTCGGTAGCATTCTTAAACAACCTCTGCTGTGGTTTTCTCTAATCGGCGCTCTCTTATTTCTTGCCGATAGCCGTCTGCTGGATGAACGCACCGAAATTATTATCACTCCCTCGCTTCGGGATCGCCTCACAAACCTATGGACTACTCAAACTGGCCTTAGTGCTTCTGAAGCCGAAATAGATTCGCTGGTAGAAAACTGGGTTAAAGAGGAGGTACTGTATCAAGAAGCTTTGCGGCTGGGACTTGATCAGGAAGACACAATAGTTCGACGCCACCTGGTGCAAAAGCTCAGCTTCATCGCTGAATCCGAGCCGCTTCCGACTCCTGAAGCTTCGGAATTAGAAGCGTTCTATCAGGAAAATATCCGTGATTACACACTGCCCATACGCTATTCATTTCAGCAACTTTATTTTCAATCTCAAGAGTCTGCAGATAATGCACTTGGGCAAATTAATGAGGGAACTGCAGCAAAAGGGTTTGGCGAGTCTTCAATGTTGAATCCCACCTACGCCTATCGCACCGCATTGGATTTAAATGCAACCTTTGGAACAGGTTTTGCTGACCAGCTTGCCTCACTTTCAATTGAAAATTGGGATGGTCCAGTGCAAAGTGGCTTTGGCTACCATTTAATTTTCATTAACACGATACACCCAGAAGAAAAAACACCGTTGAGTGTTATCCGACAACAGGTAACACAAGATTTTCAGCGTTCACGCCAGATAACTGTTCGTGATACGTACATTGAGAACCTATTGAACGAATATACGATAACAGTGGAATCACAGTGAGAGCATTCTTACTCATCTTACTTCTTCTGATCTCATCCCATGCTATCTCACACGAAATAAGACCAGCTTTTCTACAAATCGTTGAAATAGATTCAGACCAGGAACAATTTTTTGAAGCATCTTTCCGTCAACCGCAAATAAATGGGCGCTATCTTGGTTTACAGTTACAAACTAACTGCGAAGGGACGACAACATCTGCAAGTCTGACCGATGGTGCTTTAATCGAATCAATTCAATTGAATTGCGCCGCAGCTGAACTGGAAACGATTTCCATTAACGGACTTGAACGAACTCTTATCGATACTTTAGTAAGTATCCAATTCAAAAATGGTGACGTGCAGGAGCTGTTAATAAATGGCGAGAAACCAAGTATTCAATTGTCAGAAGGTACTCCAAGCGTACCGGTTTATTTAACCATTGGAATTGAACATCTCCTATTTGGTTTTGATCATATCCTCTTTGTAATCATGTTGCTCTACATGGTGCATAGGCCGATTCAAATTCTAATCGTTATTACTAGTTTCACAATCGCACATTCTCTGACTCTAGCACTTTCTGCATTTAATGTAGTAACTCTATCTGCAGCGCCAGTAGAAGCAATTATTGCTGGCAGTATCGTGTTGCTGGCATTTGAAAATCTGAAAGATAAGCCAACTCTTACTAAACAGTATCCAACAATCATTGCTTTTGGTTTTGGGCTTTTACACGGACTCGGATTCGCTGGTGCATTGGCAGAAATAGGACTTCCCGAAAACAGTCAATTGTTGGCTTTATTCTTATTTAACGTGGGAATTGAAATTGGACAACTAGCAATTATTACTTTCGTGCTTGGATTTTTGACCATTGCACGGATACGTTATCAACAAGTCTTGTATCAATTACCCCTCTTTTTGACCGGCAGCATTGCCAGCTATTGGTTTATAGAACGAAGCTGGCAGATATTGATGTAATTTTGTCAGCATTTAGAGAATTTAGTCTCTTATTACTTAATCCCTAGCCACAAAACTTTGGCCTTGGCTTTGATTCCCGCGATGTACCCGAATACACTAAGTCCTCGGAAATCAGTGCCTCATAAAGGAATTAACCATGCTATCGCGTTTCTCATTATTACCTGTCTTATTACTCTTAGCGCAAACGAGCTTCGGTCAGAATTTGGTGACCGATGACACCGCAGAGTGGTATACACTCGGCGGTGATTACGCCCATACCCGCTACACTCCTGCCGATGAAATCTCGGCAGACAACTTCGAAGATCTAGAAGTTGCCTGGGAATGGGATGGTTCAAGTTTTAATGGTTACAGTGGCCGCTCAACTCCGACCTATGTTGATGGCAAGCTGTACACGGTGTCCGGACCACGCCGCAACGTAGTCGCAATCGATCCAAAAACAGGGGAAACCTTGTGGGCTTATCGCCTGCCTAACACCGGCCGCTGGGAATACTCCATGCGTGCGTCCTACGGAAAAGGCATTGCCTATGACCGTATCGATGGTCGAGGTGTGATTTACATCTCTACACCTGGCTTCTTCCTAGTGGCGCTGGATGCACAAACCGGCCGACCTTTGGAAGGTTTTGGGGAACAGTTGCCGATTCCTGATTTTCCGGAAACCGGCATTATAGACATGCTTGCAGACTTGGGACATCCCTATGATCCATATGACGGCATCCCTTTAGAAACTGGTTACATCACCACTTCTTCACCACCGATTGTGGTTAACGATACCATCATCGTTGGCAACTCTGCTGAACAGGGTTATCTGCAGGCAAGGGTTGAAAACATACCTGGTGACATTCTCGCTTATGACAAGCATACCGGTGCATTCAAGTGGAAATTCAACGTAATCCCGCGGCCAGGTGAGTACGGTCATGAGACTTGGGAAAACGATGCCTGGCAATGGACAGGTGACGTCTCTTCATGGGCACCACTGACTGCCGATCCAGAAAACAACATCGTTTATGTTCCAACTAATCCACCAACAATAGACTACTACGGCGGCTTCCGCCCTGGTGATGGTTTGTTTGGTACCAGTGTAATTGGATTAGATACGGAAACTGGTGAGAGGCGTTGGCACTTCCAGACCGTGAAACACGACGTCTGGAACTACGACAATCCAGCCGCTCCTATTCAAATGGATTTAAATATTTCGGGTAGAGGAGTTATTCCCGCTGTCATGCAAGTTACCAAACAGGGTTTTGTATATACCTTCGATCGCATGACTGGTGAGCCGATCTGGCCAATTGAAAATCGTCCAGTACTCCAATCGGAAGTACCCGGTGAGAAACTGGCAATGACACAACCATTCCCAACTAAGCCACCACCTTTTGAACAACAAGGCATTAGTGAGAATGATCTAATAGATTTCACTCCTGAATTACGCCGAGAGGCGCTCGAAGTAATGAGTAGTTATAAGATGGGTCCATTGTTTAATCCACCAATTCATGACGAAAATACACAAGGATTAATTAGCTCTGCTATGTGTCCTGGTGACGGAGGCGGGGCAAACATTTACGCACCTCCGGCTGCAGATCCAACTACTGGTTTCTTGTATGTGCCTTCAGCTAACAACTGCAGCTGGCAGCGAGTCATACCTGGTGAAGAAGCGGATGCCCGGATCGATAAGCCGACTGGAACCACATTTGCTGCTTATGCAAATGGTGCTGGTGGTAGACCTCCGCGTTTGGCATCAAATCTTCCATATGTAAAACCGCCTTACAGCACCGTGACAGCTTATGACATGAATACTGGAGAGATTGCTTTCCGTATTCCTGCTGGTGAGACGCCTGATAGAGTGCGCAACAATCCTGCGCTAGAAGGTGTTGATGTTGGTGACACTGGAAGCGGCCGTGCGCCTTCTATGGTTGCCACAGCTAACATGTTGATCTACGCGTCAATCGACCATGACGGAAGCCCACTATTGTATGCTGTTGATAAGCAAACTGGTGAAGAATTGGGCCGCATCGAAATTCCAGGTGAAGTGCGATATGGCATGAGCTCCTGGATGCACGATGGACACCAATATGTGATTCTGCAAGCGGGACCCAGGCTTGTGGCAATGGCACTACCAGCGGCACTTGAAGACGTGGCATCACACTAAGTTCTAAATGAAAATTAGTAAATAAAGGGGAATTTGCTTATAGCAATT
This sequence comes from Gammaproteobacteria bacterium UBA3498, assembly GCA_002377605.1. Lineage (GTDB taxonomy): Bacteria > Pseudomonadota > Gammaproteobacteria > Pseudomonadales > Pseudohongiellaceae > UBA9145. The sequence continues at coordinate 27,647 of DFQD01000047.1, read as the reverse complement.
CCCCTTTGTTTGCTTAAGAGTTGAGCTCGTGGTGGCTGCCCAGTCGTCCAACGAAGAAGTTGGCGCTGCAAATCTTAAATTTAGGGCTTAGATCCCGTAAAAAGGATACACCCACTTGCAGAAAACGCCGGGAAAAGGCAAGCTTTTAAAACTAGCTAGAGCACCCAAACAGTAAAAGGTAGATAATAATTAAAGCCCGAAACTAGAAGGTATTTAAGATGGCCCGCCGCATTAGAAGAAGAATAGCAATTTGGCCCGGGATTACTGTCGCACTCTCTTTCTCATTACTTACTATTTCACTCTCCTCATTAGCCGCTGAAACTCGAGGATATGTGATTTCCATGGTACACACTGCCACATACTACGACGAACAAACCTGTCCTGACGGCACCAATGGTTCGCGACCCGATGTGTTAATCAGGCGCGTAATGAATGACGGCTATGATCGCGAAGAAGCAATTCGTATCGTTAGTAGTCTGCGCATTAATGGCGGTCGCGACGATGAAGGTAATCTGGTTGGTTCTGCTATTGTCCTAGGAGGCGGCGCAAGTTTTGACGGCGATCAAAGTTGGAACGGTTTCGATTTCAATCCTGCAAATGTACCTGGTGTGCTTCCTGACCCAATGGCTCATAACGCTCAAGGTCGATATGCCATTGGTCTAAATCTGAATGATGAAGTCGGACCCAATTCATGGGAGCACCCCCACACAGGTGAGACCGGAATAGATAATCAGATGTGGCGCGTGCTGGGATGCTGGGATGTGTATTACGTGAACAAACCAGTGAATCCTTATAACGAAGGTATCGCCTGGGACACCTCTGTTGATGCGATGCCCGCTTGGTTAATTTCCGTTACCGGCGAAGACCTGAATAGCGATGGTGATGTAACGGTTACTTTCGATCGCGCAATCAATATTCCGCTGCGAGATTCTTACGGCAGCATTATGTCAGGTGCCACATTCGCTGTTGATTCGAATCCGCGTTCACATAGCGAGTTTAAGGGAAGAATTGAAAACAAAATTCTTACGATTGAGCCCGGTGATTTTTACATGCAAGGTGAATCACAGTTTTACCCCCACCTACAATTTACTGAGACACAGTTGCGATTTGAAATGAAACAAGACGGCAGCATGGAAGGCCATATCGGTGGCTATCAACCCTGGCGAGATTATTACCATTATCTTTCTGTTCGAGGCGAGACTGATGGCATGATCGACCTCATTGGTGTTTTTTATGACTTGAAACGCTTCGCTGATGCCAAACCAGATCCGGTTACTGGCGAAAATACAGCGATATCTGCCGCCTACTTCATAGAAGCAGTGCCTGCATTTCATGTAGATCACAATGGAACGCTTTTAGCAGATTCAGTTGGAATAGGTCCTGAATTAAGCGGCCCAGCTGTTAGCCAATATTCAACCGTTGAGCAGTAAAAATGAATTTTAGTTTCGCTCAGAAAATCAAATTAGGATTAAAGGCGTCACTAGTATTAGCCGTAGGTTCGCTACCGTTTAATTTGGCGGCACAAACATCAGTTAACGAAGATCAAATAACATTTGTTAGGTTAACTGCTCAGCAATATCGAAATTCAATTCGCGACATTTTTGGCGAAAGCATTGAAGTCAATGGTAATGCAGCCAGCATTGGAGTGCGTGAAGCAGGATTAATGGCTGTAGGTGGCAGGCGACTAAGTCTTAGCGCATCTGAAGTTGAATCATACGAAGTTCTGGCATTGGATATTGCAAGCCAAGTGCTCAGCCCAAAACGGCGCAACACGCTAATTGCCTGCAGACCACAAGATGAAAATGCCATAGATAACGCCTGTGCCGGTGAATTTATCAGTACAGTTGGTTTACATCTATTTCGCCGACCTTTATCCGAAGCTGAAATTGAGAACTATAGCGCTATGGCGCGTGCAGCAACTGATTCACTTGGCGGTTTCTACGTAGGGCTGCAAGCCGCACTAGTCGGTATGATGGTTTCGCCGGAATTTCTGTTTCGCATTGAACGCAGCACGCCCAATCCCGAAACACCGGGTACACGTCGCCTTGATGCCTGGTCCCGCGCGTCACGACTAAGTTATTTTCTTTGGGACACAACACCTAATCCGTCCTTACTCGCAGCTGCGCAATCTGGCGATTTAATGTTCGAGGATGGATTAAACCAGCAAGTCGAACATATGGTGGCTTCACCGCGCATTGAAGATGGACTGCGTGCTTTCTTTTCTGACATGCTTGCATTCGATCGTTTCGATACTTTGGATATAGATACAACCCTGTATCCAAAATTCACCAAAAATGTCGAAGATGAGGCGCGAGAACAGACCCTTCGTACCATCTCCGATCATTTATTAAACCAAGAAGCGGACTATCGAGATCTTTTCGACTCGCGAAAAACATTCTTAACACCAGCCTTAGCCGCACTTTATGGTGTACCAATTCCAATACGACAAGAAATGGGCGGCAGAGTACCCTGGGTACCTTATGAGTACCCAGAAAATCACATTCGCGTAGGCTTGCTGGGTCAAGCAACTTTTCTCTCACTGTTTTCCCATCCGGGAGCTTCGTCACCGACATTGAGGGGTAAAGCGGTGCGAGAACATCTTCTTTGCCAGACCATTCCGCCACCTCCAGGCGACGTGGATTTCAGTCTGGTAAGAGACACCGATAATCTAGAATTCAGAACTGTGCGCGATCGACTATCCGAGCACCGTGACAATCCTACCTGTGCAGGATGTCACATGCTGATGGATCCTATTGGGTTGGCACTAGAAGTATTCGATGCATCTGGTGTTTACCGAACTGTGGAAAATGGCGCGCCGATCGATACTTCAGGTGAATGGCTGGGCCAGGAATACGATGATGTCCGCGAGCTGGCGCGGATGTTAAAAGAAGATCCCACGCTGACTTCTTGTTTAGTGCAGCGAGCATATAGTTATGGGACAGCGCGAGAACCAACTCGTGCTGAGGTGCAATGGCTCAACACTACTCATTCACAGCTACGTAGCGAGGGTATGCGTTGGCAAGAACTGATGCAGCGAATTTCTAGAAATCCAGATTTTTATACCGTACCGGAAGCAGCACCTAAAGAGAATTAAGGATACAAACTTATGATTAGCAAGAATCGCAAGTTTAATCGAAGGTCGTTATTAAGAGGGGCAATTCATGGCTCCGCTGTTGTAATGGGCCTACCCATTCTCGAGAGTTTTCTCAATAACAATGGCACTGCATTTGCTGATGGTACTGAATTACCACCTTGTTTCGGTAGTTGGTTTTTTGGATTAGGTCTCACTCCTGGCCGTTGGGAACCCGAAGTAATTGGAGCGAATTATGTATTGCCAGAACATATTGCCGCGTTGCAACCAATCAGAGAAAAACTAAACATTTTTAGCGGGCTTCAAATTTTTCTCGACGGCAAAGTAAATCAGAATCACATTTCTGGGGCGCAGGGACAGATGACTGGCATTGTAACTAAGAGCGCTGCAGACTATGACGAAAGTTTCGATGCCATTATCGATAAACAGTTTGGTGCAAACGTTCGCTTTCGCACATTAGAAGTTGCCTGCGATGGCAATTCCAGTTCTGGTTGGACTGCTCGTGGCAAAAATGGCAAAACACCTTGCCAGATATCTCCCCTGGAGCTTTATCGCCGAATCTATGGCGGAGGGTTTATTGATCCCAATCGGGCAGAATTTACTGCAGATCCTGAAGTGATGGTGCGTCATAGCGTACTATCAGCAGTAACAGATCAACGCCATAAATTAATGGACACCGTTTCATCCGACGATCGTTCACGTTTAGATGAATACTTCACTTCATTGAGAGATGTAGAACAAAAACTTGCGTTCGAATTAGAGCGCCCTGCTCCATTACCGGCCTGTTCAATTCCGTCTATTAGCGATGAAGAAATCGGCACTATGGTTGCGCAAGTGCAAAACACTCATAAACAATTCGCAACGCTTTTGTCTCATGCTTTAGCTTGTGGGCAAACACGGATTTTTCATGTAACGCTTGGTAATGCATTTTCAACCTTGCGCTTACCTGGTGAACCTAGCGCGTACCATGCTTTAACCCATGAAGAACCGATCAATCCTGCATTAGGTTATCAACCTAAATGTAAAATTCTGGGTGAACAATGCATGGGGTTCTTCGTTGAGCTATTAAGGGCGATGGATTCGATACAGGAAGGTGAAGGAACCTTGCTAGATCGCAGCATCGTGTATGCATTCACTGATCATGGCGAAGCACGACTACACTCCATGAAGAACTTGCCGGTATTTACTGTAGGCAGCGCCGGGGGCCGCTTAAAGACAGGCCTTCATGTTGCAGCCGAGGGTGATGCTGCCACACGAGTTGGTTTCACTATCCAAAAAGCCTTGGGTGTTGTTAGTAATAGATGGGGAAGCGAATCAAATGAAGTGACAACACCTTTTAGTGAGGTGTTAGCGTGATAAGAACTCGAACAGGTCAATTATTGACGCTATCCTTTATAGGGGCAGGCGTTGCACTCTTGACTTCAGCGAGTACTGCGCAACCAAGCAATACTCCTGCCTCGACTCCTGATGGAATCATGCTAGTAGAAGTGCATCGAGAAGAAGGTTTTTCTTCTGATCAATATTTTTGGACCCGACTTGGTGATGCAAAAGGATCGACACTTTTCTATAACACTAAACTCGGAAAAATCTCGCTACAAAATTTTGACCCAGTAATTGCAGAAGAAAACGCCGTTGCATTTGATGATTGGTCAGTCATCTCCAATGGAAGTGTTAAGCAATGGGCATATCAGTCAAACCCGCTTTTTACCTGGTCTTTAGAGGAAGAAGCAGGACAGATCGCAACTAATTTTGCTTTGTATGGTCCAGGCCTAAATGACGAAGCCCCTCTTTCTGAGAATAGACGAGGCGCGTTGCTGCCGCCAGACGGTTGGCAAGTAGCTCGGTTTACACCTACTGAAACAGCGAACATTCCTGATGGTTTCGATCTACAATTGATAGACGCGGGACAAGGAGTTGTCCTTACAGATTTCGAAGGCTTCTCCCTTTACAGAGCTGAAAGTCACTCCTCTTGTACCAGTAACACCTGTTATGAAAAATGGATTCCAGTATTTGCGCCTGCATTAGCTATTGGATTTGGTGAGTTTTCTGTTGTCGATAGAATAGACGGCTCACGGCAGTGGGCATTTCGTGAAAAGCCACTATTTCGGTACAAAGGTGACTTATTACCAGGCGATGTATACGGTCGAGACGCACATGATCTATTTCAACTTGCGTTACTAAAACAAAACTTCACACCTAAAGGCGTTCAAGTCGCAGCCCAACCGGGGTACGGTGATATTTTTACCCTCGATGACCAGACTCTTTACTTCGGTTCTGCCTTCGAAAAGTATTGGGGTGGTCGAAATCTTCGTGGAAGCTTTGAAATTGCTTATTTCAAGGGCAAGCGCTTAGGAGGCGATGCCTGCGTAAGCGGAGAGTGTCTCGCGATCTGGAAACCCTTCGCCGCCCCAACCGATGCCATTGCTAACGGATTCTGGGAAGTTATCACTCGCAATGATGGCACTAGACAGTGGGCGTATAAAGGTTTTGCACTTTATACAAATAACGAAGACGAGGCCGCCGGCCAGATGCGAGGCCATTCTATCTATGATATTGCCGATGTTGATGGCGATGAAGTAGCGATCGCTCGCACTAAACATTTAGCCGAGGTTGGCAATGCGCTAGGTGGTGCAGGAGTTTATTGGAGCGTTGCAAAACCCTAATTGGTTTAGTCTTCTCGATCGAAAACCCTAACCCATATAATTTTTCCTACTGCATTGCGACCAACTGAGATCATAGTCTGATCGTTATCAGCTAATACCCGTGTGTAAGTTGTAGTTAAGATTCCATCTTCCTTTTGTACTACAAACTCAGACTTTTCACCTAGTCTTGAAATTGCCACTGTAGAATTTTCAGCGGTACTCCAGGGGAAATCTGGAGAAGGGTGGTCCAAGCCATCGCAAAGCGCAGACCACTCCAGAGTTCCATTGTCATCGGGCCCATTGGAGAACTCCATGGCGTAACGTTGTTCGGTTTCGGTGTTAGTGAAGACAAGAATCTCGTATTGCAACCCTTCCGGATCCAGACTCTTTATAGAATTAAGCACCCACCTTCCATTCATTTCCAGAATACAGTCGGTTGCCGCTTGCGCACTTGCTGAGGTGCAGAGCAAACAGAAAATGACTAGTGATCGCATAGGTACTCCTCTTTGTTCTTATTCTGATTAAAAGTAACATAACAAAATAAGCCGCTTAAGCGTACTCTCACTAACCGATTTAGTACTTTAAGGAAAGGATCATGAATCTCAACTCTCACATGCCATTTAGAGCCATTATGCAGCTACTAATGCTATTAAGTATTTCAGCGCTCATTGCCGCCTGTAGTGCTTCATTAACTTTTGACATCGAAGCTAATGGTAAATCCAGTGGCGAGCTGCGAACAACTTCTCCGGAAGCCGTCGGTATAGATTCTGACAGACTCGAGAGTATTGCTGCTGCCATGCAAGGCCTGGTAGACGAAGGATTGTTAGCCGGGGTGGTAACTATGGCCTCCCGGGATAATCGAGTCATACATTTCGAATCAGTTGGTTATCGGGATCTGGAAAGCCGAGCGCCAATGACCAACGACACACTCTTTCGTATTTACTCAATGACCAAGCCGGTTACCGGCGTCGCATTGATGATTCTGTATGAGGAAGGCAAGTTCAATCTTTCCGACCCCGTTGAACAATATATACCTGAATTAAAAGATCTTCGTGTTTATGCTGGAACCGACTCAAGCGGCAACATGCTTACCGAAGAAGCTGACCACCCAATGACCATTCGCGAACTAATGAGTCATACTGGTGGACTTACCTATGGCATCTTCGCCCAATCACCAGTCGATTCAGCCTATCTCGCATCCAGACTAGATGCTGCAGCTGCTGCTGGCGTTCTTGAGCCCGGAGAAACTAGCCAGGATTTCGTTCGCAAACTTGGTCAAATTCCGCTAAAGCATCAACCAGGAACACGTTGGGAATACTCAGTGTCTGTAGATGTTCAAGGATATCTTGTTGAAGTTTTATCCGGGCAGAGTTTCGGGAGCTTTTTACAAGAAAGACTATTTGATCCTCTTGGTATGATTGACACTCATTTTTATGTCCCACCAGACAAACTAGATCGCTTCGCTCAGGTGTACGCTTATGACGATAGCGGAGAATTAACTCCAAGCGAATTATTTCCTGGAACCGATTACACAACTTACCCGGATTTTGAGGCCGGAGGTTCAGGATTAGTTTCAACAGCTTCAGACTATATGCGCTTCAGTCAAATGCTATTGAACGGTGGCGAATTAAACGGAACACGCATACTCTCTCCTTTGACTGTGTCCCTAATGAATCGCGATCAATCACCAGTAGGAGTCGATATCTCTGTATTTGGCCGCGGAGGTACAAGCTTCGGCTTAGACTTCGCAGTAGTTACAGACCCTGTTGAAGCAGAGAGCTATTCTAAGGGCGAGTATTCCTGGGGTGGAGCTGCAGGAACCTGGTTCTGGATCGATCCAGTAGAGAAAATAGTTTTTATTGGGATGATTCAAGTTAGCGGCGCATTTACTCCAGATGTGCGCGGTATCTCCCATAGACTGTTATATCAATCAATCATGGAACCCTACGGAATCTAATATCTTAAAAACAGGGAATTTTGATTCTTTTCCTCATTCCCATTAACTTACGGTTTTGCCAAATTGCACCAACGAAAGATCTGAATGGGAATAATAAAAATGAAGATCAAAGATTCCAATAAGCAACATTATGACGTTATTGCAGTCGGTGCCGGTATGGCTGGCCTCTATTTACTGCATAAGTTGCGACAGGCCGGATTTTCAGCCGTAGCGCTGGAAACCGCAGATGATGTAGGCGGTACTTGGTATTGGAATCGCTACCCTGGCGCCCGCTGTGACATAGAAAGCCTTGATTATTCCTACAGTTTCGATCCTGAATTAGAAAATGAATGGCAATGGTCCGAACGTTACGCAACGCAACCAGAAATTCTGAGGTACCTGCAATTTGTCGCCGACCGTTATGATTTACGTAAAGATATCCGATTTTCAACGCGCGTAGATCAAGCGTGCTGGAACGAAGAAGAGCAATACTGGAATGTGACTACAGACAAAGGCGACTCTCTGACAAGTCAGTTTTATGTCATGGCAACCGGTTGTCTTTCTATGCCGAAAGAAACGGATGTGCCCGGTGTAAAAAGATTTAAAGGTCCTACTTACTTCACTAATCGATGGCCGCATGAAGGCGTTAACTTTACCGGTCTACGGGTTGCGGTCATCGGTACAGGGTCATCAGGCATTCAATCAATTCCATTGATTGCAGAAGAAGCGAGCCAGCTTACTGTATTTCAACGAACCGCCAACTATGCAGCACCCGCAAATAATGGCCCGCTGCGCAAAGAACATCTGGAAAAACTGGAAGCCGACCGGATTGCATATCGGGAAAACGCGCGCTGGTCGAGAGTTGGTGTTCCCATACCACCCAATACGGAACCTTTCTTCACTGTTGAACCAGAAGAACGATTAAGAAGAATGGAGGCTGGCTGGCAACAAGGAGACCTGCTCACTATAAACTCATCGTTTTCAGACTTAGTCACCAACGCTGAAGCAAATCTCGAAGTACAGGAATTCTTCCGAAATAAAGTGCGAGCTAAAGTTGAAGATGAAGAAACTGCTGAAGATCTTTGCGCAAAAGATTTCCCACTTTTCACAAAAAGACTTTGTCTAGAAACCAAATATTTCGAAACTTTTAATAAGCCCCATGTAAAACTTGTAAATCTCAATCGTAATCCTATCAATTCCATAACTGAATCAGGCATCGATACAAATGAAGAATCTATGGAATTTGATGCTATTGTTTTTGCGACCGGTTTCGACGCGATGACCGGGGCAATTGTTGCTGTCGACATTCGTGGTCGCGAGGGAGTTGAGCTAAAAGATGTTTGGAAAGACGGTCCAAAAACATACTTAGGTTTAAACGTGCATGGTTTTCCAAACTTTTTCGCCATTACTGGACCAGGCAGCCCTTCAGTGTTGTCAAATATGGTTGTCTCAATCGAACAACATGTGAATTGGATTGCCGATGCACTTCAGTATTTACGCAACAACAATTTGTATTCACTGGAAGCCACATCTAAAGCACAAGAAGCCTGGGTAACTCACGTAAATGACTATGGCAATCTTACTCTCTATCCGCAAGCTAACAGCTGGTACATGGGAGCGAATGTTCCGGGTAAACCACGAGTCTTTCTTCCTTATGTTGGCGGTGTCGATCGTTACCGGCAGGCATGTGATGAAGTTGTGCAGAGAGACTATCTCGGATTTGAGCAATTAGGTGCTGAAGCATCACTTTGCAATGAAGGCAGGATTCGTTTTGTAAAACCAGATGTGCAGTTATTACTAGAATTGTTGGCAAGTCTGGAGCAGCCAACATTAGACAGCCTGTCACCAGAAGATGCCAGAACACAGATGGAAGCTTCTACCGCTCAAAGACCACCGGGCCCTGATGTTGGCGAAGTAATAGATAGTTCTCTCCTTGGTCCAGACGGCGTCATCGACTATCGGCTGTACCGCCCTGAGAGTGAAGGGCCTCATCCTATTGTCGTCTACTACCATGGTGGTGGTTGGGTTCTTGGACATTCCAGCTCAGACGATCCATTCTGCCGTTACCTTTGCGCAAACTCGGATGTGATAGTTGTATCTGTAAATTATCGCCATGCACCTGAAGCGCGCTTCCCTGCAGCTGTCGAAGATGCTTATGCTGCACTCATTTGGATTGCAGAAAATGCAGAATCATTAGGTGGCAAATCAAACCAACTAGCTGTTGCCGGTTGGAGTGCCGGGGGGAACTTGGCAGCGGTAGTGTCTCAAATAGCCCAAAGCCAGAGTGGTCCTAGTATTTGTGGACAATTGCTTGTGACTCCGGTTGCCGATGCTGATTTTTCCCGCACTTCCTATAACGACAATGCCGAAGGCTACATCCTGACTCGCTCCTTGATGGAATGGTTCTGGGATCACTATTGCGATGTTAACGAACGCGATGATCCGCGCGCTTCGCCTATAAAAGCGGAGTCTTTGGAAGGTTTACCGCCCGCAATGGTGGTTACGGCGGAGCTAGATCCACTTCGAGATGAAGGAAACGCGTACGCCGAAGCAATGAGTACCGCTGGCGTGGAAGTGCGGCACAAACAGGCTCCCGGGCAAATTCATACTTCAATAACTGCTGTAGATACGATCGTCTCCAGCGAGGGAGTACGAAAAAAAATGTGCGAGGCAATTTCAGGATTTTTTAACTAATCGAGAAAACAATCATTCACAATTATTGTTAGTTAATTAGTCGAATTATACTGAAACGATTTTCTATCTTTAAGAACTCAATTATTCATCACTCCAGTTTGTTTCAATGAGAATTTCAGAGATTGCCCGCCTGTCTTCACTAGATAGATGTTTGTAGTCATCATTACTTCCATTACTAGTCAAGATCTCTTCCATTCGCGCAGCAACTCGTTCTTTAATCTGCTGTGGCAGTGATTTATAAGCACTCGAGTAAACCAAATAACTTAGAGGATATTTGAATAAGCGTTGTTGTAAATCGAGATCACGCAAGGACCTACCTTGGGAATCTTTAGGCCCACTAGATTCAAATTCAGCTGTGAATCCTGAAGTTCCTTCAACGGTATCAATTAGCGATGGCTGTCCTACCATGAATAAAGATTCAAGCAATTCTTCTGCCAATACATCTAAAGCTTCTTCCACTTCAGCACCGCTGAGCTCTTGTTCATCTAATAATGTCCGGGCATAAAAATTTGTGCGAGCTATCTTATTTTGGATTTCGATCTGGTGCTCTATTACTAACAACGCGACTATGTCGCTATAGGGCGCAACATAAGGCTCTATTTGGGGCAGGCCTTCCAGCGATTCTCGATTGCCAGTCGTCGCTAGATTTTCGTCCGAAATGTCATCTGCGGTTTGAATAAATACGTTACCCAGATGTCTTTGTTCACCGTGAAAGCCAGTAACATACCAACCACCCCAGCGACTACTAATAGGAGTACGACTAGTAGTCATGATGCTACCTTCGTGAGAAACGAGTTGACCAGCAACACCAGTGTAATTAGAACTCATCATAAATCGCGGAGTCCCACCGCCGGTTAATGACAAACTATCGTGACAGCGTAAGCAAGTACGAAATTCTCGATTGAACTGCGGTTGTTCCGATTCAATTTGACCAAGGGTAAAAAATACAGGCCCAAGATTTGGATCCATTGTTGCAACTTCAAGTAGACCGGATTCCTGCACCCAAGCCACATAAGTAGAATCGTTAAAATAAATAGCACGGGGTGACTGGGGAGAAATTAGCGGTTGTTGCAAACTTGTTCTGGAAAAAACTAATAGCTGAGAGGTGCTACTGATACCTAACGCATCCAATGCTGCATCGAGATAACCTCGCTCCGCGTTAAACTTTAAACTCACCTCCCCCACGTCCATTCGCGCCTGCAATTCAGTCACGGCATCCTGCAATTGCGCTGACCCATAGTTCATCACTGGATATTCACGCTCATAAGGTGAATCATTCTGAGCTAGCAACACCCTTGGGCTGAAGAACACCAATAATAGGCTACAGAGAAAACTAATTTTAGAAATAGACATAATCGATTGCTCTAGAATTAACGGGTATTTTACCCCCACTGCGCCTGAAGTTCTTCTCGACTTGTCGCAGATACTACCAATTACTGGCAAATGACGAATCTTGAGGATAATCTTGTGCTTCCCCTTTGCAAGAGTTCTACTCTAAGTGGAAGCAATAATGACAAGAAGAGCCCCCTTATCCACTGCATTCTTCTACTTGCTTTTAATACCTGTCGCCGGATTTTCACAATCCGTTAAACTAGAAACATTTGCTGATTCACTTGCGGGAGAATACATCATTAAAACCCTAGCATTTATGTGCGTCTGCGTAATAATTAAGACTCGAATTGAAATTCTCATATGAACTCACGATTAATAGCTCTTACTGTCAGTGTAATTTTCCTTGTTGACTGCGCTTCTACTAACCCACCTCCTCTGCCTGACCCCATTGCGATGGCAGGCCTAAATGAAGAAAGAGGATTACGGGTAAACAATGCAAACCTTTTGTCTGGTTATATTTTGTTTACGCCATTAATAAGTGATACCACTTATTTAATTAATCGCAATGGCCAGGTTGTACACACCTGGAAAGGTGAATATGCTCCTGCAAGTACTTATTTCTTAAAAGATGGGCACTTAATACGTGGAGGAAGAGATCCTAATGCACCACGATTTAATGCAGGTGGCCAGGGTGGGTATATCGAAAAGTTCAATTGGGAAGGGGAAGTAGTCTGGTCCTATGAACTAGCAAGTTACCAAAGACTGTTGCATCATGATTTCGAAGTAATGCCCAATGGAAACATCCTCGCAATTGCTTGGGAAAATAAGAGTAAAACAGAAGCATTGGCTGCAGGTCGTCGCTCAGAAAAAACGCCAGAAGCGGGATTGTGGCCTGACATTGTCATAGAAATCGAACCTCAAGACAAAGGTGGGCATGTGGTTTGGGAATGGCACTCTTGGGACCATATGGTGCAGGATACTGATCCTAATCTACCGAATTACGGCAACCCAATTGATTTTCCGCACAAGGTAGATATCAATGCCGGACCTCCTATACCGCAAGTAACAACCGAACAACTCGACGCTCAGAAAGAAAATCTTCAATCAACACCTCTCGCGACAGTTGGTGACCGCGGTTCGGATATGCATCACTCCAATGCCATTGCTTACAATCCAGAACTGGACCAAATCGCAATTAGTGTCAGGTCTTTAAATGAGGTCTGGATAATTGACCACAGCATTAGCACTGAAGAAGCTAAGGGGCCTGCTGGTGATCTACTCTATCGGTGGGGTAATCCTGCAGCTTATGGTCACCCAGAACCTAAGGATATTGGCCTAGGCCTCCAACATGACATCCGCTGGATTCCAGAAGGTTTTCCTGGTGCTGGTAATCTAACCGCGTTCAGCAACAGTGCCATTGGCTCGTCGCCACCCGTGTCTGAAACTATTGAATTCACTCCGCCACTAAATTCTAATGGGACTTACCATATAGAACCGGGACAACCGTTTGGACCGCAAGAATTAGTCTGGAATTATTCTGATGACTATTGGGCTTCATTTATTTCCGGCGCCCATCGCATGTCTAACGGAAATACTTTTATTGATTACGGACCTCAAGGAAGATTTATCGAAGTAAATAGAGAAGGCGAAATAGTTTGGGAATACTGGTCGTTATACTCCGGAGAAGTAAGGCTGCCAGGTGGGTTTACACCGCAGCCAATAATTCCGAATATGTATTCAGCGTTTAGAGCTACATTCATTCCTAGTGACCATCCAGGTTTAGCGAATAAAACTCTGAAACCACTGTCACCACAACCTGCTCCAAGCGTACTTAATGAGGAAGAGCTGGCGCCTTTCAGGAATTAAGAATGGACAGAACTACCAATCCACATCGTTCGCAGTCATTTCTCGAGTCCAGCTGGCGAATTCCAGCATGATGCCATCTGGATCGCGGAAATAAACAGATCGAACAAAGGTTGAATCGGTAATCGTTGGACTTGCCTGGGTAGGAGAATCATCATGATTAACCACTTTAGTAACTTCCACGCCCGCCTCTTCTAATCGTTGTTGGTATTCTTCAATCTTTGCTTCTGGCACATCGAAGGCTATGTGATTCATTGATGCGTGGGCTGACACTATTGAGCCTTTGCCTACCATTGCTTCTGGATGGGTAACTCCTGGCTGACTTTCAGGAGCATCCGGAAACCAAAAGAATGCAAGAGAATCACCTTTACCGATGTCAAAAAAGAAATGCTGACCCATGCCATTAGGCAAATCGATCGTCTTGGTGAGCGGCATACCTAAGATGCCCGAATAAAAATCTACGGTGCGTTTCATATCTTTGCACACCAGTGCTAGATGATTGACTCCGCGGATTTCAAATTTTTCATTAGCCGGCATGGCAGCTTCCTCTTTATTATTCACAGGTTTATTCGCAATTCGATTGAATTCCAATGATTGACAATTTGACTACAAAGTCAATACCTTAAAGATTTTAAAATGAACAAAAATTTATCCTATGCAGAGGAGGCACCATGCCCAGACTAAAGCAAGTTCCAAGGAACGAAGCGAATGAATATATAAGCAAATATTACGAAGCTCTTTTTGGAGAGCGAGATCCAGTCGAAGAACCAGGTACGGCTACTGGCACGCCAGGTAACTGGTGGACCGTTTTTGCCCTTGTTCCATATATCTTTGAACACGCTACGAAACACTTTGGAATGTTCGGCATGTTTGCCGACAAGAGCGTGAGCCAATTAGATCCTATCGTCAGGGAGTTAGGCATCTTGCGAGCCGGCTATGTGCAAGGGAGCCAGTTTGTTTTTTCCCAACATTGCAAAGCCGCTCGGCGATTTGGCATGAGTGAGGAGAAAATTGCAGAAATTCCCCATTGGGAGGTATCTAATGTTTACGATGCAAAAGATCGCGCAATTCTCGCCTGGAGCGATGCTCTTATTCTGCAAGGAGGTAGAGCCTCAGATGAATTATTTGAAGCTCTTCATTCTCACCTTTCGGACAAAGATATATTAGAGCTTACTTACCATATAATGGGTTACAACCTGCATGCGGTTTGTTGCAAGGCCTTGCGTCTGGAATACGATGATGTACCAGAACGAATAAAAGAAGTTCCTATCCCTAAGTCAGGAGAGGTTGCGAACTGGGCCGGTTCTGCGTGGAACGAATAGTACTAACAAATGTTAAGAATAATCGGCAAGTTTTACCAACTCATTATATTCCTGAAAAGTTAGCCTTGAGATTGCGCGCATTGCATCCTCATCATCGTTTAGTAATGCGCTATAACTTTTCTTTAAGGTTTTCGCTACTGCCAATAATCCAGAAATTGGGCGCAAAACTATTTGGTATCCCATCTCAGATAGCTCTGACACTTTAAGCACAGGACTCTTGCCTTCTTCTACCATATTGGCAACCAATACGGTCTCAGGAAATTCTTTTTTAATAGTCTCCATCTCTTCAATACTTGCGGGTGCTTCGATAAAAAGAATATCTGCACCTACTTTTAAAAAGGCTTCACCTCTACGCAGGGCCTCATTTAATCCGTGAGTTGCCCGACTATCCGTTCGAGCCATAATGAGAAAATCTTTTGATTTCCGTGATTGAACCGATGCAGCAATCTTGCTTACTGCGTCATCTAGCTCTACCACCTCCTTATTATCCATGTGGCCGCACCGTTTTGGACTAACCTGATCTTCTATCTGAATACATTGTGCGCCCGCCTCCTCATAGGCATGTACTAGATTCGCGACACTGCTTACGCCTCCATAGCCATTATCACCATCAGCAATTACTGGTATGTTTCCCGAAGCTTCGACCACATACCTAATTGTATTAACCATTTGTTCAGCAGTAACGAGACCTATATCTGGTTTACCAAGAAGGCTTCCAGCCACACCAAATCCGGAAAGATAAATGGCTTTAAATCCTGCCTCAGCTGCCACTAGCGCTGACAATGCATCATAGGATCCTGGAACAACTATGCTGTCTCCGTTTCTTAGAATATCTTTAAGCATGGTGCATCTTCACTAGTTAAACTTTCAATTTAATTTAGGGTAAGGAAGGTTGAAGGAGTACGCTATGCAGATTGGGTGTCTGACCTAATTAATGGAAATCCACAGGTTTTGCTAGTTCAACAGTTAATTTATCGATCATCGAACATTTCCCTTACGCGATCTGTAAACGCCGTTGCATCCCGGTCACGCGCAGCGCGAAGCATGTTACCCATGCCATAGTTACCTTCATGACAAGCGTATTCGTATAGCTGGGAAGACACCTTTGCTAACTTAACTATTGCGGTTACCTTGTCGGTAAATGTGGACGGATCATCTATAGTGAATTCATAATTAATAGTATCAGGACCAACTCGGGTTAAACGCTCATAAAGAACCTTATTCTTTGAAGAGCCGTAACCTTCGAAGCTTTGAGTTAGCCCATTAAAGTTTTTAGTAGTTATTACGAGAGTATCTCCATCCCAATAACCTCGAGAATCGCCTGACCACAGCCCAACTTTTTCATCCAATTCAGGTCCTTCTGTTAGTCTAATCAAACGAGCATCGTGCACCATCTCAGCAAAGATGACGACAGTATCTTTGTTCTGCACAATCTGGACGTTGTTATTATAAACGCTTGGCATTAATTGCGGCCCAGCATTGAACCCAACGAGACAACGCTCTGATAGCCCTCGATCTTCAGGGCCGTCTCGACCAATTCCACCTACGGCGAATCGCACTGGACGCCCACCTGGAACGTCTCGCTCGCCACCCGGTTGGTGGGTTACACCTTCAACCCGTTCTGGTAGACGACCACTTAATGGATAAACCAAGAGGGAAGTACGGACAACACCATCGACTCGTGCCCTCTCCATCCACATAGTGTCGTTATAAAAGGCTTCGATTCCGGTAGAAGTTCGGGTGGACTCGCGCCTTCTTCCAATGGAAAATTTTTCCCGCTGTGCTGCTAATACTTCTTCTTCGGTAAGAAACTGTCTATCACCAAATTCTTCAGGGCGTTCCATTGGGACATTAGAAGCAAAATTCCAAACACCCTGCAGATCTGGCTGGCCCCATTGGGTTCTAGGTGCTACATATTCTTCTGCGCCAAATACAGCGCCGCTGCCCTGGAAGATTAGGGAAATGAGAATAAGTTTTATTCTATTGCTGGTCATAAGAATTCTGTACTTGCCACTCCGGCTCCAGAATGTGATATGGAGACAGCGCCGTCTGTATAAAATATACCGGTTATTAATTTACTTTCTTATTGACGACTACCACTCACTGCCAGCGAACCAAAAGGCGTATTAAATTCTCCGTTTAAAGCATTCCCTTCAATTGACCCACTAAAATCCAAAGTAACACTCTGGCCCTGAGCGTCGAAGGCTAATGAGAAAGTGAGGCCGTTGCCATCGAACATTATTCCTTCGATTCCTTGTTCACCTTGTGGCCCAGCAAAGCTACCAGTGCCATCTGCATCAATAGTTAAAACGACTTGCTGAGCGCCTAGAGGGGTATTTAACTCAACATCCCACATTCCCACGGCTGGAGGTACTGATGCAGCACACCCGATCAATGCAATCGTAATTAACAGTAAGCCATAAGTAGTTCGTATATTCATATTTTCTTCACTCTTAAAATTATCACCAGTTTAAGGACTATAACTTACTCCCATCCCTGCCCTTACATCATTATTAACACCGTATTGCGCAATAGGATAACGCAGCCCATTAGCTGAGAGTTGTTTTAATCCTTCAATGACCTTTGGCAAATAGACCGGTGGTATAGCCATCAATAACTCATCTTCCATTACACCGCCATATCGACGTTCGGCGAAACAAGGAATCGACAGACTGGGCTCCCCAGTAGACAGTGCCCTGCCCCAGGAATCTGCGCAGGAAGACTCTCCGACACATCCCCATTCCAATTTTTTGTATCCAGACCACTGTAGTCCGTTAATAAACAGAATCATCTGTGCCGGTGTTGCATAGATTAAGCAGATATCTGGCGGGGCAAGGCGCCCACTTGCCAAAGGACTTACAGCCATGGCCTGATATTTACCAAACGGAACTACGTCCATTGCATGTTGATGGGCGCTGGCGTTTTCATGATCCGCGTACCAGACACCGCTCATACGATCACCGGATAACCACTCTTCATCCCTCGGAGATAAGCCTATTACCGTTTTACACTGCGCTCCGACGAGATCGTCTGCAGTAATACCAACGGTCCAGCCATTCCTTGCCGCCATGCCGACAATTTGGTCCGTAGTATGAACGGCATTGGGTCGACGTATTCGTTCAATCTCTTCCATCTCTTCAATCGTTTCAAAGAGTCTCATACCAATTGGCATGGTCCGAATACGTAGGAAATGATTTAAAGAATTGACGATGTCCTTATAGTCGAAGTTGGACTGATCTGTGGTGATTACATCCGACATGACGCGCTCCAATTAATCAAAGATTAGTTGAATTATATGCTAATCGGATGATTTATTAAGAGCAGTTCGAACTATTGACTATTCGCGATAAGCTGCCCTGTTCCTGACATGATAGTGACTGGATGGAAGGCGATAGCTCCAGAGCGTTGTTTGGAATGGGATCCGCTTGTAATTTCAGGTGTGCGAATATGCGACGTCCATTGTAAGGAACAGCTTCAAGATAACCATTATCATTAATATCCGCCGGTAATAGTTTCAATCTAACCCAACCACGCACATTGCCTCCAATTAACATGATCTGATTATTTTCTGAATCAAGTTTGACGACTATGTCGCAGTGAGTGCGAGCTCCTACTCCCATTTGGGATTCGCGTGCAGCCAGAGATTGATAATTAGGTCGCATTCCTCGGCAAAGCATATCACCTGGCTGTATTGCTAACTCGCCAGAATCATAAGCCACGTACGCAGACAGACTTTCATTGTCATTGCGTGCACGAATAGCCTGATCGATGTAGCTGTGATGAGCGATAGCGCGACGGAAGCGTCGGTAATCACCTAATCCAGATTCACACATAACCCAGGATATGAAAGCAGCAGACCAGGGATCACGCCAGCGCGATCCTGCACCACGAGCGTCCCAGGATTGATTCTGTCTTTCCAAGATCCAAGCGCTATCCGGAGTGGATGACCAATAACCCGCGATTGAATCGGCGACACGAATAGCTTCGTTGTTATCAATTCGGGGTCGAATCCAGGGACGCCTGCGGTACTCGGGATTGTCGTCCCGGGTATGGGTTAGGTCATAAAGAGCGTGACCAAAATACGACCATTCCTGAATAGCAGTATTAACGATACGTTGACGGAGGTTATCAGAGTCAATGGTACGGCAATCTCGTTGCAAATAGACCATATCTCCAGGGACACCACTGACTCTGGTAGAAGGGGCTGCTACATCAAATATATTCTGCGGTAAGCGCTCCTGGTATTGGAGTTGAGCAGAAATGATCGCGGCATTGAAAACAATAATGACCAACACCAAACACTTAATGCTATTGCTTGTCCTCATTACTCCCTTCCCACTGCAATATGATGACCCTAATCTGGATTATCATCCATGTCGATTCAGAAATAAAACACTGTGAACTCAGATTAGATCAACAGAGCAGTTATGCAGGATATATTATTTGTAGACAAGCACCCTAGTGTTTTCCCATGGGTGAGACGCAAACGCGTAAAATTAGTTATGGGAGATTGATAGATTGCTCTGTGAAGTAAGACCCAATAATGTTTAGATTTCGGTTAGCACCAAGACATCCAGATAGATTACAAACGATAGCAACAACTACGCCCGCGTTTGGATTCACTGTAAAGAGTGTATTGCCCCCTACTGAACCCCCAGTGTGTCCAATCCAGGGGCCGTCGTCGTTGAAAGTTCTCCATCCCAATCCGTAATTTTGGTCGGCGATCTTACCATTAGGCAAGATTGGCGGACTAAGCAGCAATTCAATTGTTTCATCTTTTATTATGCCGCTATTGAAAACACCGAAACCGAATTTTACTAAATCAGAAGGTGTTGAGATAAAACCACCTCCAGCCCACTTATAGCTGTTATCAACAAATGGAGCGTTGACTAAGCGACCATCTCTTCTTGCATAGGGAGCGGCTCGCCCAGTAATTATGTGGTCGGTGTGATCAGCAACAGTTTCGATTAACTTAAGTGGACCAAACACTCTTTCTCGCATCAAAGTCAAAAATTCAACACCACTGGCTTCCTGTAAAACTGCGCTTAATAAATTGTAACCATGGCTGGAATAGGAGTACTCGTCACCAGGCACGAACAACAGTGGATCGTCGGCGAAGATTTCTAAGGCATCGACTACGTTTTCATAATGATCCCGAACAAAATTATCCGACATATCCGGAAGATAGTGACGAATCCCGGCGCGATGTGAGGCAAGCAAACGTGTTGTGACCGTTCCTTTTTCTTTTACTGGAAAGCTGGGAACGTATTCCTGAATCGGTGTATCTAAATCAATCAGCCCCTCTTCGTAAAGAATTCCCAGAGCAATCGACGTCATGGTTTTTGAAACACTGCCAACGCGGAATTTGGTAAGGGAGGTAACTGGAACTGAATTTTCTATATCCGCGTAGCCAAATCCTTCCGCCCAAACTAATTCATCATCAACACCGACGGCAATGGACACCCCTGGAGCACCAGCATCCATTAGCATTTTTATCTGATCCCGAGATTTAGCGATTGCTTCAGAGTAGTTAGACGAAGCCTCAACAACTGAATACTGATTGCTAATACTGCTTTGCGACCAAGCAACATTGACATTTAAAGCAATAAAACTAAATACAAGGAACAAGAAGAAACGAATTTGGTTTATCATTTCAAAATCCTCATCGAAAACAACAAAAGCTTTCCCTTATTTTTAAGATGAAGCAAATCGTATTATGGAAACTATTGCATGTGGTATGTGCAACAACCACTGAGCGATTAAAACGATTAAGGGAACACCGATTGTAATTAATAATGTTTCTACCATAGAGAGGCCAAGCCACATCTCGGGCGACTGACCGCAGGGACCATTGGCGCCGAAGAAAAAGGGAATCCATTGATCAAGAGGCATAAACGCTGGAAATCCTGCGCCAATCGAACAGCTTGAAATCACCGTTCCGTTCTCCACGCCCCAGGCATACCAACTGGTATATAGAGCTCCACTCATAAAACATATCGTGACGCTTAGTCCAACGAAGCGAATCCAGAACGTTGCTTTAAAATAGACACTGACTGCAGCGCTGATAATTGCTCCAACCACCCAAGCTCGAACCTGAACGCAAAGCGCGCAAGGGAAGAATTCCATTACATACTGGTAGTAAAGCGCAATGCATTCCATTACTACCAAGTACACTATCCCCGTCAGCCAAAAGTACACTGATTGACCAAGTTCGTAGAATCGTTTCATAAAGCTAGTCTCTCTGAATTTCTGCTGTGGTGAAAAGTTTACCAAATCTGGCGGCTCAGGCTACGTTGAATCTTGCTATTATACTGGCTGATCGACCAAGCTATCGTTAACAATGGCTAGATTGACCTAAATCAGTAGGACTTCGACCATGATCATGTCGACCCTTGCAGATATTTTTCAGATGAATCAGGAGCTGCTCTGGTTTACTACCATTGCCGTTGATCTGACCTTTGCTATTCTTCTGTTCAGATTCTTTGGTCGTCAGGGTCTATATGCCTCAATCGTCATAAGCCTTTTACTGGCGAACCTTCAAGGGCCAAAACTAACTGAGATTTTCGGTCTGCAAACTAGCATGGGGGTTATTCTCTACTCCAGTATTTACTTCGCAACAGATTTGTTGAGCGAACGTTACGGCAAAGCGGAAGCTACCCGAGCTGTCATGATCGGTTTCACCGTAAGCATAATTATCATCGTGATGATTAGTATGAGCCTGTTCTATTTGCCGGCGACCAATCCGGAAACTGCAAGTCTTGCTCAGAGCATGCATGCGGCGACAGCAACACTTTTCAGTTTCACACCACGCTTCGTTCTGGGCTCCTTATTGGCTTATTTGATCAGCCAGCGATTCGATGTATGGATGTTTCACAAAATAAAGAGCAAAACCCAAGGCAGACATTTATGGCTACGCAATAATGTTTCCACCATCTGTTCCCAAGCTCTAGACACAATTGTTTATGGAATTGTTGTTTGGTGGGGTGTGGTTGATTTTGAAACCGCAATGCAACTTGCGCTGGCAAAGTACTTTTTCAAAGTACTTATTGCCATTATCGATACTCCATTTATTTATATGGCACGCGAATGGGATGTGGCTGATAAGGACTGGGTTGACAGCAATGAAGAACAACAGAAAAGTTTGGCTTGATCTATGAGGACATTAAAAACTGATCCGTAAGCCGCAAGTGTATCGGGACCAAACCCGACCACAGTCTTCAGTGCATTCATTATAGAAAATACTAAATAGCTTCTTCTATATATTGACTAACAATCCGATCTAACAAATCTAAAGGAAGCGCGCCTTGACCTAACACGACATCATGAAATTCTCGAATATCGAAACGATCGCCTAATTCAATCTCGGCACGTGTTCTTAACTCAAGTATCTTCATTTCGCCAAGCTTGTAGGCTAAGGCTTGTCCGGGCCAGGAAATGTAACGATCTACTTCTGCTCGGACATTGGCTTGGGATAAAGAGGTATTATCGCCTAAATAATCTAAAGCTTGTTGTCTACTCCAACCTTTGGCATGAATACCGGTGTCGATTACTAAGCGGCAGGCCCGCCACATTTCGTAACTTAGGCGACCAAAATGTTCGTACTCGTTTTCATAGATATCCATGTCTATAGCCAATTTTTCAGAGTATAAACCCCATCCTTCCCCGAATGCCGAATAACCAAGCACCTTTCGAAATTCTGGCACTCCTTCAATCTCCGAGGCAATAGCATTCTGCTGATGATGGCCAGGTACGGCTTCGTGTGCGGTTAATGCCGGAAGTTCATATAACGGCCTTTGATCAAGGGCGTAAGTATTAACCCAATAGGCGCCGCCCCGGGTACCACCGACGACCGCATAATTGTATGCGGCAGTTGTAAAATTCGGTGCGATTTCCTCGGGAACGGGAACGACCCCATAAGGAGTTCTCGGCAATCGACCAAAAAATTCCGGCATTCGATAATCAATTTTTTTTGCAACGAAAGATGCAGCCTGTAACAGCTCTTCCGCGGTCTCTGCATAGAATTGCGGATCAGTACGCAAAAATTCAGTGAACTCTTCGAAGCCACCCTCGAATCCCGATTCTTCAATGAGCGCATCCATCTCTCTTCGAATTCGCGCTACTTCGCTCAAACCAATCTCGTGAATGTCATCGGCAGTTAGATCGGTACGCGTTGTATAAACGCGAATCTGATGGGAGTAATACTCTTCGCCATCCTTCAGATCGGTAGCCGCGATGCCTTCAGTAGCAGATAGATAGTATTCTTCTTCAAGGAATGTTGCGAGCTGCCTAAAAGACGGAATGGCATAGGTTCGAATAGCACTACGTGTATCGTTTATAATTTGCGTTCTAACTGTTTCAGGAAGGCGCTCACTCATATCAATTATTGGATCAGCCAGACTGCTGTCATCAGGATTATCATAAACTTGGGCCTGAATAGTTGGTAACACACCATCAATAATTATTTTGGGTAAGACAAAACCATCGCGCATTCCTTGTCGCATGTTTTCAATGTTTTCATTGAAGTAACGGGGAAATTCTTCGATGCGTGCGATGTAATCGCGATAATCTTCTTCGGTGTTCATGTTGATACCGAAGCTTGCTCGCAGAGCCCCAGAGAAGAAACTGGAAAATGTATTAAAGGGAATTCGTAAGGTATTTAAACGCATCCCATCTATCGATCGAGCCAGCTCCCAATCTAATAAATCATAATTAACCTGATTATCTCGATTAAGGCTATCTCGATCGATTGAGGTTAATCGTTCCTGAAATGCCTCTTCTGTGCGCAATCTTCGTGCATGATCAACTGGAGAGACCTGAGGCAGCAGATGATTAAAATCGTTTATTCCAGCACGGGTTGCCAGCGTAGGACTTTCCTGCAGCGTATAAGACCAATAGTCAGCCATAAGCTCTTCTAGCTGACGCGTATCAGACTGGGCGAAAGTCTGGGTCGAAATCAGAGCAACGACTAGCAATAAAAATTTACTAAATCTTCTCATAAGCGAAATGGACTGTATCAAATATTGCGAGCTTAGGGATCAGTTTTCTCATATGATTAGTGATCTTCTGGTAATACTCAGATAGCAGGAATTCTGTATGGAGTATCCAAATCTTGATTCGCAATCCGCCGCGCTGTATCAGCGTGCTCAGCAAGTCCTTCCTGATGGAAACAGTAGGACAACCATAGCGCTAAAACCTTACCCAATTTATCTTGCCGAAGCTTCAGGTGCAGAAGTTATTGATGTAGATGGTAATCGCTATATCGATTTTAATAACAACTACACTTCATTACTTCATGGCCATTGCTTCGAGCCAGTGAGAAAAGCTGTAGATGCGCAAATTACGAAAGCAACAGCCTGCTCATTTACGACAGAAACAGAAATAGAATTAGCAGAGCTACTTTGTGATCGCGTCGAATCCTTTCAAAAAATTCGATTTTGTAACTCTGGTTCCGAGGCAGTTATGAACATGTTAAAAGCTGCGCGGGCTTTTACCGGTAAACCAAAAGTCGCCAAAATCGAAGGGCTTTATCACGGCTCCTACGATTTCGCAGAAGTCAGTCTTAGGAACCGCCCAGAGGATCGCGAAGGGTTAGTGCCTCGATCCACGCCCTATAGTTTCGGAACCCCAGATTCAGTTCTCCACGAAGTTATTCCACTTCCATTTAATGAATCTGACGTAACTGAATCCATCGTGAAACAACATGCCGATAGTCTGGCCTGCATCATGATCGACTTAATGCCGCAAACATTAAGCATGAGTTCGCCATCAGAAGAATATTTGGCAACACTGGCGCGATTATCAAAACAACACCAAATTTTATTAGCCTTCGATGAAGTGATCAGTTTTCGCTTGGGCTATTCGGGTGGTCAGGGCATGTTTGGTTTAAAGCCCGACATTACTAGTTTAGGAAAAATCATCGGCGGAGGTTTCCCAGTCGGCGCAATTGCCGGTAGATCAGACATCATGTCTGTATTTGAACCTGAAGACGACGGAACTGCGCGCTTACCCCACGGTGGTACTTTTAATGGTAATCCAATCACTATGGCAGCAGGAAAAGCAGCTATGTCTGCTATGGATACTCAAAAATTCGATCAACTTAATAAGATGGGTGATAAGTTAAGACAGCAAGTGACATCAACGTTAAATGATTTAAATGTTTTCGGGCAAGTAATCGGAAAAGGTTCGCTGTTTGCTGTTAGATTTCATAATCGCCCCATGGACAACTTTACCGACATCGCAATAAAAGAAGATGAAAGAGTTTTTATGGAGAAACTGCGCAACTATCTTATTGGTAATGGCATTTGGATTGGTGGAAATATGGCAGGTTGTTTATCGACGGCTACTAATCAAGACCACATCGATCTGTTTTGCAAATCCCTAAGTGGTGGCATTCTTGCCTGCAAGGAACATCTCCCAACCAGCTGAAAAAATTGAATACATGGAATAATAAATGAGTGGTGTGCGTTTACAGCGGAAAGTTGGATTGGCTGGCGCTGTTTTTCTCATGGTTGGAAACGTTGTCGGCGCTTCTATTTTTATTCTTCCTGGAAATCTAGCAGGCATTGCAGGACCAGCGGTATTCATTGCCTACTTGATTGCGATCATCCCTGCCTTCTTTAATACCTTAGTCGCCGCACAGGTCGGCAGTATCTTACCAGTAAGTGCTTCAGACTATGTATTCACCAGTACAGTCTTACACCCACTGCTTGGCTTTCTCAAAGTCTGGGCGGCGATGCTAGGAGCGTTAGTTGGTGGCCCTATTCTCGCTTATGGTTTTGCTGATTATTTTGCGTTTTTTATGCCAGATGCCAGTCGACTAGCTATCGCTGTAACAGTAGTTGCAGTGATCATGTTAGTTAACCTGTTAGGAATTCGCTCCAGTGTAAAGATACAAATGGTGATGGTATCGATCTTCGTCACTGCGCTGTTAATTCTCTCATTGGGTGGGTTGTTTTATATCGATTTTAATTTGTTAACACCAATGGCTCCCATGGGATGGAATGCAGTTTTATCAGCAGCGGTGCCTGCCTACTTTTCCTATACCGGTTTCACTATGCTGCTGGCAATAACAGAGGAAATCAGGAATCCTGCCAAGAACATTCCATTAATTACTTTTTATACTTTTCTTATAGTTGCCTTTATTTACATCTCAGTGACTTTAGTTGTGCCGGGTCTAATTCCATGGCAAGAACTGGGTGCGATCGCCGCACCTTTAAGCGCTGCCGCCGCGACTTTTTTACCTGAATGGTATTCCACAGCTATTACTCTTGCTGCATTGCTCGCCGCCGGTACTTCTATAAACATGATTATCATCACTGCTTCTCGCTCATTCTTTGCAGTAGCGCGGAATAGGATCTACCCAGATATATTCAATCGCGTTAGTCGCCGCACCGGGGAACCCGATACAACAATAATTCTGGTTGCGGTTGTTATCCTTGCCGGAATCGCGTTTCAGGGAAACATTGCGCAATACGCTTCGGTTTCAGTCATAGGATGGATGTTATACGGAATTATATGGGGTGTTGCGCTAGTGCTCTTACCGAAAAAACTTCCCGACCATTACAATAATGCCCAATTTAAACTAAGCAGGAGGTGGCTCTGGATTACCGCTGTAGTGAATATCGTAATGGGTATACTGTTTATTTTTATCGCCGTGCGGGACAACACTGCACCAGCTCTGGGTTATTTTTTCCTTCTTTTTTTGGGTGTTATCTACTACATACTAAGACAAAGAGTGCTCGCTAAGGAAGGGATCTCACTGGAAGCTCTGCTAAAAAATGAAACAGAAGAAGCAAGCCGAGCTACGCAGGAAGCAATTGCTTAGATAGAATAGAGAAAATTTGTCTTATCTCCTTCATCAACAGGAGTCAGTAATGAAGAAGAATGTTTTGGAAAAAGTCGCGGGCAATGGACTGATCAATAGACGCCATTTGCTTGGTATGGGATTAACTGGCATGGGCATGGCGGTTTCCAATTCGGTATTAGGAGCCGAGGACAGTCTGGAAATCCCAAGCTGGTCCAGGTTTCCTGGCCCGGGGCCTAGCTCCTATGGCGAACCTTCACGCCATGCAGGGCTACAGAGAATGGCTGGCGCCCCTAATCCAACCTATCCGGGTGGAGGTATCTCGCGCACACCATTGCAGCACCTTCAAGGAATCATTACTCCAAATAGTCTGCACTTTGAGCGCCACCACGCAGGGGTACCTGATATAGATCCCTCCGGCCACAAGCTAGTGATCAACGGAATGGTCAGACAACCTCTAGTGTTCGAATATGAGGATTTACTCAAGTACCCTATGGTGAGCAAGGTGTATTTCATAGAATGTTCCGGTAATGGCCGATCCAATACCCAAGGTCTTTCGGGCGGTACGGCACAAAGTATTCATGGTCTGGTGTCGTGTTCAGAATGGACTGGTATCTCATTATCCACTTTGTTGGATGAAGCAGGAGTGCAATCGGGAGCGAGTTGGATAGCCGCCATAGGCGCCGATGCTGCTAGCATGGGACGATCAATCCCTCTGGAAAAAGCACTGGATGATGTTCTGATCGCACTATTCCAGAATGGCGAGCCAGTGAGGCCGGAACAGGGTTATCCAATGCGTCTGTTCGTTCCCGGCTGGGAAGGCAATATCAGCGTGAAATGGCTAACCCAGATCAAGCTAATCAATGCACCTGCTCAATTCCGGGATGAGACCAGCAAATACACTGACACACTTCCTGATCGCAGTAGTCGCCAATTCACATTCCCCATGGAGACAAAATCACTG
>DFQD01000240.1 GCA_002377605.1 Gammaproteobacteria bacterium UBA3498 | reverse complement strand
CGATTTGGATCGAGTGGTTCATTATCTTCATCAAATCGTTGTTGTTCAGCCATTTCAATTTCCAAGGCTTCTTCTTCAGTATAGAAACGCTTTTCACCGAGTTCTCTAGGTCGTTCAAAAGGAATAATTGATGTGTGTTTCCATACGGCTTGAAAATCAGGGACACCCCATTCAGTGCGAGGCACTTCATATTCTTGTGCAAGAGCCGAAGTGGTAAGGATTCCGGTAATAAGTAGACCGAAACAATATGTTCTAACTATTAATCTTTTTGGCATTAGTCCCTCCACTTCGGTAGGGCTGTTTTGTTATACAATTTAAAGAATTTTCTCTATGAAAAAGTGAGACCAAAGCTTATCACTACTCAAAACCAAGTCAATTCGCTGAAAGCCAACAATAACGAGGGCTTGCGGAGGATTTGCAACATTTTGTGATTTCATCGGAAATATTGAATCTGGCGGCAATTATTTTTCATGATAAGCTGCATGAATCCAAAAAATAAACAAGCCTACGGGCTCCATAAATAGAGGTTGTTCTCCCATGCGAAATTTTTCTAGGCTGGTCATTCTAGGAGTTGCATTAGTGCTCTCTGTTCAAACTTTTGCCCAAGGCAATGCCCGTGGAAACATTGGCGAAAGTCCTTACGATGTAATTCGCTACTGGGCAGAACCATTCCAGGAATTCGGATTTGGATTCGGTGGTAACTCCGGCGTGTGGGCCGAATCACCAGATCGAATCATTATAGCGCAACGTGGTGAAACCCATTTGCCATATCCATTACCTGATGATTTCCATGGCTTCGCCGGTGAACTTGGCATTAATGTATTATCGGATACCAATCGTCGTTATTGGCAAAACTGCCTTTATGTTGTAAATGGCGATGGTGAGCCTATCGAAATCTGGGATCATCTCGATTACCTCTGTGAAGGTGCTGATGGTCCGGGTCCACATAGAGTTCGCATTAGTCCGTATGACCCCGAACAGCGCATCTGGTTAATTCATGAAACCTTTCATCAGATTTACGTAATTGCTAATGATGGTTCTGAAGTGCTCGCGACTTATGGTGAGAAAGGTGTTTCTGGAAACGATGAAACCCATTTCGGAAGACCACAGGATGTTGCTTTTCTACCCGATGGAAGAATTCTTATTGCAGATGGCCTGGACAATCATCGAGTTATGGTAATGGACAACGACATGAACTATCTCGGTGAGTTTGGTGGGCCAGGCGACGGGCCGGGACAGTTCAATACTATTCATGCCATCGGTATCGGACCGGAAGGGCGCGTATTTGTGCTCGATCGTGCTGGAGGAGAAGTCAATTTGTTCCGCACCACTGACGATCCTGCTGTTTTTGAATTCGAACGATCTATTGGATCCCCATTAACATTACCATTAGACATCATCGTAAACGAAAATGATTTCTGGATTACTGATTTAGGGCCATTGCGTTTTGTTAATTTCGATTTCGAGGGGAATTTGAAATACACATGGTTAGTGCCGCGAGATTTACCTGACGGTTATATCGAAGTGCACACTTTTACCGTCGATTCTGACGGTAATATGATTGGTGGTGATAATCAGTACGGTCGCTCGCAAAAATTTATACCGAAACAAGGCGCTGACGCAGAGTTACTTATTGAACCACCTTGGACGGCTAACTAACAGCAACATCAAAAAACGACATAAGGAATGAAAAGGGAACAAAAATGACAATAATAAGAAGAAAAATTATTGCGGCAGTTCTTAGTTTACTTGTAGTTAGTTTTGCGTCCACAGTTAGCG
Source organism: Gammaproteobacteria bacterium UBA3498 (assembly GCA_002377605.1). Classification (GTDB taxonomy): domain Bacteria; phylum Pseudomonadota; class Gammaproteobacteria; order Pseudomonadales; family Pseudohongiellaceae; genus UBA9145. Next base: position 1,617 of record DFQD01000240.1, on the reverse strand, counting down.
CACAACGGCTGAACAAACTTATTGAGCTGATGGAGAATGACCAACCCGCTTTTGGTGTTCTGTCCTTCGACTATTCCTTAAATAACGCCAGGTCGATGGCAACATCCGGTTTAGACTTCGTGTTTATCGACATGGAGCATGCACCTTTCGATGTGGAAAGATTGCGTGAGTTTTTGTTGGGTATGACTAACAAACGCAGTATTTTGGAAAAAGGTAGTTTGCAACCAGATGTTGTTCCGTTTGTACGTATTCCCGCTGCTGGTGGTGCGGAAGAGTTAATAGCGCAAGCAAAGCAAGTACTGGATATCGGTGTTTTTGGTATTTTCTTTCCAGCAGTTCACACACGCGAGCAAGCCGAGCTGGCAATAAAGGCAACCCGTTATCCTCAATATAATGGTGCGCCAGACTTCGAACCTGCCGGTCTACGAGGAAGAAACCCCTCAAACGCTGTCTGGTATTGGGGCATTAATGATTATCATGCCAAAGCTGACGTATGGCCTCTGGATCCGGAGGGCGAATTATTAGCAATGATGTTTATCGAGTCTGCAGAAGGAGTAGAAAACATCGATGAAATCATCTCAGTACCTGGCCTAGGTGCTATTTTTATTGGACCTTCTGACCTAAGTACTTCCATGGGTTATGCCAGCCCTGCAGCGCCTCAGGTGGAGGAAGCAATACAGCGTGTGCTTAGAGCATGTCTGGATAATGATGTGCCTTGCGCCATCACCACTGGTCCTAGCTCGGTTCAGCAGCGCATCGAGGAAGGATTTAGTTTCGTAACAGTAGGTGCCGATGGCGGGCTGAATTCAGGAGCAGCAAGCGCACTACGATTGGGCAGAGAAGCTGCCGGTCGTGATTAAATTAGGAAAGGCTTTCTAAAGTTTGTTGAACCCTTGTGAAAGCCTCTTCCAGCACTTTTCTTTCTTGACCAAAGGAAATACGGATGTGCCCGTCCATTCCAAACGAGTCGCCTGCACTAATAAAAACACTTGCTTCTTTTATTAGCTTCAACATTAGCTCTGTCGAATTAATTTTTAAGTTGTATTTAATAAAACTCACGGCAGATGCCTGTGGTGGTGTATAGGTAAACAGTCCTTTTTGAGCATCCATCCATTCTTGTAATACCGGAAATCCATTACGAATGTAATTGCGCGCACGGTTTATGAGTCGAGGTCTTACTTCAGGCGATAACGCATAAGCTGCCAGATGATTGCTCAACATAGTCGCGGCAATGGTAGTGTATTCATGATGGCGCCAGATACTGTCGATAGTGTCCGGTGGCGCTATGACCCAACCGATGCGTAATCCAGGCAATCCGTAGGCCTTACTCATACTACCAACAGAAATTACTTTGTCATATTTGCCGAAGAAAGATTCGGTTTCTTCTTCTTGTTCTCGTTCAGCTCCTCGATAAACTTCATCTGCGAGTATCCAGGCTCCGACTCTGTCGGCTGCAGTCACGATTGCATCCATTTCATCTGAAGTAAGAATTTTTCCAGTAGGGTTATTAGGATTTACCAGCGCAATGATTCTTGTATTGCTATTTACTGATTCATTTAACTCATCGATATTTAAGGACCATGCATCATCTGCGTTAAGTGAAAACGACTTTACTTC
>DFQD01000197.1 GCA_002377605.1 Gammaproteobacteria bacterium UBA3498 | reverse complement strand
AAATCTGCATTGGAACTAGCAGCTCAACGTTTAGAAGTAGATTGGGTATCAGTTGATTCTTCAAAGATGGAAGGTCAGTTTACTCGAAAGCCGGATCGAGCTGACTTACCTCCTGAAATTAATGAAAATCTAATCGTTGAACTTTATTCCAAGTAGAGACTTAATCATACAGAGGGTCGATTACATGCAAATTTCTTTATCAGACTTCTTAACACCGCAAGTGATACAGGTTGAAGAACTCGACAAGTGTCATTCCAGGGTGGTACTAGAACCTCTTGAAAGAGGTTTTGGCCACACATTAGGAAACGCACTACGTCGCATATTACTCTCATCAATGCCTGGTTGTGCTGTTGAGGAAGTTGAGATAGATGGTGTTGTGCACGAATACAGCACAATCGAAGGTGTACGCGAAGACGTTATCGAGATACTGTTAAACCTTAAAGGTGTAGCAGTATTATTGAATAACAATCATGAAGCAGTTCTTACTCTTTCCAAGAAAGGAACAGGTACTGTAACCGCAGCCGATATTGCGGAAGATCACGATGTTGAAATAGTGAATCCTGATCACGTTATTGCGAATCTGAATACCAATGGTGAGTTAAGTATGCGTCTAACAGTGCGCAAGGGTAGAGGTTATTCCCCAGCGGACGCCCGAGTTGCTGAAGACGATGAAACTCGTTCAGTAGGAAAACTCCTGCTAGATGCATCTTACAGCCCAGTCATCAGAGTCTCTTACTCAGTTGAGAACGCTCGTGTAGAACAGCGCACTGACTTGGACAAGCTCATTATCGACCTTGAGACTAATGGAACAATTGATCCGGAAGAGGCGATCCGCAGAGCAGCGACAATTCTTCAGCATCAATTGAGTGTATTCGTTGATCTTCAGAGTGAAATCATTACTGAACCTGAAGAACACGAAGATGAAATTGATCCTATCCTGTTGCGACCAGTTGATGATTTGGAGCTTACCGTTCGATCAGCAAACTGTTTGAAGGCAGAAGACATTTACTACATTGGTGATCTAATTCAGCGAACTGAAGTTGAATTACTAAAGACACCAAACCTTGGTAAAAAGTCTCTGACAGAAATTAAGGATGTATTGGCTACACGTGGACTATCTCTCGGCATGCGCTTAGAGAACTGGCCACCATCTAGCCTGAAATCTGACGATCGAGCAGCTTAGGAAGAAAGTTAAGGATATAGGACTATGCGTCATCGACACAGCGGTCGCCAACTAAATCGAAACAGTCCGCACCGCACAGCAATGTTTCGCAACATGACATCGTCCCTTGTGGAGCATGAAATTATCAAAACTACTTTGGTGAAGGCTAAGGAATTGCGGTCAGTTGCAGAACCTCTAATCACTCTCGCTAAGAAAGATTCTGTGGCGAATCGTCGTTTGGCTTTCGATCGTACTCGCAATAAGGAAACAGTAGGAAAACTATTTACCGAACTTGGTCCTCGCTATGCTGATCGTCCGGGTGGTTACATTCGCATTCTTAAATGTGGTGAAAGGCCTGGTGATAAAGCACCTATGGCTTATGTCGAGTTAGTAGATCGTCCGCTTCATAACGTGAATGATTTTGACGATGAACTAGAGGTGGCGGAAGAAGAGGAATAGAACATCTTCAAATTTCAAGAAAACCCGACTGCGAAGTCGGGTTTTTTGTTTCTGAAATTATATTCTTCTATATTTACTAATGCAGCAAATCACGTTTAGAGATTACATCGAGTTACTTATTCTGTCGGCAATTTGGGGATCCTCATTTCTATTCTTAAGAATTGCTTCGCCAGAATTTGGGCCAATCTTTCTAATTGAGCTCCGTGTAGCCAGTGGTTTGCTTATATTAATGCCAATTTGTTTGCTGTTGGGTAAATTTAAGGAGTTAAAGCAGAACTGGGAAATAATTTCAATTGTTGGTCTTGCTAATATGGCTATTCCATTCTGTTTCTTTGCTTATTCAGCTTTGAATATGGGGGCAGGTGCCCTTTCTATAATTAACGCCACTGTTCCGTTTTTCACAGCATTAATCGCCTTTATTTTATACCAACAGAAACTGTCTCGTGTTGGTTTATTGGGATTGTTGATTGGTTTTTCAGGGGTAGTGGCATTGGTTTTTGATCCTTCTGAATCTTCAGGAATAACTAGTAAATTGGCAATACCATCCGCACTTTTTGCCTGTGTTTTATATGGGCTTGCTTTAAACCTGGTTGCTCAAAAACTTCAAGGGGTTTCAGGTATATCTATAACGGTAGGTGGGTTGTTATTTTCTACATTGTTTTTGTTTCCGTTAGCTATATTGGAGAGACCTGAGGTCATGCCATTAGGCTCTGTCTGGGTCAGCGTGTTAGCGCTCGGCATAGTTTGTACAGGTTTCGGCTATATTCTTTTCTATCGGTTAATTGCCAGAATAGGATCACAGCGAGCTATTATGACCACTTATTTGATCCCAATTTTTAGTATCTTATGGGGGAATCTCTTTCTTGCAGAAAGTATTACGGTATTTATGGTGCTAGGAGTTATTCTAGTGCTCTCGGGGGTTGGTATGACGACCGGTAGATTTTCAAGAATCGTTGTCGAAACCAGTGAGAATCGATGATAAACCGGCTGCTCGAGAGAGCAGCCGGTTTTTCGTAGTTTAGCTCCACAGCTTAGTGGTAACCACCTGCTGCGGGAGCAGCGGCTGGTAGCGCTACAGCAGTTAGCTTTGAGCCAGTTTGTAGCATGATGTACTGATGACCATCATGGGTCCATGAGCTCATACCATAGCGGCTTCGATCGGGAACTTCGATAGAACTCAATGTTTCACCGGTAGCTTTATCGATAGCATAAAGCATTGGCGTACTATCAGTCGCAGTATCCGAATAAACCAACATGTTTGGTGTAACAACCATTGGCACCAAAGCGCCGGTTCCAGTGTTGCCAACATCGAGATTGTTCTCATCGATTACTTCTTGTACACGGGCAGGAGTATTACCAGTTGGGATTACCCAAGCGTATTCGCCAGTGTTCATGTCGATTGCAGAAATACGACTAAAAGGTGGTTTGAAAAGTGGAATTCCTTGCGGGTGACGAGGTGCGCCAGCGCCAGGGCCGCTTGCGTACTGTGCAAAAGTAGTTCCAGTTGGCTTTTCATATTGAAGGTCTGCTTCCTCTCCCGGTACTAACACGATCGGACTACAAGCTGAACGCGAAGAAATAAACAAATAACCACTGTTCGGATCAGCAACTGATGGTGAAGTGATATTGGCACCGCCGCCTCCACCTGGGCAGAACATTGCCGCTCGCTTACCTGATTCATGTCCACGCTGAATAGGCGGATTGAACAATGGACCCATCTGGTAGTCAGCAAATGCATTAATTGCCTGCTGTCTTATCTCTGGAGTCCAATCGATCAAATCATCAATAGAAACACCTTGAATATCAAATGGCGCTGGCCGTGTTGGAAATGGTTGGGTTTCCGAAAGCACTTCTCCTGGAACCGTTGATTGAGGAACAGGCCTTTCGACAATTGGCCAAATTGGCTCACCAGT
>DFQD01000070.1:17885-22627 GCA_002377605.1 Gammaproteobacteria bacterium UBA3498 | reverse complement strand
TAGTTGACGGTTCTATACCTGTCGCATCACAAATAATCTTAGCTTGTGTTGTGCCAATGCCATACACATACCGCAATGAAATTACGATGTGCTTGTTGTCTGGTATGTTAACCCCGGCAATACGTGCCATAGATTTACTCCGTTTACTCTTCCGTTTTAACCTTGACGCTGTTTGTGTCGAGGCTCTGCACTACAAATAACTCGCACCGAACCGTTACGGCGAATAACCTTACAGTTTCGGCAAATCTTTTTTACTGATGCTCTTACTTTCATTTTCCTTCTCCTCTAGCTTCTGGCTAGATTCCACTCCTGCCGTAGTTTCCTAATTTGGATTTCTTCATCAAGGAATCGTATTGATGTGACATCAAATGCGATTGCACTTGGGACCAGAAATCCATGGTTACCACCACAGAAATAAGTAATGCTGTTCCACCAAGATTAAATGGTACATTTGCCATCATCTGCATGAAATTCGGTAACAAACAAACCAAAGTAATGTAGATCGCTCCAAACATTGTTAATCGAGTGATTACACCATCGATATATTTAGCCGTTTGCTCACCAGGACGTATGCCTGGAATAAACGCTCCTGATCTCTTCAAGTTTTCCGCAACATCGCGGGGGTTAAAAACCAGCGCTGTATAAAAGAAGCAGAAGAAGATAATCATTGCGCTAAAAATAATGATGTATAGGGGCTGACCTGGCCCAATTAATAGCGCTAGATCCTGCAACCATTCCGAACCTTCCGACTGACCAAACCACTGCCCAAGTGATGCTGGGAATAACAAAATTGAGCTTGCAAAAATCGCGGGAATTACGCCTGCCATGTTGATTTTCAAGGGTAAGTGACTTGCCTGAGCCTGGTACATTTTACGGCCCTGCTGACGCTTGGCGTAGTTGACGGTAATGCGACGCTGCGCCCTTTCTACATAAACAATTCCAGCAACAACTCCAATGGCAATTATTGCTACGACTAACAAAAGTACGCCGCTGATCTGGCCTTCATAAGCTTGAGTAAGTGATGTACCCACTGCTGCTGGAAACAACGCTACGATGCCAGCGAAGATAAGCATCGAGATTCCATTTCCGATACCTTTCTCAGTAATTTGTTCCCCCAACCACATCAGGAACATGGCGCCGGTAACCAACGAAATAATAGCGGTTAGGTTAAACGCTAATCCTGGGCTGTATGCCATTGGCGATAACAACCCAACGGTCATACCTGTTCCCTGTACGGTTGCTAATACCAAAGCTCCGTAACGGGTGTATTGAGTAATTTTACGACGACCAGACTCACCTTCTTTCTTTAGCTGGTCCAATTGCGGACTCACAGCAGTCAATAATTGCATAATGATAGAAGCAGAAATGTAAGGCATGATACCCAGGGCTACGATACTCATACGCTCCAAAGCGCCACCAGAAAACATGTTAAACAAGCCGGCGAAAGTGCCTTCGTTTTGATCAAAGAAGGCTTGTAATTGCAGCGGGTCGATCCCGGGCACAGGAATATGTGTACCTACCCGATAAACAAAGATGGCAAATAACAAGAACAACAGCCGCACCTTCAGCTCACCGAGCCCGGCACCTATATTCTCTGGATTTAAATTTGGTTTGTTTGCCATTTCAGTTCATTGCTTCTTTATAATAAAAAGAAATCGTTAATTACTCTTCGTCCTTATCTTTCTTGTCTTCTGCCTTTTCTTTAGTTTCTTGTGTGTCTTTGCTAGCAGCTTCGTCCTTTGCTTCTTCAACTTTCTCTTTCTTTTTGGGGGCTGCCTTCTTCTTTTGCTCGGCTTTCGCCTTCTTCGCCGGTGCTGCTTTAGCTCCTGCTCCTAAAATTTTACCACCAGCTTTTTCAATAGCTTCTCGAGCACCTTTAGAAACAGCGATACCTTCATCTTCCACGGTAATTTTCTTAGTCACATCTCCGGAAAGCATGATCTTTACACGTTTGCGGTTTGCCGAAATAACGCCAGCTTTTTTTAGGTTTTCGATAGTTATTATGCCGCTTTCAACTTTATTCAACTCAGAAGTGCGAACTTCTGCGGTAATACGACCAACCCTCGAGCTAAAGCCATACTTTGGTAGACGCATCTGTAAAGGCATCTGACCGCCTTCGAATCCTGGTTTTACTGTTCCGCCACTGCGGGACTTTTGGCCTTTGTGCCCTGTTCCGCAAGTCTTTCCCCATCCGCTGCCGATCCCGCGACCGACGCGCTTTTTCGCTTTGGTGCTACCGGAAGCTGGGCTTAATGTATTGAGTAGCATGACTAACTCTCACCTTCTACAACCAACATGTAGTTAACCTTATTGATCATGCCGCGCACTGCAGGAGTATCTTCAACTTCTACAGATTGATGCATGCGTCGAAGCCCAAGACCTTGCAGGCATAGTTTGTGCTTCGGCAATGTGCCTATTGGGCTCTTCACTAAACTAACTTTGACAGTTTTCTTCTTTGCCATCGTTTCATTCCTTTATTAACTAGCCCACAACTTCTTCTACAGTTTTACCGCGCTTCGCTGCGACCTCCTCAGGCGAGCGCATATCACGCAATCCTTTGAATGTAGCCTGAACCACATTAACTGGATTCGTAGAGCCATAGCATTTTGCTAATACGTTTTGTACCCCAGCTAATTCTAAAACGGCGCGCATCGCACCACCTGCAATTACACCAGTACCCTCTGATGCTGGCTGCATATAAACCTTTGAAGCACCGTGACGAGACTTAACTGGATACTGTAGAGTATGCCCATCCAGGTTTACTGTAATCATGTTGCGCCTAGCTGACTCCATAGCTTTCTGAATTGCTAAAGGAACTTCTCTAGCTTTACCACGACCAAATCCTACACGGCCATTGCCGTCACCCACTGCAGTGAGAGCGGTGAACCCAAAAATACGACCACCTTTAACCACTTTGGCCACACGATTAACTTGAATAAGCTTTTCCTGAAGCCCCTCTTCGTTTTTACCTGGCTCGTCTTTAAATGCCATATTTAATTACCTTAGAATTTCAATCCACCTTCACGTGCCGCTTCTGCAAGCGCTTTAATGCGCCCGTGATAGGCATAACCAGAGCGGTCGAATGCAACTTCTTCAACTCCTGCTTTTTTCGCTCGCTCAGCTATTAATGTGCCAACCTTGCCAGCAGCTTCCATATTGCCAGTCGCACCTTTTCTATTTTTCTTCTCTACAGTAGATGCACTCGCAATAATTTCATTACCAGTTGGAGAGATAATTTGTGCGTAGATATGTCGCGGCGAACGATAAACACAAAGGCGGTTCATTCGCAGTTCACGAATCTTTACTCTCGCACGTTTTGCTCTGCGCATTCGTGCTATCTTCTTAACACTCATTTTCTATGTCCTATTTTTTCTTCGCTTCTTTTCTGTACACACGTTCATCGGAGTAGCGAATACCTTTACCTTTGTAAGGCTCAGGTGGACGAAACTTTCTGATTTCTGCAGCTACTTGCCCAACCAACTGCTTGTCTGCACCAGAAATAACAATTTCAGTTTGAGATGGGGTCTCTACAGTAACGCCTTCTGGCAGCTGATAAGCTATAGGGTGAGAATACCCAACTGTCAGATTTACAGACTTACCTGAAGCTTTTGCTCGATAGCCTACACCTTGAAGCTCAAGCTTCTTTTGAAATCCTTCACTCACACCAATAACCATATTGTTGATTAAAGAGCGAAAAGTTCCCGCCAATGCCCCTGCATGACGCGAGTCATCTTTAGCGGAGACTTTTAAATTTTCACCATCTTGGGCAACAGCAACTAAATCGTGAAGCGATAGGTTTAAATTACCTTTCGACCCCTTTACGGAGATTGCGCCTCCGCTTAGAGATGCTTCAACACCCTTAGGGATTGTTACTGGTGCGTTAGCTATTCTAGACATCTTATCGTTTCTCTTTACTTACCAGTCTGTTTAGAAAACAGTGCAAAGTACTTCACCACCAATTCCTGCTGCTTCTGCTTGACGCTCTGTCATCAATCCTTGATTAGTTGACATAATAGCTATCCCTAAACCGGCGCGATTCTTAGGTAAATTTTCTTTGCCTTTGTAATCACGCAAGCCTGGTCGACTCACCCGTTTAATTTCCTCAATAACAGGTTTGCCCTGGAAATATTTCAGGTCGACGTTGATTACCGCCTTGCCGCCTTCTTCTGCAACGTCATAACCATTTATAAAACCTTCGTCTTGTAGCACCTTGCTGATCGCAATCTTAATCTTAGATGAAGGGCAACTTACATAAGGCAATTGCGCCATTTGTGCATTACGAATACGAGTTAAGAAATCTGCAATTGGGTCCGACATGCTCATTTTCTTCTCCCGGCTACCAACTGGCTTTGGTCAAGCCAGGCACATCACCACGCATAGCTGCTTCACGTAATTTATTCCGGCAAAGACCAAACTTCCGATAAACGCCATGGGGACGACCAGTGATACGACAACGACGTTGCTGTCGGCTTGGGCTCGCATCGCGAGGAAGCTTTTGCAACTTCACTTGAGCTGCCCACTTATCATCATCGGGCGCTTTTGGGTCCCTAAGAATGGCGCGTAATGCGGCTCGTTTTTCGGCGTACTTCTCTACAGTTCTTGCACGCTTATTCTCTCTGGCTATCATCGATGCTTTAGCCATATTAAGATTCCTCTTTGTCTCTTTCTGAAGCATCTTCGCCACTCTCTTCAGCTGGCGCTTCTTCAGTTTGTTCAGTTTGTTCAGCAGCAGGAGCTTCTTC
>DFQD01000070.1:15268-17528 GCA_002377605.1 Gammaproteobacteria bacterium UBA3498 | reverse complement strand
TCCTCATTTTGCTCAGTTTCTTCAACAGCAGGAGCTTCTTCAGTTGCTGATGGCATGCCGCGAAAAGGAAATCGCAGCGCGGTTAGCAAAGCACGGCCTTCATCATCATTTTGCGCAGTAGTTGTAATAGTGATATCTAATCCGCGCAAGGTATCTATCTTGTCGTAGTCAATTTCGGGAAAAATGATTTGCTCATTCACACCCATCGCAAAATTACCTCGGCCGTCGAAAGACCTAGGGCTCAATCCACGGAAATCTCTAATTCGTGGAATTGCAATGCCAACTAATCTCTCCAAGAATTCATACATGCGCTCACCGCGAAGAGTAACTTTGCAGCCGATGGGCCAACCCTCGCGAATCTTGAATCCCGCAATACTTTTTCTCGCCTTTGTTACAACAACTTTTTGACCACTGATTAATCCGAGGTCGTTAGCCGCGTTTTCCAAAATTTTCTTGTCTGCAACTGCTTCACCCAGACCCATGTTTAAAACGACCTTAGTAATTCTGGGCACACGCATAGTGTTGGAAAACCCAAACTGTTGGGCTAACGCCGGTACAACTTCTTTTTGATAATATTCTTTCAACTGAGCCATGATCGTCTCTTAATCTATCACCTGTCCATTAGACTTAAAGATACGTAGCTTATTGCCATCTTCGTCTATCTGAATGCCAACGCGATCTGCCGCATTTGTTTCAGGATTAAAAATTGCCACATTAGAAATATGAAGCGGTGCTTCTCTTTCTATTATTCCACCGGGCTGCCCAGCATTTGGATTAGGTTTTGTATGACGCTTAACCATGTTTACGCCTGCTACAAACACTCTATCTCCGGCTATTTGAGAAATAGTCCCACGTTTACCTTTGTCCCTGCCAGTGATTACTATCACTTCGTCATCACGCTTATACTTGTTCATCTTTCTATCTCTAACTGTCCCTTTATCTCTCGCTTACTAATTCTCTTTCCAATTATTTAAAGAACTTCCGGTGCCAGAGAAATAATTCTCATGAACTTTTCATTACGTAACTCTCGAGTTACTGGACCGAATACACGAGTTCCTATAGGCGCTTCCTGGTTGTTCAACAAAATTGCCGCATTGTCATCGAATTTGATTAAAGATCCATCACCGCGTCGTACACCTTTTTTGGTGCGCACAACCAAAGCGGTCAACACCTGACCTTTCTTAACCTTTCCGCGAGGAATAGCTTCCTTAACAGTAACTTTGATAATGTCACCTATGCGAGCATATCTGCGATGTGAACCACCAAGCACTTTGATACACATCACGCGCCTTGCGCCGCTGTTATCGGCGATATCTAAGTAAGACTGCACTTGAATCATTGATTCACTCCAACTTGTATTCGCAATGCAAATACAAAACCAATATCTAAATTAGATCTGCGTAGCTCGCTCATCTATCGAAACTAGAGCCCAGCTCTTAGTTTTCGAAATAGGCCGAACTTCCTTAATTGTTACTTCGTCGCCCAAACCACATTCATTGTTCGCATCATGCGCATGAATTTTTGAGGAACGCTTAATAATCTTACCGTAGACAGGGTGCTTAACACGTCGCTCCACAACCACAACAATAGATTTGTCCATTTTGTTGCTAACTACGCGACCCGTTACAGTTCGCGAATATTTTTCAACGCTTTTTGTATTCTGACTTTCTTGGATTTCAGTATCCGACATAGCTAAGCTTCACTCTTTTCTTGTTCATTTCCTGAGCTTACTTTTTCAGTAAGTATCGTTTTGACTCGAGCAATATCCTTACGTACTTCTTTTACCAGATGTACTTGTCCCAGCTGACCTGTGCTGTTCTGCATACGATTATTAAATTGATCTTTGTAGAGCTCTTTCAGTTGTTCCTGCAATTTTTCAACTGACTTACCTCTAAGTTCTTCAGCTTTCATTACATTACCGTCCGCTTAACAAAACTTGTCTCAAAGGGTAACTTGGCAGAAGCTAAAGCAAATGCTTCACGTGCTAATTCTTCGTCAACACCTTCAATTTCAAACATGATTCGGCCTGGCTGAATCTGAGCCACCCAATATTCAACGTTACCCTTACCTTTACCTTGGCGCACTTCCAAAGGCTTCTTGGTAATTGGCTTATCAGGGAATACTCGAATCCAGATCTTTCCACCACGCTTAATACGACGTGTCATTGCACGGCGAGCTGCTTCGATTTGGCGCGCAGTTAATCGACCACGTGAAATGGCTTTCAATCCGTACTCACCAAAATCTACTTTGCTGCCACGAT
>DFQD01000070.1:8397-14877 GCA_002377605.1 Gammaproteobacteria bacterium UBA3498 | reverse complement strand
TTAGTCTTTTCGCTTAATTTGCTGCCGGTTGCTGCTTAGGCACGATTGCTTCGTCAAGATCTAGGATTTCGCCTTTAAAGATCCAAACTTTCACACCAATAATTCCGTATGTAGTACTCGCTTCAGAAGTTGCATAATCAATATCTGCGCGAAGTGTGTGCAATGGAACACGCCCTTCTCGATACCATTCAGAACGAGCAATCTCTGCTCCACCTAAACGGCCACCAACTTGTATCTTGATCCCCTCTGCTCCCTGACGCATAGCATTCTGGACTGCACGTTTCATAGCACGTCGGAACATCACACGACGCTCAAGCTGTTGCGCGACACTGTCTGCAACTAGCTGAGCATCGAGATCAGGCTTACGAATTTCTTCGATGTTTATTTGTACGGGAATTCCCATTTTTTCAGTAAGAATTCTACGCAGGGCCTCAACATCTTCGCCCTTCTTACCGATAACAATACCTGGTCGCGCAGTGTATATAGTGATCTTAGCTGTCTGTGCCGGTCGCTCAATGTCAACTCTCGAAACGGAAGCATTTGCTAGTCGCTTCTTTATAAAATCTCTTACTTTTAAATCAACCAATAAGTTATCTGCGTATTCCTGCCCTTCAGCGAACCACACAGAAGTGTGTTTCTTCACGATTCCAAGACGAATACCAGTTGGATGTACTTTTTGACCCATCCGTATCTCCTAGCTATCAGCGACTGTAATTGTTATGTGACAAGAACGCTTAAGGATGCGATCGGCACGACCCTTCGCTCTCGGCATAATGCGCTTCATTGTCATGCCTTCATCAACACAAATCGTTGATATCTTCAATTCGTCCACGTCTGCCCCCTCGTTATGCTCTGCATTGGCAATCGCGGAATTTAAAACTTTCTTAATAATGGCAGCACCTTTTTTCGAGCTGAATGCAAGAAGTTCCAAAGCTTCCTCAACACCCTTGCCACGAATCTGCTCAGCAACGAGTCGAGCTTTCTGTGCAGAAAGACGAGCTCCTTTTAATTTTGCCTGAACTTCCATTACTTACTCCTATTGTGCCTTCTTATCTGCAGCGTGGCCGCGATACGTGCGCGTTTGTGCAAACTCACCAAGTTTATGACCAACCATATCTTCAGTGATAAACACAGGCACATGTTGTCTTCCATTGTGAACCGCAATAGTAAGTCCAAGCATATCAGGTGAAATCATTGAACGACGCGACCAGGTTTTAATTGGACGCTTGTCTTTACTCGCCTGTGCGGTTTGCACCTTCTTCAGTAAATGAAGATCGATGAATGGACCCTTTTTAAGTGAACGTGGCACGAATAAAATCCTCTATCACTTGCCGCTATTTACGGCTCGTATTTCTTCGGCGAACTATCATATTGTCGGTTCGCTTGTTAGTTCTAGTTTTGTATCCCTTAGTAGGAACACCCCAAGGTGAAACTGGATGACGCCCACCTGACGTTCTGCCTTCACCACCACCGTGTGGGTGATCGACTGGATTCATAGCAACTCCCCGCACAGTTGGACGCACTCCGCGCCAACGCTTGGCGCCAGCTTTTCCCAGCGAGCGCAAAGAATGTTCAGAATTGGAAACTTCACCCAGTGTTGCGCGGCAGTCGCTTAATACCTTACGCATCTCACCGGAACGAAGTCTTAAAGTTGCATAATCACCTTCTCGCGCGACTAGTTGTAGGGATGTGCCAGCACTTCGAGCTATTTGTGCTCCTTTACCTGGCTTCATTTCCACACAATGCACCGTGCTACCCAGGGGGATGTTGCGCAGTGGCAGGCAATTTCCAACTTTGATTGGCGCATCTTCTCCAGACACAACAACATCACCTTTAGAAACATTGTTAGGAGCAATCATGTATCGACGCTCACCATCGGCATAAAGCAACAAAGCAATGTTCGCAGAACGATTTGGATCGTATTCCAAACGCTCTACCTTTGCTTCAATACCGTCCTTCCTACGGCGGAAGTCGATAACACGATACTTCTGCTTATGTCCGCCACCTTGATGGCGGCGAGTAATACGCCCCTTATTGTTGCGACCACCTGATTTAGATTTAGGTGCTGTCAAAGGTGCATAAGGTTCACCTTTATGCAAGTCAGGGTGCACAACCTTGACGACAAAACGGCGTCCTGGCGATGTGGGTTTACATTTAACTACTGGCATGACTTAGCCCTCTACCCTGATAAATCCGCAAAATCAATTTCGTGTCCTTCCTCAAGACGAACATAAGCTTTCTTCCAGCTTGGTCGGCGACGGACCTGACCCCGAAAATTGCGCTTGGTTTTGCCTTTCACGTTTAGCACTTGAACTTCAGAAACAACTACACTGAAAAGCCCTTCAATGGCAGTCTTGATTTCGGGCTTAGTAGCATCTCTGGATACTTTGAACGTGTATTGATTATTCAACTCACCTTGCACGGTTGATTTTTCTGACACATGCGGCGCTAAAACGATGGTGTACATGCGTTCTGTATTCATGACAACATCTCCTCTACTTTCTTCAGCGCTGGTACAGTAATCAATACTTTTTCAAAACCGATAAGACTTACTGGATCAATTCCGGAGACATCCAGTGCATCAACTTTGTGTAGGTTTCGTGCGGCAAGATAAAGATTTTTTTCTACTTGATCTGAAACAATTAGGACATTGTCTAGATCAAATTCTTTGAGCTTGTTAATCAAGTCTCTGGTTTTGTGTGTTTCGACTGTGAATTCATTAACGACAATTAGTCGGTCTTGTCGGATTAGTTCGGAGAGTATGCATTGCATTGCTCCACGGTACATCTTCTTATTCAGCTTCTTACTATGATCCTGTGTGCGGGCTGCGAAGGTTACACCGCCGGAACGCCAAATTGGACTTCTAATGGTTCCTGCGCGAGCGCGACCGGTTCCTTTTTGACGCCAGGGTTTACGGCCGCCGCCGCGAACTTCTGAGCGGTTCTTCTGCTTTACAGAACCCTGACGACCACCAGCTAAATAAGAAACAACTGTTTGGTGAACCAGCGGCTCGTTATATTCACGACAGAATGATTCGTCTGCAAGAGAAATTTTTTCTTTCCCGGCTTTTTTGTTTCCCGGTAACGCTAAAGCTAATTCCATGCTTAGTTACCTCTCACTTTGATCGCCGGTTTAACTATGACGCTTGATCCAGTTGCTCCCGGTACTGCGCCTTTAATGAGGAGAAGATTGTTTACTTCGTCTACTTTTACTACTTCAAGTGATTGAACTGTTTTGCGGACATTTCCCATTTGCCCTGCCATCTTCTTACCTTTCCAAACTTTTCCTGGGGTCTGACATTGGCCGATGGATCCAGGTGCACGGTGGGAAATAGAGTTGCCGTGGGTGGCATCTTGCATACTGAAGTTATGACGCTTTACACCACCTTGGAAGCCTTTACCTTTTGAGTTGCCAGTAACATCAACTTTCTGGCCCACTTTAAATTGATCAACCTTGATCTCACTTCCTAATTCGATTTCTTCTAGTTCAGTGGTCCGGAATTCCCAAAGACCATCACCTGCTTCAGTTTGAGCCTTGGCATAATGGCCAGCAACCGCCTTACTCACACGAGAGGCTTTGCGCGCACCAGTAGTAACTTGGATTGCACTATACCCATCAGATTTGGCAGTTTTGATCTGAGTAACTCGATTCGGCTGAACTTCTACTACTGTCACAGGGACAGAGTTGCCTTCTTCGGTAAAAATACGGGTCATGCCGCTCTTTAGACCGACTAATCCTATAGACATTTTTTATAAACCTCATCGTGCAAGGGGCTAAAACCCGCTATGGCCACTGACGTGTTGCACTCATGCTTTTCCCGCATCGGGGAAATTGGAATTCTCAGTACTCCAAAACTTTATTAATGAAAGGGCAATGAGGACTGAAATGCTCTATTGCCTGGCTATTTATTGTTGTTTTACTGCAGACTGATTTGAACCTCTACGCCAGCTGCGAGATCAAGCTTCATCAGGGCATCGACTGTCTTTTCAGTCGGCTCAACGATATCCAGTAGCCGCTTGTGGGTCCGAATCTCATACTGATCCCGAGCGTCCTTGTTGACGTGAGGCGAGATCAATACAGTAAATCTCTCTTTATTCGTTGGCAATGGAATAGGTCCTTTGACCTGTGCTCCAGTGCGCTTAGCAGTCTCTACGATTTCTTGTGTAGATTGATCAATCAATCGGTGATCGAAAGCCTTCAGCCTAATCCTTATGCGCTGATTCTGCATCTACTTAAAACTCCAAAAAATCTTTATAAAAGAACAAGTTACTGCTTAAAAAGCTGGCGCTCTATTTTAGAACGCCAAAAAGGATGCGAATTTTAAAGCTCGTGCCCTCCTAAGTCAAGCTATTTAGGTGCTTGAAAGCCGCATTATTGCTGGCTTTGAGTGGATTTCCCCTCATAAAGTTTTGAACTTATTTTCCGGTTATTTTTTTGGGCAACTAATGGCATTTTCACGACCGCGATCTTCGCTGGGTCTTTATTGCGGTCTTAGCAATTGTCAGCCCTTGCGGGGGAACAAACAAGGAATAGTGGGTGAGCAGGGACATATATTTAACATACGAACCGCTTGGAAAATGCTTTTAACAAAGAGCCAGAGCTTTTCAGCCGCTGAATCCCTTATCTGTGAAATATGCCAGACCGCCTATCGACGGGCTGGCTCGCAAATTTCTTAACCGGTTACGCAGCGGTATTATCAATAATTGAATCAGCGATGTTTCCTGGAACTTCTGCATATTGCTTAAATTCCATTGTATAAGTTGCACGTCCTTGAGTAGCAGAACGTAAGTCAGTTGCATAGCCGAACATCTCTGCCAAAGGAACATCTGCGGTAATAACTTTTCCAGAAGGACTGTCATCCATGCCGCCAACCATGCCGCGACGACGGTTCAAATCACCCATTACGTCACCCATGTATTCTTCTGGCGTTACCACTTCAACTGCCATCATTGGTTCTAACAATGCAGGGTCCGCTTCCAATGCACCTTTCCTAAGTGCAAGTGAGCCAGCAATCTTAAATGCCATTTCACTGGAGTCCACATCGTGGAAGGAACCATCATAAAGCGTTACCTTCATCGCCAATAATGGATACCCTGCGAGGCATCCGTTTTGCATCTGCTCCTTTACACCTTTATCAACCGCAGGAATGTATTCCTTAGGCACTACGCCACCAACGATTTCGTTGACGAATTCATATTCAGCATCAGGATCCAGTGGATCAAGGCGCAACCAAACATGGCCGTACTGACCACGACCACCAGATTGTTTTACATGCTTACCTTCAATCTCAACTGATTTCTTAATGGTTTCACGGTAGGCCACTTGCGGTTTGCCTATATTAGCCTCGACGGAAAATTCTCTTCGCATTCTATCTACGAGGACGTCGAGATGTAATTCTCCCATTCCGGAGATAATTGTTTGACCTGATTCCTCGTCAGACTCTACACGGAAAGACGGATCCTCTTGAGCAAGTTTGCCAAGGGCTATGCTCATCTTTTCCTGATCTGCCTTACTCTTTGGCTCAACCGCAACAGAAATAACCGGCTCTGGAAAGTCCATCTTTTCCAGAGTCACGATGTTGTCAGGGTCACAAAGAGTTTCGCCCGTAGTTACATCTTTGAGACCAATTGCAGCTGCAATATCACCTGCGAGTACTTCTTTAATTTCTTCACGGGAATTTGAGTGCATTTGCACCATACGACCTACACGCTCTTTCTTGGATTTCAGCGGATTAAACACTGTGTCACCAGAATTTAACGAACCAGAGTAAACACGAAAGAAAGTGAGTGTTCCTACATATGGATCAGTCGCAATCTTGAATGCCAGTGAGGCAAAAGGTGCATCGTCATCAGCCGGACAGGTAACTTCTATTCCGTCTTCTTTCACACCTTCAATTTCTTTTACCTCTGTTGGCGCTGGCATGTAATCAATTACTGCATCCAATACAGCTTGCACGCCTTTGTTCTTAAATGCAGATCCGCAAAGCACAGGAACGATTTCATTAGCCAGCGTGCGCTGACGAATGGCACCCATTATTTCTTCTTCACTTAGATTCCCTTCATCTATGTATTTATCCATGACTTCTTCATTAGCTTCCGCAGCAGCCTCGAGCAAATGCTCGCGCCATTCATCACATAGACCTTGTAAGTCAGCAGGGATATCCTGATATTCAAAAGTAGTGCCCTGGTCTTCTTCACTCCAGATAATGGACTTCATTTTCACCAGGTCGATCACCCCTTTAAATTCGTCTTCCGCGCCAATTGCCAGTTGCAATGGAACGGCATTCGCGCCTAAGCGTTCTTTCATCTGCTCAACTACTTTCAGGAAATCGGCACCAGCACGGTCCATTTTGTTGACGAAGACCATACGAGGAACTTCGTAACGATTGGCCTGACGCCAAACTGTTTCAGTTTGAGGTTGCACACCAGAGGACGCACAAAGTACAACCACCGCACCATCCAATACACGCAGTGAACGCTC
>DFQD01000070.1:6968-8065 GCA_002377605.1 Gammaproteobacteria bacterium UBA3498 | reverse complement strand
ACGTGCCCTGGAGTATCTATGATATTAATACGATGCTCATCATACTGGCTGTCCATTCCGTTCCAAAAACAAGTAGTCGCCGCAGATGTGATTGTGATTCCACGTTCTTGCTCTTGTTCCATCCAGTCCATAACCGCCGCACCGTCGTGTACCTCGCCTATCTTGTGTGAAATACCGGTGTAGAAAAGTACTCGCTCTGTCGTGGTGGTCTTTCCCGCGTCCACATGTGCTGCGATTCCAATGTTGCGATAACGGCTTAGGGGATGTTTTCTAGCCACAGCTTTACCCTCAAAATAAAATATTAATTAAAAACGATAATGTGAAAAAGCACGGTTGGCTTCGGCCATACGATGCACGTCTTCGCGCTTCTTAACGGCACTTCCGCGACCTTCTGAAGCATCGGCAATTTCACCAGCAAGACGGAGGGCCATTGACTTTTCACCACGAGAACGGGAATGCTCAACTAACCAACGCATGGCCAGTGCATTGCGGCGCTCTGCTCTCACTTCTACCGGCACTTGATAAGTAGCACCACCAACACGTCGAGACTTCACCTCCACCATAGGCGCGATACTTTCTAAGGCTTTTTCGAAAACTTCTAAGGGATCGAAACCAGTCTTCTCCGCCACTACATCCAAAGCTCCATATACGATCTTCTCGGCAACAGACTTCTTGCCGTCGACCATAACGTGGTTCATGAATTTAGCTAGGACTTTGCTTCCGAATTTTGGATCTGGCAAAACTTCGCGTTTCGCCACTACTCTGCGTCTAGGCATATGCGACCTCTATTTTTATTCAGGTTAATCCAGAATTCTTGGTTAACTAAAAACCTCTAACCAACACCTGGCCTTACTCAATCTCTTCGTTATGTTTTAAGAGCTACGATGAGTTGCGCATTCCATACGCTTGTGATGCTGCAGAGCTCTATATATTAGAAAAGCAATTACTTAGGCCGCTTTGCTCCATACTTGGAGCGACCTTGCTTCCTTTCAGAAACACCAGAAGTGTCGAGACAGCCGCGCACAGTGTGATAACGCACACCAGGCAAATCCTTTACACGACCACCGCGAATCAGAACAACTGAGTGTTCTTGTAAA
>DFQD01000070.1:5517-6666 GCA_002377605.1 Gammaproteobacteria bacterium UBA3498 | reverse complement strand
TCTTGTAAATTATGTCCCTCACCACCGATGTAAGACGTGACTTCATAACCATTTACTAGTCGAACACGGCAAACTTTACGTAAGGCAGAATTAGGCTTCTTAGGTGTCGTGGTATATACCCTAGTGCAAACACCACGCTTCTGCGGCGAGCGTTGCAAGGCAGGCACGTCACTCTTGGAGACTCTGCTCTTTCGGGGCTTACGGACTAATTGATTAATTGTTGCCATGTACTTTTCTTAATTTTTCTATTTCTCCGTGAATCTCAGATTTATTCAAGATCTCTAATGAGATGTCGAAAATCCTGAGTCCCAACTCAAAAAGATGCGAGAGTTTAATTATCTCGCATCTTTGAGTCAACTGTTTTCGAGCCTGAATCCCGCAGATTTCCTAGCCTTCAGCTTCTTCGCTAAGCGCTTCACTGAGCGCAGCTTCTACATCACTAACTGAGACTTCTAGCTCTGCTTCTTCCAGGCTCGCCTTCTTACGCGCATCGTGATAAGCCAATCCAGTACCTGCAGGTATTAGGCGCCCAACCACAACGTTCTCCTTCAATCCTCGGAGGAAATCACGTTTACCAGTAACCGCCGCTTCAGTGAGTACTCGAGTAGTTTCCTGGAATGAAGCTGCAGAGATGAAAGATTCAGTAGCAAGTGATGCCTTAGTAATACCCAGGAGCATTCGGTCAAATTTCGCCGGCTCCTTCTCTTCTTCTTGCAGACTATCATTGATCTCGAGAATTTGAGTATACGTGAGCTGCTCACCCTTAATTAAGTTAGAATCACCCGCGTGAGTAATTTCAATTTTTCTAAGCATTTGACGCACGATAACTTCGATGTGCTTATCGTTAATACGAACGCCTTGTAATCGATAAACATCCTGCACTTCATTGACGATGTATTGCGCAAGCGCTTCAACTCCTTTTAAGCGCAAGATGTCATGTGGTGCCGGTGGGCCTTCTGATACAACTTCACCCTTTTCGATATGCTCACCTTCGAACACAGTCATGGTGCGCCACTTCGGTATCAAAGTTTCGTAATGATCAGAACCATCGATTGGGTTAACGCCATCCTTAGGCGTAATGACCAGTCGACGCTTACCTTTCGTTTCCTTGCCAAAACTTACAGTACCGGAAATCTCTGCAAGAATTGC
>DFQD01000070.1:0-5141 GCA_002377605.1 Gammaproteobacteria bacterium UBA3498 | reverse complement strand
TCACGAGTCTTCGAACCTTCCTGCGGAATACGTGCAATTACATCACCGATATTTAAGTCAGCGCCATCTTTCAAACCGATAATGGCGTTGGCTGGTAAATGGTAATGAGCCGGTACATTGGTACCCGGCAAACAAACCTCTTTGCCTTTCTTATCAACAACATTAACCGCCGGACGTAATTCTTTCGCAGAGGATGCACGTTCTGCAGGATCGATAATAGAAATACTTGAAAGACCAGTAATCTCGTCAGTTTGTTCACGAACCGTAATTCCTTCCTCCATTGATTCAAAGGCAACTTTACCAGCCACTTCAGAAACAATTGGGTGAGTATGTGGATCCCAGGTTGCTACAACCTGACCTGCGTCAACTTCGACATTCTTACCAACAGTAATTAACGCACCGTACGGAAGCTTATAACGTTCTCTTTCTCGACCATTTAGGTCATTTACAATTAACTCACCAGAACGGGATACAACAACAAGTTCTCCTTTGATATTCTCAACCGTCTTCATGTTGCTTAAGTGAATCGTACCGGTGTTCTTAACCTGGATGTTGTCGCTGGCCGTTGCGCGAGATGCAGCACCACCAATGTGGAAGGTGCGCATTGTCAACTGAGTACCAGGCTCACCGATTGACTGTGCAGCAATTACACCTACTGCTTCACCCACGTTAGCCAAGTGGCCGCGCGCAAGGTCGCGACCATAACACTGACTACAAATACCAAATCGAGTTTCACAAGTAATTGGAGAACGCACATAAACCTGGTCAACACCACAAGTTTCTAATTTTTCTACCATGCGTTCATTGATCATGGTGCCTGCTTCGGCGATAAGGTTACCATTACCTTCTTCAGAAACATCTGAAGCAAGTACTCGGCCTAACACTCGATCACCCAGAGGTGCAATGATGTCTCCACCTTCGATGATTGGAGCCATAGTTAAACCCTGCACAGTGCCGCAATCTTGTTCCGTAATTACCAAATCTTGTGAAATGTCCACTAAGCGTCTGGTTAGGTAACCAGAATTCGCAGTCTTAAGCGCGGTATCCGCGAGGCCCTTTCGAGCACCATGAGTTGAAGTAAAGTATTGCGACACGCTCAAACCCTCGCGGAAGTTGGCGGTGATTGGTGTTTCGATAATCGAACCATCCGGACGGGCCATTAATCCGCGCATACCAGCAAGCTGACGGATCTGTGCAGGAGAACCACGAGCTCCAGAATCTGCATAAACATAAACGGAGTTAAAGGACTCCTGTTGTTCTTCATCTCCTTCTTTATTTATTACGGTTTCACTGGATAGGCCTTCCATCATTGATTTAGCAACGATGTCATTGGCGCGAGACCAGATATCAATAACTTTATTGTACTTCTCGCCTTGAGTTACGAGCCCAGAAGCAAACTGTGCTTCAATTTCTTCCACTTCAGAGTTAGCTTGACCAATAATGGATGCCTTTTCTTCTGGTATAACAAAGTCATTCACACCGATCGAAGAACCAGAACGTGTTGAGTAAGCGTAACCGGTATACATCAGTTGGTCAGCGAAGATAACAGTTTCCTTCAAACCAACATTTCGATAACAAGCGTTAAGGATTTGTGAAATTGGCTTCTTCGCCATCTTCTGGTTAACCATTTCGAATGGCAGACCATCTGGCACAATGTTATAAAGTAGTACTCGACCTACCGTGGTATCAACAATTTCACTTTGAGTTTGAGTTTCACCTTCGTCGCTAAAAATCTTCTCGTTAATGCGAACCTTAATACGGGCCTGCAGATCAACCTGCCCAGTGTCATAGGCACGTTGCACCTCCTTCGCATCAGCAAAAACCATGCCTTCACCTGACGCGTTAACTCTTTCACGAGTCATATAGTACAGACCAAGCACCACGTCTTGCGAAGGCACAATTATCGGCTCTCCATTTGCCGGAGCAAGAATGTTATTGGTAGACATCATCAAGGTGCGGGCCTCGAGTTGAGCTTCCAAAGTGAGTGGTACGTGAACCGCCATTTGGTCACCATCGAAGTCCGCGTTATACGCAGCACACACTAATGGATGTAATTGAATCGCCTTGCCTTCGATAAGGACCGGCTCAAATGCTTGAATACCTAAACGGTGGAGAGTAGGCGCGCGGTTAAGTAGAACTGGATGCTCTCGAATTACTTCTGCAAGAATATCCCAGACTTCAGCCGTCTCTCTTTCCACCATCTTCTTCGCGGCCTTAATAGTCGTTGCTAGCCCGCGTCGCTCCAACTTGCCAAAGATGAAAGGTTTAAATAATTCCAGCGCCATTTTCTTAGGTAATCCACATTGATGCAGTTTCAGCGTGGGTCCAACCACAATGACTGAGCGTCCACTGTAATCCACACGTTTGCCGAGTAGATTCTGTCTAAACCGGCCCTGTTTTCCTTTAATCATGTCAGCAAGTGACTTAAGTGGACGTTTGTTAGAACCAGTAATAGCTCGTCCGCGACGACCGTTGTCTAACAAAGCATCAACAGCTTCTTGTAGCATCCTTTTCTCGTTGCGCACGATAATATCTGGCGCATTCAGATCAAGAAGCCGCTTAAGACGATTATTCCTATTAATTACTCGACGATATAAATCGTTAAGATCAGAAGTTGCGAAGCGACCGCCATCGAGCGGTACCAAAGGCCGCAAGTCAGGTGGTAGTACTGGCAATACTGTCATTACCATCCACTCCGGCTTGTTGCCTGAATCAACAAAGGCTTCCAGTAGTTTTAAGCGCTTAGAAAGTTTCTTTAGCTTGGTTTCAGAATTAGTCGCAGGAATTTCTTCACGCAGTCTTGCAACTTCTCCATCCACGTCCATGTCTTTCATGAGCGCCTGAACTGCTTCCGCACCCATCTTGGCTTCGAATTCATCGCTAAATTCTTCCATGGCTTCGTAATATTGTTCGTCAGTAAGTAATTGGCCTTTCTCCAACGTAGTCATCCCAGGGTCGGTAACCACAAAAGACTCAAAGTAAAGAATTCGCTCGATATCACGCAAGGTCATATCCAACAGCAATCCTATTCGAGAAGGCAGCGATTTTAAAAACCAGATGTGGGCCACTGGACTTGCCAGCTCTATATGACCCATACGATCCCGACGTACTTTAGAAAGTGCGACTTCTACACCACACTTTTCACAAATAACACCGCGATGCTTAAGGCGCTTGTACTTACCACAAAGACATTCGTAGTCCTTTACGGGACCAAAAATCTTTGCACAGAACAAACCGTCACGTTCTGGTTTAAACGTACGATAGTTAATAGTCTCTGGCTTCTTTACTTCACCGAATGACCAAGCCCTGATCATTTCAGGAGAGGCCAACCCAATTCGAATGGAATCAAACTCGTCAGACTGTGACTGAGATTTTAGTAAACCTAGTAGGTCTTTCATTCTGTTTCCTCCACTAATCACTCATGAATGATTAGCTTTAAGTAATCTCTAATATGTTTCGTTCGGTTTCGTTTCTCGTACTCGTTTGGACTACTTACTAACATCCAATTCCATATCGATCCCTAGAGAACGAATTTCTTTTACTAATACATTAAACGACTCCGGCATTGCTGGTTCCATTCGATGATCACCATCCACGATGTTTTTATACATCTTGGTGCGGCCAGCAACATCATCCGACTTAACGGTTAACATTTCTTGCAAGGTATAAGCAGCACCATAAGCTTCCAGTGCCCACACTTCCATTTCACCGAATCTCTGTCCACCAGATTGCGCTTTACCGCCAAGAGGCTGCTGGGTAATCAATGAATATGGACCTGTTGATCGTGCATGCATTTTGTCGTCAACCTGATGCGACAATTTGAGCATGTAAATATTACCGGCTACTACTTTAGATTGGAATTTTTCACCTGTCCTTCCATCCCAAAGATCTACAGTACCAGACTCTGAAAGACCGGCAGATTTCAATTCATTTTCAACATCTTCCAAAGAAGCGCCATTAAATACAGGTGTCGAATAACTTTTATTTAATTTTTCACCTGCCCAGCCAAGCATTGTTTCATAAAGTTGACCAAGATTCATACGCGATGGCACACCCAATGGATTCAAAATAACATCAACTGTTTTTCCATCGGCCATATAAGGCATATCTTCCTCTGGCACAATAATGGAGACAATACCCTTATTACCATGACGACCAGCCATTTTATCGCCTACAGAGATTTTTCTCTTTTGGGCAATATACACTTTGGCTAGTTTCATAACACCTTGCTGCAGCTCATCACCAACACGCAATTTGAAGATGTCTTTTTCTAATTTTTCTTCCAGCTGGCGAAGATTTCGATTATAATTTTCCCAAATTCTAAGGATATTATTCCAAATAAACGGATCCTCTACCCAAGGCGATTTGAGAGACAATCTTTCAAAATCCAAATCATTAATACGCTGCTCTGTAAGCATCGTTTTAGCTTTGATCATGGTTTTATTTGTCATGGAATCACGAATACCGCCAGAATTCTGTTCAGAAAGCTGTGTTCTCAATAATTCGTCGCGCTTACCCATCAGGTCAAGACGGTCTCTTCGTGCAATTTTCTGAAGCTCTCTAATCTGCTGCTTTTCTTCTTTTCGAATAGCAAGACTTTTTCTTTCAAACAACTGAGTATCAACGACAGTACCATGTACGCCAGAATCACATCTCTTCGATGCATCTTTTACATCACCGGCCTTTTCTCCAAAGATTGCCCGCAGTAATTTTTCTTCCGGCGTAGGGTCAGTCTCACCTTTTGGCGTCACTTTACCTACAAGAATATCACCTGAAGCAACCTGTGCCCCGATTCTAACAATTCCCTGAGAATCAAGATTACGCGTTGCCTCTTCACTCACATTTGGTATTTCATTTGTTAATTCTTCTTCACCTCTACGTGTATCACGAATTTCTACTTCAAATTCCTTCATGTGAATTGATGTTAAGACATCTTCCTTAACCAGCCGTTCATTAATCACGATAGCATCTTCAAAGTTATATCCACGCCAAGGCATGAATGCCACTCTCATATTTCCACCAAGTGCTAATTCACCCTGACTTGTTGATGTGCCATCAGCAATTATTTCCCCAGCCTCAACATGATCACCAGCCCTTACCAATGGCTTTTGATTGATACATGTATTTTGATTGGTTCTTAA
>DFQD01000233.1 GCA_002377605.1 Gammaproteobacteria bacterium UBA3498 | reverse complement strand
CGATTCCCGGCTTTGCTGGCTAAATCCATTCATCCGCCGATGTAGTAAAGAAGGTGGATTTTGTTGTTAAGGGGCTATAATCCCGCCTCTTGAATAATATTACCTGTGAGGATAGAACGACCTGATGGTAGAGGTAGAGACTCAGGCTGGGTTTGTTGAAAATGCCGGTCGCACAATGCTGAGTGTGGATGCGCTGTTTTGTGAACGCGCTGATAGGGTATTGTTCCGCGAGTTGGACTTTTCTATTAAAGAAGGACAGGTCTTGCAAATCAAAGGTTCTAACGGTAGCGGTAAGACTACATTGTTAAGAATCCTATGTGGTTTAAATGAAGGTTATGAAGGGGCTATATATTGGTACGGCGAACCTATTGGGGGAAAAGTTGAGGAATATTACTCATCCCTTGCTTATATAGGTCATCGGATAGGTGTCAACAAGGTTCTGACACCAAAAGAAAATCTACGTTGGACTTGCAGTTTGCAGCAGGTAGTTGCAGATGAAGAGCTTTATGAAGCTTTAGATAAGGTTGGGTTAAGAGGATTTGAGGAATCTCAATGCTTTACGTTGTCTGCAGGTCAACAACAACGAGTTTCTTTGGCAAAGCTTTTAATAAGTGATACGAAACTGTGGGTTTTAGATGAACCTTTTACAACCTTGGATGCTGATGGTGTAAAGCAATTGGAGGACTTGCTGCGTGATCATGCCGATAAAGGCGGCGCTGTATTGATTACAACTCATCACAATCTGTCCGTAACTGACTTACAAGTGTTGGAATTGGGATAGCTAATGGTAGGTCGGGCAGCTACTACAGGTCAGGCATTTAGAGCCACACTAAAACGAGATCTAATTATTGCTTATAAGAGGAAGAACGACGTGGTAAATCCATTTATGTTCTTTCTTATCGTAGCCACCATGTTTCCCATTGGAATCTCGCCAGATCCAGACAGACTTGGAGAAATCGCCGCTGGTGTTCTCTGGATATCTGCATTGCTGGCATCACTCTTGGCCATGGATAATTTGTTTCGAGCGGATTATGAAGATGGTTCTCTCGAACAGCTTCTGCTAAGTCCCCACCCGCTCTACTTTCTCGTATTAGCAAAAAACATCAGTCATTGGCTTGTGAGCGGATTGCCAGTGGTGCTGGTTTCTCCGCTAATTGCCTATATGTTAAATCTGCCCGATGCAGCTTATTCCATAATTTTTATTACTCTATTAATAGGCACTCCGGTATTCAGTCTTTTGGGCTCTATTGGTGTTTCTTTAACTGTTAGTTTAGGGAGCAGGGGGCTTATCCTTGCCGTGATTACTCTACCTATGAGTGTTCCGGTATTAATCGCTGGAACTCTTACAGTCCAAGAGACTTTGAATGGCGCATCACTTGGAGGCTATTTAGCGATAATGGGCGCAATGCTCGTTGGGGCACTAACTCTCGCACCACTGGCATCAGCCGCGGCTTTACGAATTAGTGTGAATTAGTAACCTATGTTCTCGGATTTATGGTCTATTATGGTGATTACCTCGTAATTACAATGAGTTACAATTGGTAACAAGGTCCAGAATACGAGGGCATGGTATATTTATTCGTTCTTTTCAGGGAGCGATAGAAGCAGAAATTCTATGTGGTTGTGGTTCTCTAAATTAGGTTCCCCTAAGTGGTTTTATGAGTTGTCAGGCAGATGGTTGCCGTGGCTGGTAATACCAATGGCATTGCTATTGGTAGTTGGCATCGTCTGGGCACTATTATTCGTTCCTCCGGATTACCAGCAGGGCGAAACCATACGCATCATGTATATACATGTGCCTTTCGCAAGTATTTCGTTGGCTTTTTTTCCACTCATGGCTGTGGCAGGAACCATCACCCTGGTTTGGAAGATGAAGCTGGCTGACATGGTAGCGAAAGTGGCAGCTCCTTTAGGCGCTTGGTTTACAGCACTGGCATTAATGTCCGGTTCAATCTGGGGTAGCGATATATGGGGTACCTGGTGGATCTGGGATGGTCGTCTAACTTCAATGCTTCTACAGTTTTTCTTATTGATTGGCGTAATCTCATTGAGATCGGCGCTGGAAGATAGTGATGCGGCCGCGAAAGCTTGTGCGGTACTTTCTATTGTGGGTTGTATCAATGTTTTTGTAATTAAGTATTCTGTGGAGTGGTGGAATACCTTACATCAGCCTGCCAGTTCATTTAGCTTGTCAGACGAGGCACCAAATCCGCCTGAAGTATGGGTGCCTTTAGTCATAATGATTATTGCAATTTATCTATTCTTTGCAGTGAGCTTGATCCTTTCAACGCGCAACGAGATATTAGAGCGGGAAAGGCGGGCACAATGGGTGCAAGACTTAGTTGAGGCTCAATAGAAGTATGACTATGATTGAAATTATTCAATTCTCGAGCTTAGGTGAATTTTTTGATATGGGCGGCTATGCATTCAATGTTTGGTCTGTCTATGCGCTGTTTTTCCTATTCTTCTTTATTAATCTGTATTTCCCCTTACTGAAAAGGAAACAGATCATACGAGAACAAAAACGCCGCTCAATCGTTAATAAAGAGACAGCGACAGAAATTAGTAGCTCCTAAGGAGTTGCGCGGAGATTTTAAGTGAACCCTCATAGACAGAAAAAGTTAAGCATTATTCTCTTTGTAGCAGCAGGATTAAGTGTAACGGTTGGACTGATTCTTTATGCCATGAGTCAGAACATAAACCTGTTTTACACGCCGACTCAAGTGGCTCAAGGTGAAGTGAGGGCCGGTCAGCGTATTCGCATTGGCGGCATGGTTAAAGAGGGTAGTGTGGTTTCTGCCAACGATAGTTTGCAGGTGCGCTTCGAAACAACGGACTATGTTCACGCTGTACCGATCGAGTATGAAGGAATCTTGCCTGATCTTTTTCGTGAAGGCCAGGGTATCGTAGCTGAAGGATCAGTGGATTCATCAGGTGTGTTTCATGCCTCAAGAGTTCTTGCTAAGCATGATGAAAATTATATGTCGCAGGAAGTTAAAGTGGCTCTTGATGCGGCTGGCGTTAACACTGATAACCATCCTTCTTCTTTGATTCTGCCGGAAAGCTAAATGATTCCCGAATTAGGACAGTTTTCTCTAATACTTGCATTTTGCTTAAGTGTTTTGCTTGGCAGCTTGCCGATTATTGGTGCGGCACGAAACAATGTGTTGTGGATGAACTTAGCGCGGCCACTTACCGCTGGAGTATTTGTATTTCTAGGCATAAGCATTAGCATACTTGCTTATGCTTTTGCCACAGATGATTTTTCTGTGCAAATTGTCGCTGCTCAATCAAACTCCTTATTACCTTTCCAATACAAATTAACTGCCTTATGGGGGGGTCATGAGGGTTCGTTTTTACTATGGACATTTATGCTTTCTGGTTGGATGTTGGCGGTTAGTATTTATAGCAAAAGTATGCCGATCGAATTCGTAGCAAGAGTGCTCGGTGTGTTAGGAGTACTTTGTTTTGCCT
Organism: Gammaproteobacteria bacterium UBA3498; assembly: GCA_002377605.1. Lineage (GTDB taxonomy): Bacteria > Pseudomonadota > Gammaproteobacteria > Pseudomonadales > Pseudohongiellaceae > UBA9145. Next base: position 610 of record DFQD01000233.1, on the reverse strand, counting down.
ACATTCTATTTATGTTGGCCACATCGAATCCGTTTATGCGCATTGTGCCATTACCACCTGTCGATGGTTCTGATCTGAATACAGCACTTCAGGACTTCGGTTTTATCGTTCATCCCCCTACTTTATATATGGGTTATGTTGGGTTCTCAGTAGTTTTTGCTTTTGCTATTGCCGCTTTGTTGAGCGGGCGCCTGGATGCCGCCTGGGCAAGATGGTCTAGACCTTGGGCGAATGTTTCCTGGGCGGTATTGACCATAGGAATCGCCCTGGGTAGTTGGTGGGCTTATTACGAATTAGGCTGGGGAGGCTGGTGGGCTTGGGATCCTGTCGAGAATCCGCCACTCATAACGTGGTTATTTGGCACAGCTTTGGTGCATTCTTTGGCTGTCACTGAAAAACGCGGTGTATTTAAGAGCTGGACTGTGCTCTTAGCAATATTGGCATTCTCGGGAAGTCTTCTTGGAACTTTTATTACTCGGTCTGGATTATTAACGTCCGTGCATGCTTTTGCTAGCGATCCGACTCGCGGTGTATTTATTTTGGGAATTCTTGGGTTAGCAGTGGGTGGTTCATTGTTGCTCTTCGCATTTCGTGCTCCTCTGATGAAAAG
>DFQD01000238.1 GCA_002377605.1 Gammaproteobacteria bacterium UBA3498 | reverse complement strand
TAGCAAGCCGGTAAGCTTCTTCTACACGATCGATACGCGTAGCTCCGAAGTTTTGACTGATTATAGGCGGCAGGGATGAAGATATCGCTAATACCAAGAGAGTCGCAATCGGTTCTATACGCGCCCCAACTCCAAAGGCAGCAACAGCAGTATCGCCAAATCTCGCGGCAATCGCAGTCATAATGCCTGCTGCCAATGGTGTCATCATGTTTGCGCCGGCAGCTGGAATGCCGATGCGTAACATATCGCCTCCCGAAGCTTTCATAAGAGAACGATTGGGAATAGAGCGGCTTACCATTTCCACTTTAAATATAAGTAAGTAGAACAAATAACTGAAAGCGATTGTCCAGGCGATAACTGTAGCCCAGGCAGCGCCTTGAATACCCAATTCTGGAAACGGGCCAATGCCAAAAATTAATAGTGGATCCACGACGGCGTTTATTAACCCGGCAAATGCCATCAAAATGCTTGGTGTCTTAGTATCACCGCAGGCCCTTAATATGCTGTTACCAGTCATCATGCAGACCATCAAAATCGAGCCGGCGAACCACACCTGCATATACTCACGAATTGGAACGAGTAATCTTTCACTTGCGCCCATTAGGCCAAATATTTCGTCCATGAAAGTCCAACAGATGATGACTGTAACGCAGGCCAGGCTAAAAGAGATATAGTTGATAACAGTAGCAGCTTCTTTTGCCTTCTCATGTTGAGAAGCACCGAGAAACTTTCCAACTACGGCAGAGGCTCCAATGCCGAGACCAATAGCCAGGCTCATAACAAAAAAGGTTACGGGAAATGTAAAACTTATAGCGGTAAGGGCTTCGGTTCCAAGAAAACTGATGAACCAAGTATCCACCAAGCTGAAGGTGAAAAGCATTAGCATGCCAATTATCATTGGCATAGTCATTCGAATCAGCGATTGCCGAACAGAACCATCTACTAGATTTTGAGTATTGTTATTAGTCTTTCCCGACATCGAAAGACAACTACCTTGGTTGCTGAAGTTCTGTTATCAGCTGAAAAATTCAGCTACTACATCCTGTATGCGATATCGCCGGTTACTCAGTAACCTGCGTTTTTTCTTACCTGCCTTTCAATATACCGTATATTGGTGACTAAATTTCATTAGTCACAGAAAGTTTCATTTGCCTTATTTTAAGTAACAGACTGACGCATTTTAACTAGCGTTTTAAATGCTGTAGGGCCAGCAAAAATCATTTCGCTTGATGATGTAAGATCGGGGTTACCTTTTTCAGTTCCTATTAAAGCGCCGGCTTCAGTCAAGATTAATCCTGCTGCGAGTTTGCTGACAGTTGCTGGCGCCATACTCCAACCTCCAGTCATTCGACCTGCAGCGACATACGCCATGTCTATTGCTGCGCTTCCTGAGACACGAGCGATTGCCTGTCCCAATCCAACTTTTTTAATAAGTCTAGTCATCAGACTCGTATCTTCACCATCAGCATCGAAAGCATAAATTGGACAATCGAGTTTTTCGTCAAACACTCTAATGCGTCGGCTATTGAGCTTCGCTCCTGCTCCGCGTGTCGCTATGAATTCCTCATTACGGGAAGGAAGAATCAAAACAGAATGAGTAACAGTTCCTTCGATCTGACACGCAAGTGCAATACCATAGCAATCGATACCGCGGCTGTAGTTAAAACTTCCTAGGAGTGGATCTACTAGCCAGGTTGGTTCGTTGGCTTCGCCTTCGATTTTTTCACCAAGACGGGTTTCAATTGAATGGTCGGGATAGATTTTTTGTAAATGATAGATGATAGTTAATTCCACTTCCTTGTCTATCGAAGATACGAAGTTAGCAGGATCGTTGTTAATGATCTTTAAGCGATCCAATCGATCTGCTGATTGTAGTAACGCCTCTGACGCAGACCAAACTGCGCTAAGCGCAATGTTTATCATTGGATGCATTTAGGAGTCCGAATTAGATAAAGAGCAATGGTCCAGCAGCGCTGCAACCGAAGGGAGCCAATCATACCAGAGTCATTAGCTACAAAGAAACAAGACTGTAATTTCACGGCTGGACCAGATGGGGTCTGGTATACTAGATTTCTTGTTTTTTACCCACCAGCTCTCGTGAAAGAACTTAGTAATGTAAAAATCGTCCTGGTCAATACTTCCCATCCAGGAAACATAGGCGCCAGCGCACGAGCCATGAAAAACATGGGCCTGAATAATCTTGCCCTAGTTGAGCCCAAGGACTTTCCTAGCGGCGTTGCTGTGGGCCGAGCAGCTTCTGCTGTAGACATCATTGAGTCTGCACAAATATTCGATAGTCTGGAAGCCGCTATTGCAGATTGCGGATTAGTAATTGGAACAAGCGCACGCTCAAGGAAGATTCCCTGGCCTATGCTCAGTCCGGAACAAACTGCCACGAAAGTATTAGAGGAATTATCCACAAATAAAATCGCACTAGTTTTTGGAAGAGAAGATGCAGGCCTAAACAATAACGAGCTACAACTTTGTCATTTCCATTTACAAATACCAGCAAATGAAAATTATAGTTCTCTAAATCTCGCCACTGCGGTTATGGTTATTTGTTATGAGATTCGGAAAGCACTTTTAATTCATTCTGAAATAGAGGAAGTAGCAGAGGATGTATTTTGGGATCAGGAGAAAGCGACAGGGGAGCAGGTAGAACAATTTTACGATCACCTAGAGCGAGTGATGGTAGCAATAGGCTTTCACGACCCAGAAAACCCACGACAACTCATGCAGCGAATGCGAAGATTATTTAATCGTATAAGAATCGATGTAATGGAAATGAATATACTTCGTGGAATATTGACGAACATCGAATACAGGATAAAAAACAGACAAAAATAACTGAGT
>DFQD01000094.1 GCA_002377605.1 Gammaproteobacteria bacterium UBA3498 | reverse complement strand
GAATCGCTGGCACTGTTAGCACGGCCCGATTGATCACCGTTATCGGCTCCTCCACCGGTCGATTGATCACTACATGATACTAAACCAAGAAAAGAAAAGGAGGCGGCCACTCCCACTACTATTTCGAGAAAAGACCTTCTGGTTACTGGCTTCTTTTTCATGATGATAAATCCAATGCGACTGCAGAATCTAATAATAACTGGCCAAGCTCAGCGCCTGGATAAGAATGATTCTCATTCTTATCCATTGCCTGCAGAAATGCAAGCGATTTATCCTTTAAGGTGCCGAATTATAGGCTATTCAGCTGATTTCAATTGGATTCTAATGCTTTGAGTATTGTCAGAATTAAGAATAGAGCTCGTAAATTTCTGCGGTCGGCTGAGACTATGCCCAACTGTCAGAGAAATTAAGATTCAATCTCCCAATATTTCTATTTTTAGATCCAATTGCATCAAATCGTGCCCAAAGAATTAAGTTGCTTTTTAAACTTTTTCTTACGAATAAATTCAGCTTAATTGGTTAACCCAAACTTTATTCCATTTCCTTGCGACTAAGTATTCAAAACCAGTATTCTGCGTCTTATCAGCTACTTACTCGACCGATAAATTCAGGCAGGTAAGTAAATTAGACACAGGGCAGGATCATGAATCTGACCGATGAAGACGAAGCGTTAATTGCTGCAGCTCTTAATGGGTCGACTTATGCGTGGGAAAAGCTGGTTAAGCGCTACGAGAGTAAGATCTATAATCATGGCCTTCGGTTGATGGGAAATAGTACCGATGCCATGGATTTAATGCAGGAAGTTTTTCTAGGGGTATACCGGAATTTACATCGTTTCCGCGGAGACGCGAAATTTAGTAGTTGGATCTTCCGCATTGCTTATAACAAGGCCGTTGATCTAGGCAGAAGGAAACGATTGTTTTCTTCCCATACTCGGGTCGGGGAACAGGAAGAAATGGATGTTCTGGAATCGATTCCAGGGGGAGCGAGTTTTGAACCTGAAAAAATGGTGGTTGATCAGGAGCAGAACCAGCGAATTATTGCAATGCTCGGAAAGCTGCCTATCGAGCAGAGACTGATTGTTGAACTTAAGGTTTTCCAAGCAAAAACATTCCAAGAGATTGCAGACGTGCAAGATGTTTCGGAAAACACAGTCAAGACCCGTTTTTATACAGCACTCAAGAAACTGAAAGTTGCTTCGGAGGAAAACCATGTCCTGTCCTAAGACTGAACATTTACTCCAGGAATATTTTGCAGATGACCTGGCACCTTTAACTAGAGAAGAAATGGAGAATCACCTGCGATTCTGTGATCACTGTAGCGCAGAACTTGAAGCGCTCATGTTGGCACAGAGTAGCCTGAACCATTGGCAGGATCAACGAGTGCCTCATTGGGATCGCGGTATGGAATTGTTCCGAAGAGAGCATCGTGTCCCGAGCCCCGGATTTAGTTTTTGGAGTAAATTGCAATGGGTTCCTAGTGCGGCATCCTTTGCAATGCTGGCGATCCTGCTACTAAATGTAACTGTCGTTTCCAGCGACTCAGGTATATCCATTTCTTTTGGAGCAAACAAAATCGAAAGCGCTTTATTGGAATCTCGCTTATTTGCATTTGAGCAGCAACAAGAAGCTGACATGGATGAATTAGTTCAGCGCTTTGAAGACAGACAGGACAGCAACAATATTGAGCTTCTACAGGCAGTGATAGATCAAACTCAGCAGACTACCGCGGAAAATCTCGATCTTATCTATGCTTTCTTTGAGCAACAACGATTGCAGGATCTGGAAGACATGCGACTCGGTTATCAGGAATTAGTCGATAGTGATTATGCAACTATTCGATCATTGCAGCAGATTGCTCAATTCGTCAGTTACCAGGGTGATATCAGATAGGCTTAACAAATGGGAAAAATCACTCCGGTTATAGTATTTATATCTCTCTGCTTGCTAGCAAACACAGCATCGCAAGCACAAGATATAAATCTTGCAGACCTACAAGGCAATATTGAAATCTTCACCGGTGTTTTGGAGGATGCCCTAGAGTTAAATCAAAACAGTGGTTTGTTTGGTATGAGCCTGGGTGGTCTTAGTGCTACTTATTTATACCGTCAAGGAGTAATGATCGAAGTCAGGTCACCTTTGGCAAATCAGCGTAATCAGTTACGTCTGGCATCATTAAATTCAGTCATGCAATCGATGCAAACTGGCACTAACCCGTTCGAAAGAATGGTGCGTAGAGCAAGCCCACCCCTAGTATTGCCTTCTGAAAGAACTAATGAAAATGCCGATTCATTCTACGAGCTGATGATGGAGCGTATAACCAAGATTGATTATTCGCTCGCAGTTAGTAACTTCATTCAGCAAGCATCGGATTCTGCACGGTCCTTGCGTGCACTAGGAAATATTGATGAACCTGCATATGAAGAGTTACGAGCTGAGTTAGATATCATGCGCGAGCGGTTACAGGAAAACATTGGCCGGCTTAGTCAATTTGAAGAAGAACTAAGGAGAGAATCTGAAAACTTAGGTACTTCCGAGAGTGTAATAACGGAATCTGAGGTAAGTTTGCGCCTTGACGATCTTGTAGCTAGGCTGGAGCCATTGCGAGAACAAGCCATGTCAAAGGCAGAACAGTTGAAACGGCAAACGGAACTTGCGGAGCAACGTTATGTAGAGCGTTGGCATGAGGACGTCAGTGAATTTGAAGAGAGTTTGTACATCGCCATGTGTAATTATGGTGCTACTCTCAGAGAGCTACCGAACGATGAAAGCATCTCTATAATTCTAAAAGGTCTTGGTGAGGATGACGCCAATTCAAATCGACAGCCTGATCAAGTGCATGTCTTGAGTAAAATTGATGTTCAGGAATGTCAGAACGGTGCTATCGATGTGGCCGAACTGCGTGAGCGTTCTACACAATACAGTTACTAGCCCCTCAAAAAGCCGATAACTAGATAACCGGTTGATTCGTTTAAAAATATAGCTTGCTGGATCTAATAGGGTGCTCCGGTTATGTTTACATCAGCGGGAGTAAATTGTTTAGCTGTATCATTAAATTGATATAACCGGGTTATCAGCAAAAGGATTCCAGGCACATCAAGTAAGTCGAAGTCATCGAAGATTAATTTACGGCGAATTCTTTCCCTCGTGGTGAACAAAAATCCATCGGAAGTAAAATTCAAAAATGTAAAATCCTCATCTTTGATCCCCCAGTTGCTGGAGATTGCTTCTTGTCCGATTCCACCATCTAAGCGGGAGAATGGATAAAACCAACGTCCTCCAGAATAGCCAGCCTCATAGGTGATAATGTTGCCGTCCGGGTAGTACCAGGTAACGTCAAATGCCCGAAAGTAATCCGTGGCTAATTCACCATTTGGCCAAAAAATAGCCTGATCGCCATGCATCCAGTGATAAGCCATTACTCGACCATTTGGATAGTAGATAGCAGTATTTTCACCGGGAGCCAGAAAAAACATCTGCCCATTAGGAAAATACCAAGGATCGTAATAGAGATCGCGGGAGACTGTGTAACCGTTGTTATAAGTACTATGGCCTCTTGTATAACCCGTCAATATTACCGGTTGGCATACCAGTCTATTCATTTCCATTAGCTGATGTTCCATGCCCTCTAGCTCATAAATGTCATCCAAGTCATGAGGCAGCATGGCATTCAGTGTGACCATCTTGGCCATAAATTCCAGGGTTGCACAAGCGCTGTTGACATTAGCCGAGCCGGTTAATGCATATATTCCTTGAGAAAACCCAAGAAGAGCTAGAAGAGCTAACGGCAGGAAGCGTTTCATGATCTACCTCTAATCTGAAGAGTCAGAAATCCTCATAATGGGTTATTTGTAGAAATTTTAGAGGTTGAAATGTGAATGAAGGCTTAACAAATGTGAAGTTTCTGCACATTCTCATTAGGTCTCATTTTGGCTTGGTCTTAGTC
>DFQD01000016.1:3947-4441 GCA_002377605.1 Gammaproteobacteria bacterium UBA3498 | reverse complement strand
CGAAGGCGTTCGGGGTGGCCGCCTAATTCCTCTAAAACGAAATGTGGACGCTGCATTAGAAGAATGCCCTAACGTGCATACAGTCTTAGTTGTTCGCAGAACCAATGCTGAAGTCGGCTGGAATGATAAGCGTGATGTCTGTTACTACAAAATCATTGAGGCAGCTAGCGCCCAGTGTGAACCTGAGTTAATGGATGCTGAAGATCCCCTCTTTATTTTGTACACCTCAGGGTCAACCGGAAAACCAAAAGGAGTATTACATACAACCGCCGGATATTTGTTAGGCGCCAGCATTACCTATAAATATGTATTCGATTATCACGATGGGGAAATTTATTGGTGTACCGCCGATGTAGGTTGGGTAACTGGTCATTCCTATATCGTTTATGGGCCTTTAGCAAATGGCGCAATTACCTTAATGTTTGAGGGAGTTCCTACCTACCCTGATGCTTCCCGTTTTTGGCAAGTAATCGACAAACACCAAGTAAACATCT
>DFQD01000016.1:3113-3905 GCA_002377605.1 Gammaproteobacteria bacterium UBA3498 | reverse complement strand
CCTCTTTATTTTGTACACCTCAGGATCAACCGGAAAACCAAAAGGAGTATTACATACAACCGCCGGATATTTGTTGGGCGCCAGCATTACCTTTAAATATGTATTCGATTATCACGATGGGGAAATTTATTGGTGTACCGCCGATGTAGGTTGGGTAACTGGCCATTCCTATATCGTTTATGGTCCTTTAGCAAACGGCGCAATTACCTTAATGTTTGAGGGAGTTCCTACCTACCCTGATGCTTCCCGTTTTTGGCGAGTAGTCGACAAACACCAAGTAAACATCTTCTATACTGCTCCAACTGCGATTAGAGCTCTCATGTCAGCCGGTGATGATCCAGTTACTAGCACCTCGCGAAGTTCTCTAAGGTTATTGGGTAGTGTTGGAGAGCCCATAAATCCAGAAGCGTGGGAATGGTATTATCACATTGTCGGTGATGGTCGCTGTCCCATAGTTGATACCTGGTGGCAGACGGAAACCGGCGCAATCATGATCACTCCAATTCCCGGTGTTACCGATTTAAAACCGGGTTCTGCGACTAAACCATTTTTCGGCATTAAACCCGCATTGCTGGATGCCGATGGCAATGAAATTGAAGGAGCAGCTACTGGCAATCTAGTAATTACACAGAGCTGGCCCAGCCAAATTCGTTCTGTTTATGGTGACCACCAACGTTGCATTGACACTTACTTTACTACTTACCCTGGGTACTATTTTACTGGAGACAGCTCCCGCCGAGATGAAGATGGTTTCTACTGGGTAACAGGCAGAGTTGATGATGTTATTAATGT
>DFQD01000016.1:0-2799 GCA_002377605.1 Gammaproteobacteria bacterium UBA3498 | reverse complement strand
TCAGGTCATCGTCTTGGTACTGCGGAAATTGAAAGTGCCTTGGTTTTGCATAACAGCGTCGCTGAAGCAGCTGTAGTTGGTTATCCGCATGACATTAAAGGCCAGGGAATCTATGCCTATGTGACTCTTATGGCAGGCTTGGAAGCCTCTCAAGAACTGCGCACAGAACTTATTCAATTCGTCGGAAAAGAAATTGGTGCCTTTGCCAAACCTGAGATTATTCAATTCTCACCAGGGCTGCCTAAAACCCGCTCTGGGAAGATCATGCGCCGTATATTAAGAAAAATTGCTGCCAATGAACTTGGAAATTTAGGAGATACGACAACTCTCGCTGATCCTGCTGTAGTAGAACAACTAATCGAAAACCGAGCGAATAAGTAATCCTCTATGCCAATAATCTTAAGCGCCATGTTTAACTATAAAATCACAGTTAAATGGCAACGAGGTGACTAAAACTAGTCACTGAAAATTTTAAACCGTCATGAGTCGCAATAATAAGTATTTCATCGTTCTTAAGCACTCCGCTGCTTATCGAGCGATAAAAATAGGCCTCAGCTTGTTCCCTCTAACCTTGGAAGGTCTCATCTTGCTTATTGTTACAGCCCTCTGTCTAAGTGTATTCGGATATGGCTCCATGGATTTGGTTGTATTTGCACTTGCAATTTGTGCATTAACAATACTTATTTTTTGCCTTTTCTGTTCAGTTATCTCTGGTGTTTTTGTGCAGCGAAAAATCCAGAAACGATTGAATAAATCTGAAGGATATTACGAATCGATCAAGGTCGAAGCCGGGTTTCCTAATGAAACTGGTTTTTCCATACCTGCTGTTAATCTTTTGCCTCTCGTAAGGCTCAGTTGGAAAATAACTTTTCCAGATCATATCGAAACTAGGACTCGAGTAGACGCAGCCAATCATTTAGTTGAAGAGATCATTCCAAAGAAACGTTGTTTAACCAATCATGTTAATCGTCAATTTACAGTTTCTGATGTACTCGGCTTTTGTCGTTATTCCTGGGTACAGAAACAAGACATTAGTTGCATGGCACTACCTCAAACTAATTCGGTTAAAGCATTGCCACTGCTGAAATCCCTGACAGCGGAAGATGGAATACCAAACCCGTCGGGAAATCCTGAAGGTGATCGCATGGAAATTCGGCCTTATGCACCTGGAGATTCAGTCCGCAATATCATGTGGAAGGTCTACGCTCGAAATCGACAACTTAACGTTCGTTTAGCTGAAAAAAGTGTATTTGATAGTAAGCGAACTGTGGCATATCTCCTAAGCAGCGAAAAAGATGAGGCAGCCTCGGCAATCGCCAGAATGGCATTGGAAACTGGCGCACTGGGAGAAGATTGGGCATTTGCTGCCGATGGCACAGAGGAGCTCTGTGAAAATTTACCAGATGCATTGAAAGCAGTAGCCCGATCACGTGCTTTAGAAAGTAACTTTTCTTACAGCCTAGACAAGTTTCTTACAAAAGCAGTTGGACAGTCAGGAGCTCATTGCATCGTTTTCGCTGCAGCAGAGATTGCACCTTGGCTAACAAAATTAAAGAATACAATTAGCCGTTATTCAGGTCAGTTTTCACTAGTATTGGCCACGGATGGAATTCAAGAAGAAGTGAGTAAGCAGATATGGCGGAAGCTATTATTTCAGGACGCCACTGAGGCAGGAATGTTCAGTCAAACCGCTAGCTCCAGAGGCGAAATGCTCCAATTATTGACCGAATTGGGTCAACTAGTAGAATCGACATTGATTATAGATAGGAAAACTGGATTTAGCTTCGATAAGAGCCTAAGAAAGATATAAGCAGCTACAATTTCGATAGATAACTTTATGACCATTAGAGCTGATCATTCTTCTCATCATTTCCTCCCAACAAGCTTGAGAGCCGCTATCATTGCAAGTAGCTTTTGGGTGTCAAGTCTAGCCGTGACAGTAGTTACTGGTTCTATCGCAGCGTTTGTCGGATGTCTTTTCTCGTGCTACGCAGTTGATCTGTGTTTACACAAAAAGCCATTAAATACACTCAGAACCAGCACCTTAATAGGACTTTGTTTTTTCACCTGGCTAATAGCTCTGCTTGTTTCTAGCTTTTCTGTAAATTCTGCTTTAATTGCAAATATTTTCTCACCCATTCATGCATTTAATTTAGGAGAAGTTGTAAAGTGGTTCGGAATTAGTGCCAGCCTAACTTTCAGTTTGCGCACACTGGCACACCGAGCCAGCTATGGTGCGATAATTGAAATTTTGTTCGTAGCATCCGCTTTCGTCGTAACGTTGGCAGCCCATCGTAATGGAATGATCCATAGACCATTTTTTATTGGGGACTTCGCATTAACTCGCGGCATCGATCCATCATCCATATTAATGGCTTTTGGTTGCGGTGCTGTACTCTCACTTTCTGCGTTACTAATGGTAGAAAACAATCAGAAACGCCTGCCCTATCATTTTACAGTTCTCGGCTTGTTATGTTTTTCGCTGCTTATCTATGTTCGGCTTTTTGGTTTACCAACGCCTCAGTTAACCGATGGAATCGGATTAACCGGACAGGCACAAGATGGTACCAGTGGCCAACGCGACAATCCTTTCCGAGATGGTGAAAACGAGAACAGCGATAAAGAAGCACCTGTTGCAGTAGTGGTTTTTCGAGACGATTACGAACCCCTAACCGGTTCTTACTATTTTCGCGAATCTGCATATTCGGAATTTAATGGCGCCATGTTGGACTACACTACACGCGATGACATGGACCGCGATCTCATCGAACATTTCACCAATAGTAGAGCTGAAACTGA
>DFQD01000131.1 GCA_002377605.1 Gammaproteobacteria bacterium UBA3498 | reverse complement strand
TTAATGTCTGCTCTCGGCGTCATATTGGCATTTTTCTTTACCATGGTATTACTCCCAGTTTTACTGGATCTCTGGCATCCCAACGCAGCCGAAAGCAAGGAGAACCCCAGCGTTGCAACAAAATTGGGTGCCAAGTGGAACTCTATAAGGTTTAAAAGAAAGATTTTTATAGGCACAGGCACTGCGCTACTAGTTTTTTTGTCGCTAGGCCTAATGGTTGGCGCTTTTATTAATTTCGTTATCGCTCTAACTTACTGGATTGTTAACTATCAAAAAGAAATACTTGCTCGGGTTCCTGCTATTGTCGAAAGATCACCCTACCTCATATTAGCCATCTTTGGGTCCGGCTTTATCCTCTGCGCGTATGGCGCAACTAAAATCCTAATCGATACAAACATCGCCGAGATGTTTAAGGCAGACCACCCGTTGACTATCGCTGTAGAAGTGGTTGATCAGAATATGTCGGGCGCTCAGAATATGGAAATAATGATCGACACCAAAGTGAGCGACGGGATGCTCGATGCCGAGCTACTTACTGCGGTGGATAATCTGCAGACTCGAATCGAGAGCCGCTACCCTGAAATTATTGGGCGGACTAATTCCCTCGCTAATATTGTTAAAGATACAAACCAAGTCATGAATGAGGATAATCCAGAATTTTATAGAATTCCGGATTCAAACCAAGCAATTTCACAATTATTGTACATGTTCAACAGCGCGAATCCGGAAGATCGAAGAAGCCTTGTATCAGACGATTACAGCCGTTCACATATAAGTGTCACAGCAAGAAATTTAGGCTCATATGAATACAAAGAGTTCTTTGAAGACATTGCATTAGATGTTCAAGAAACGTTCGCAGAAATTGAGAACGACTTTCCAGGCTTGGATGTCAATCTAACAGGCACTATGGCAACTTTAATGGTAATGGCTGATGAAGTTGCAACCTCTCAGTTTAATAGCTTCGCCTTGGCCTTACTAATAGTTAGCATAATTATGATTTTCTCGCTGGGATCTTTACAAGGCGGTACTATGGGAATGGTGCCGAATGCCATACCGGCTTTTCTGGCATTTGGCTTGATGGGGCTTTTTGGAATCCCATTGGATACTGACACTCTATTGATAGCGCCTATAATTTTAGGCATTGCTGTAGATGACACTATTCATTTTATGACTCACTACAGAGTAGAATTAAGCAAAACCGGAAGCATAGCAGTAGCTCTGGAAAGCGCTATCAAAGAGGTAGGGCAAGCTGTGATGTTCACCACGATGGTTATAGGGCTTGGATTTGCGGTACTGAGTTTTTCAGATTATCTAGGGATGGCAAAGATTGGTTTCTTCGGTGCAATGGCAATTTTTGTCGCATTGCTTTGTGACCTTTTCCTCATTCCTGCAATGATCATAATTTTTAAACCAAAATTTGGCGTTAAAAACGTAAATACAGAAATTAATTACCAAGGAGTGCCCGCATGATTTCAAAATGCATTAAAGTGCTGACAGGGTTAACCTTTCTGATAGCGCACGGCGGCAATACCCTTGCTCAAGATCTCAGTGGCTTTGACATCATGAAATTAGTCGACGACGCACAGCGAGCAACTAATGATTCATCATTTAATAGGATGCAGCTATCTAGCTGCAAATTCGGCGTGACGGACGGTCGCATAACCTGCGCTGAAAGGCCCCGAGTCAAGTCTCTAGAATCTGTTGCAAAAAACTATGGGCCAGATCTAGAGGACACTAAGAGTGTCACCATCACAATTGAGCCGGCCTCAGAAAGAGGAATCGGAATGCTCAGTTATGCCTACGATGAAACAGGTCGAGATAACGAAACCTGGCTCTATTTGTCTGCCCTTGGAAGAGTTAAGCGTATCGCGGCTGGGGACTCCGATGAAGAAACGGAGCCAGCATCACTCTTTGGTTCTGAATTCACGACAGAGGATACTGAAACCGGAAAACTTGAAGAATATGCAATCAATATTCTGGAAGAAACTACTACATCTGGGCGAGAGGTTTGGAAAATAGAAATGATTCCAAATGAAGAGAGAGCTAGGAAAACTCGCTATTCCCGCCAGGTGCACTATATAGATAAAGAAAGATACGTTGGTCTACGATCAGAAATGTATGATCAATATGGTAAAGAAGTTAAAAGACTTATGGCGTCAAGAGTGGAACTCGTCAATGACATATGGATGGCGCGTTCATTAACCATGATGAACCTTGTTACTAATCGCTTATCCAACATGGCATTTGTAGAGATCTATACTGACTTAGACATTCAAGATGAATTTCTCACTCAACGCACGTTAACCGATGCTGCGTATAGAGAAACCGAATTGGAAAATCTTCGATCTCAACTAAATTAACCTGGAACTACTAAATTAATATGTCGCGCTTCTGCAAAAGAGCCGGCTTAATTCTGATATTCGTCGCTCCAATAGCGCTATCTCAACAGGAAGAGGAGCCCAATCTTGGAGGGGAAGATTTATTAAGCGACGAAATCATTTTCGATGACAATCTATTCGGCGATGTTTTTGACGAGTCACCCAATAATAATGAAGGGTCGTGGCTGGAAGGTTTTACCGTGCGCGTCACCCAACAATTTTACGGACAAGTCAACAACCATTCTGTAGAACCGTTGCCAGGTTTTTCGTTTCCGCGTGAAGCAGAAATGGAAAATAACCGACTAGGTCTTAATATCCGCTATCAAAATGCATTTGCGCCTGGCTGGTTACTACAAGCTAGTGGGCAGGCGAGGGCCTACTGGAACGAGGACTATGAATACCATGCCAACGGCGCCAAGATTGATGCGGAATACCGGGTCAACGAATTTTTCCTTCAACGAAGTTCCGACCAACACAGCTTCAAGTTTGGAAGGCAGACTGTGGTGTGGGGTGAAACTGTTGGAAACTCGGTACTGGATGTCATCAACCACATCGAGTTCCGGGACATGACCATCATCGACATTGAAGATGCGCGTCTTAATCAATGGATGGTGGTATGGGATTACTTCGGTGAAGACAGTAACTGGTCTAGCTTTATTAATCTCTATCCTGAGTTTAATCCTGCGCCTGTGCGAGGCAGCCCGTTTTTTTTTGAACCACAATTTAACTTAACTGACTACAAACGCGACGGCGATGCGATTTTTGAGGTCGGTACTCAGTGGCGCAAATCGTTTGATCTTAGTGATATCAGTTTTATGGCTGCCTACTTATATGAGAATCAACTGCGCTATGAAGACCCCATCAACAAAATCGGGGATGCAGTGGCAAAAAAAAATGATTTCATCCTTCTAGGTTTCAGCGCCAATCGAGCAATAGGAAGATTATTACTGAATTTCGATTTGGCTTTTAGTCACAATGTACTGGCTGACAATTTTAATTTGCCAGGAATCTCTTCGCTAGCTTCACCTTTAGATTTGGAGAAAGATCAAATTGGCACCTCGTTCGGCTTTGAGTGGGCTCCAGATAATGATCAAAGTTTAAGTCTAGGCATCCAAGCCCAAAAAATATTAGACGAAGATAAAGGTCTTTTGCCGGGGCAGCAGCTGGTCAATGAAGGTGTCTTCGGAAGTTGGTTAGTGCGCTACAGTAATATCCTCTTGAACAATGATCTTACCTTAGCATCGACCCTACAAGGGGATCTAGAAGGAGATTCCTTATTGGCTATGCTCTCTGTGAACTATACGATTGATGATAACTGGACAGTCGAAGCTCAAATCATAAGTATTAATTCAAATAGTCATTCACCACTAATTTTCTTCGACGAAGATTTAAGAATTGGCACAACAATTAGTTATTCATTCTAGCGGTTGAGCTATCGGTCGAAAACTTCCTTATCGAATTCTCCTTCCCAGTTTGCTACCGCTGTTGAGACTGAAAGGTCGCCACCTACATTGACGCTCGTACGCAACATATCCAGCGGACGATCGAACGCAAGAATAAATCCCACCACTGCAGCATTTTGTTGTGGCGACATCCCTATTGTGTCCATCACTGCTGAAATCAAAAACA
>DFQD01000138.1 GCA_002377605.1 Gammaproteobacteria bacterium UBA3498 | reverse complement strand
TATGCAATATGAAGACCAACTAATGCGCTAACATAGAGCTATTAAGGCGCGAAAATGGGGGTTTTCATGGTTACCAAGATAGGGTGATGAGATTTGATTTTAGGAGTATGCACCAAAATAGTGCATATTTCAATTTTAGAGAGAATGAGCTCAAAATAAAAAGCCCGGTATACCCGGGCTTTTTATCAATCGACTAGCGGGTTTAGCCTAATGCTTCTTTCGTGGTCTTAATGATTGCAGATGCCACCTTATAAGGGTCTGCATTTGATGCTGTACGGCGGTCTTCCAAACGACCTTTCCAACCATCTTCAACCGTGCCTACAGGGATGCGAATGGATGCACCACGGTCTGAAACTCCGTAGCTGAACATATCTATAGACTGAGTTTCGTGTTCACCAGTCAAGCGCTGATCATTATCAGCACCATAGACACTAATGTGGCGATCGATATTCTTACCAAAGTGCTCACATATCTTGGTAAACACAGATTCGTCACCAGACTCACGCATGGTCGCATTAGAAAAGTTGGCGTGCATGCCAGAGCCATTCCAATCCAGCTCTTTACCAAGAGGCTTCGGATCGTAGTTGATGGCTAGGCCGTAGCGCTCAGCCGTGCGCTCCAAAATATAGCGAGCTATCCAAGTCTCATCACCAGCGCGCTTGGCACCTTTTGCAAATACCTGAAATTCCCACTGGCCAGCTGCCACTTCAGCGTTGATACCTTCTACGTTGACTCCCGCTTCGAGACAGAGGTCTAAGTGATCTTCGATACAGTCACGGCCGTGGGCATTAGCGGCTCCAACTGAGCAATAATAGACGCCTTGAGGGCCAGGGTAACCGCCGGGAGGAAAACCTGGAGGTAGATTAGTTTTGGTATCCCACAGAAAATATTCCTGCTCGAAACCAAACCAGAAATCCTCATCGTCATCATCGATTGTGGCACGGCCATTAGTTTCATGCGGAGTGCCATCAGCATTAAGCACTTCTGTCATTACTAAATAGGCATTGGCACGATCAGGGTCCGGATATATAGCAACAGGCTTTAACAAACAATCTGAATCTTCGCCTGTCGCTTGCAGAGTGGAAGAACCGTCGAATGACCACATCGGACACTCTTCCAGAGTTCCACCAAAGTCCGACTCTACCCGTGTCTTGCTGCGCAGGCTTTGGGTAGGCTTGAAACCATCAAGCCAAATGTATTCCAGTTTTGATTTCATTTTTAAACTTTCTCCTAATCGATTTTCGACTACTTGATACTAAATTCTTTTAAGCGATGCTCTCATTCGCCACCGCAGGTTAATGGGTAGTAGGCTTGGGCATCGCGCAACAATGCAAAAGTCTCATTATCCGGACTCAAGATCCCTGCCTATTCACAGGGGTACCATTCGAGTCAGAGATACTGCTTTCCGAGGCTTGCCTTGTGTGCATGGGGAGGAGCAAAATGTATGCCAGCAGCCATACCGCTGCAAGGCCCGAATTTACTGGAGCTGGAAATAAACTTCAACAAAAAAAGCACTGATAGAGTGCATTGATATTTTCATTGCATCATTAAGGTGCGATTTTTAAAGGGAATGAAAATTTCTGCACCATCAATGCGCTAAAATTGCCAGTTGAGCGATCACGAGTCAGCCTGAGATTTCGATGTTGTACCTCATCAAACTGTTTCCAGAGATTACAATTAAGAGTCGCCCGGTGCGTCGACGCTTTATTCGGCAACTGCGTAAAAACTTGCGGGAAGTGCTCAAGGAATTGGATGACTCCATAAGCGTCATCGGTGAGTGGGATGTTTTGGAAATACAAACCAGCTGTGAAAATCCAGCTATGCTCGCAGCAATTAATGACCGGATTGCTTCAACACCTGGCATTGCCAATATTCTGCAAGCAGATAAACACCCACTACCATCAATCGAAGAAATCTTTCACTTAACTCGAGACGTTTACGAAGAAAAAATTACGGGTAAAACATTTGCTGTTCGCTGCAAACGTACTGGTAAGCATCCATTTAAATCAATTGATATAGAACAGTACGTCGGAGGAGGACTAAAACAAAATTGCAATACTGCAGGAGTAAAACTCAAGAATCCTGATGTCTCTGTCTTCCTAGAAATTAGAGACGACTTCCTTTATATCATTAAGAGACAAATTTCAGGGTTGGGAGGATTTCCTCTTGGCTGCCAGGATGCAGTACTGTCATTGGTCTCAGGAGGATTCGATTCAACAGTATCGAGCTTTTTATGCATTAAACGCGGACTGCAAACCCATTACTGCTTTTTTAATTTGGGTGGTAAAGCCCATGAGCTTGCTGTTAAGGAAGTCGCTTTGTTTTTGTGGATAAAATATCACAGCTCTCACCGTGTGAAGTTTGTTTCAGTTCCCTTTGAAGGAATTGTCGAAGAGATACTTAATAAAATTGATGATTCTCAGATGGGAGTGATTCTTAAGCGTATGATGCTGCGCGCGGCGGAAGCAATAGCAAAAAGAATGAATATCAACGGTCTCGTGACTGGAGAAAGCATTGCACAGGTTTCAAGCCAGACCTTGATGAATTTGGCGGTAATCGATTCCGTGACAGAAACCATGGTGTTGCGACCACTCTGTACCAGCGATAAACAAGAAATTATCGATATAGCCAGAGAAATTGGCGCCGAAGATTTTTCTAAAAACATTCCTGAGTATTGTGCAGTTATATCCAAGAATCCTACTACCAAAGCGAAGCTAGAAAAAATTGAAAATGAAGAAAACCGTTTCGATTTCGAAAAACTACAAGCGGCAATCGATTCTGCGCGCTATCAACTAATCACTGAAGTTGTTGATGACTTTAATAATTCGAGTTCCGAAGTTGCTATTGAAAAAGAGGTTAGTAGTGGGAGTATAGTTATTGATATTCGCCATCCCGACGATTTAGAAATTACCCCTTTACAAATAGCAGGCGCAGAAATTCTAAACATTCCTTTCTATCAGCTCCGAACAAATTTTTCGAACTTGAATAAAGACGCTCACTACCTACTTTATTGTGATAAAGGAATGATGAGCCGATTGCACGCGGCTCATCTACAGGATGAAGGCTTTAGCAATATAGGAGTGCTGGACTTAAGGTCCAGCTCCTGATTGCATTTTTCAATAAGTACAGTCCGATTTTGCCAACTTAACTTAAGCGAGGACTCTCGTGTATACTCCCGCGCTTTTGTAGTAATTCCCTAAAACTTTCCTGCATATCAGATGATCGGAAAAATTCGCAATATAGCCATAATTGCCCATGTTGACCACGGCAAGACGACTTTGGTTGATAAGCTTTTGCAGCAATCAGGAACGTTAGGGAGCCGTGGCAAGCAAGTTGAACGAATCATGGATTCCAACGAGCAGGAGAGGGAGCGGGGTATCACGATTCTAGCCAAGAATACAGCAATAAACTGGCAGGATTACCACATTAACATTGTTGACAC